>JAJXVO010000395.1 GCA_021782105.1 bacterium
AACCGACGCGCCCTCCGCCAAAGCCGTAGTTGAACCACGGAGACACGCAGGGCACAGAGAAAACCGGAAGCCAGAGGGCAGAAGTTAGAAGCCAGAGGCCAGTTGGAGGTTTTGAATTTAAGGAATTGAGAGTTTATTCCCCGAGTTCTTCTCCGTGTCCTCCACGTCTCTGGGGTTCAAATTCCATCAAATCAGCCAGGATCACCACATGCTTCCCTACGCGCAGATCCGCTCCGAACTCGACCGAACGCCGCTCTTCGAGGCGAAGACCTGGCAGCTCTCGCCAGAGGCCTGGCCGCTGTCGCGCGACCAGGTGGACGAGCTTGGTCAGATCGGCGCGGCCTGCCTGCAGTTTCATCAGGCGCTCGAGACGCTCTACCTCCGGTCAGCCGCAGGCAAAAACCTTCTCCGCAACAAGCCGCTGCTCGCTCCCTGGGTGGCCGACTACCTCGACCGCGGCAAACCCCGCGAGCTCGTCCTGCACGCGCGCGACCCCAAGAACCGAGGCCTGTTTCCGACCGTGCTCCGGCCCGACCTCCTGTTGACCGATGACGGCTTCGTCATGACTGAGCTCGATTCGGTGCCGGGCGGGATCGGCCTGACGGCGTTTCTCAACCGCCTGTACGAGCAGGACGCCGGCGCGTCGATCATCGGCGCGGGCGATGAGATGATCCGCGCCTTTCACGAAAGCCTCGCCGCACTGCGCCCCGGCGACCGTAATCCGCTCATCGCCCTGGTCGTCAGCGAGGAGGCCGCCACCTACCGGCCCGAGATGGAGTGGCTCGCCGGCCAGCTCCAAGTGCAGGGTAAACGGGTTTTCTGCCTGCGCCCGGAACAGCTCTTCCCGCTCGGAACCACGCTGTGTTTCGACCTCGACGGCAACCCGGAGAAGATCGACGTGCTGTACCGGTTCTTCGAGCTGTTCGACCTCGCGAACGTCAAGACCGCCGCCTTCATCCTCGAGTCCTGGAAGGCCGGCGACCTCGCCGTGGCGCCCCCCATGCGCCCGTTCCAGGAAGAGAAACTCGCGTTCGCGCTCTTCCATCACCATCGGCTGCGCGAGTTCTGGGCGGAATCGCTCGACAAGCGCTCTCATGCGCTGCTCGCCCGCATCATCCCAAAATCCTGGGTGCTCGACGCCGCACCGCTGCCGCCGGGCGCCGTGCTCGACGGCCCGCTCGTCGGCGGGCGTCCCCTCACCGACTGGCGTGAACTCTCCGCCGCCTCGCAGAAGGAGCGCGATCTCATCATCAAGATCAGCGGCTACCATGAGACCGCCTGGGGGGCGCGCAGCGTCGTGCTGGGCTCCGACTGCTCGCGCGAGCAGTGGCAGTTCGGCCTCGAACAGGCGCTCGACCTCTCCCACCAGCATCTCCACGTCCTCCAGACCTACCGCAAACCGCGACGAGCCCGGCATACGCTCTACGTCCCAGCCGTCGATGGACAACCTGGCGCCTTTGAAGCCGCGCCGCGTGAGGGACGGCTCCGACTCTGCCCCTACTACCTGGTGGGCGAAGGACAGGCCCGGCTCGCGGGCGCACTCGCTACCTTCTGCCCCCCCGACAAGAAGATCATTCACGGCATGCAGGACGCCGCCCTGCTGCCCTGCCGCGTCGCCTGAGCTCCCCCCCGCCAGGTGGCGGAGTCGGCCCCTGTGAATAACCCGTGAGCAAGTCCGAGCACTTTCCCGTTGCACGCCAAAAACCCGCTCTCTCAACTTCGGCGGTTTCAACTTGGGAAACCCAGCCAACAGGAGCAAGCGACGACTACCGGAATTTGAGCGCAAGGCGATGATCCCAAAAAAACGTATTTAACAGAAGAGAAAGAAGTTAACTAAGAAGGTTCACCGAAGCGATGGAACACCCCACGCACACGATCGCCCGAGCCGTAAGTCAGTCCCTGCGCATGCACCTGAGTGAGCTCGTCCCCTTCGTTGCCTCCCGCCCATTTTAACCGACGAATTCAGGTCAATGTACCTCAAAGCCCTAAAGCTCCACGGATTTAAGTCCTTCGCAGATCCCAGCACCCTCCGCTTCGAACCGGGCGTGACCGCGATCGTGGGGCCAAATGGCTGCGGCAAGTCCAACATCGCGGACTCCATCCGCTGGGTACTGGGTGAACAGAGCGCAAAGGCCCTGCGCGGCGGCAAGATGCAGGACGTCATCTTCGAGGGCGCGGACAGCCGCAAACCCGCCCAGCTCTGCGAAGTCTCGCTGATCCTCACCGATTGTGAAAAACAGCTCGGCAGCGAATTCCACGAGATCGAGATCATGCGCCGGGTCCACCGCGATGGTCAGGGTGAATATTTCTTCAACGGACAACCCTGCCGTCTGAAGGATATCCAACGGTTGTTCATGGATACCGGCATCGGCCGGACCTCGTACTCGATCATGGCCCAGGGCCAGATCGACCAGATCCTTTCCTCCAAGCCCGAGGAGCGCCGCGCCGTCTTCGAAGAAGCCGCCGGCATCACGAAGTACAAGTCGCAGCGCCGCGAGGCCCTGCAGAAGCTGTCGATGACCGACCAGAACCTCACGCGCGTCGCGGACGTGATCGGAGAGGTCGGCCGCCAGATCAACAGCCTCCGCCGCCAGGCCTCCAAGGCCCTTCGGTTCAAGCGCCTGAGCTACCGCCTCCGCCACCTCGTGCTCGCACACGGCGGCTGGCAGCACGCCCAGCTGGCAGCCACCCTCGCCGAACTCGAGGGCAAGGTCGGCACCC
>JAJXVO010000106.1 GCA_021782105.1 bacterium
GTTCTTGGCGGTCATGGCGTCGGGGAAAACGAAAATTACGGACGGCGGTGCGGTGCGCGGCCCTAGCGGGCACGGGCCCGTGGCTCAGACGCCGGTGTGGCCGAAGCCGCCTGCGCCGCGCGCGGTATCGGAGAGGTCGGCGACCTCGACGGCGGGGCACATCTCGACGCGGTAAACGCCCATCTGGGCGATGCGGTCGCCGCGTTTGAAGACAAAGGGATCGCGTCCGTGATTGATGAGAATGATGCCGACCTCGCCGCGATAGTCGGCGTCGACGGTGCCGGGGGAGTTCAGCACGGCGACCCCCTGCTTGAGGGCGAGGCCGCTGCGGCTGCGCACCTGCACTTCAAAGCCGGGGGGGACGGCGACGGCGAGACCGGTCTTGACGAGACAGCGGTCGCCCGGGGCGAGCGTGCCCTCGGCGTCGGCGCAGACGTCGAAGCAGCTGGCGTGCTCGGTGGAGCGTGTGGGGATTCTCGCGGTGGACGTGAGGCGTTTGACTAGGAGTTCCACGGGGAAATGGGCGTTGAAGCGGCACGCTGCGCGTCCGGGGCGGGCTTGTCCAGCGCGCAGAGGCGAAGGGGTGTGAAACAGGTTTTGCCAGGGGCGGGGCGGGGCGGCTGAATGGGATCGCGATGCCGGCCCTGCACACGCTTCTCACCTTTTTCGGCGCGAGCCTCGTGCTCGCGCTGGCGCCCGGGCCCGACAACGTCTTCGTACTCGCGCAATCGGCGGCCACGGGGCGCCGCTCGGGCCTGCTGGTGACGGCCGGGCTGTGCACGGGCCTGTCGGTGCACACGCTGCTGGTTGCGGTGGGTGTGGCGGCGCTGATCCGTTCGTCGCCGCCGGCGTTTTCGCTGCTCAAGGGGGTGGGTGCGGCGTACCTGCTGTACCTGGCGTGGATGAGCTTTCGCGCGCCGGTGGCGGACCGGGAACTCGGGGCGGCGGCGGCCTTGGACGGGCCGGAGCTCTATCGGAGGGGGATCGTGATGAACATCACCAACCCCAAGGTCTCCCTGTTCTTCCTGGCCTTCCTCCCGCAGTTCGCAGACCCGACGCTCGGACCGCTTTGGCCGCAGATCGTGATCCTCGGGGCGGTGTTCATCCTGGCCACGGTGATCGTCTTTGGGGGCATCGCCGTGCTTGCGGCGCGTGTTGGGGCGGTGTTCTCGCGTTCGGAGCGCGCCCAGCGGATGCTCAACCGCGGTGCGGCGCTCGTCTTCGTGATCCTCGCCCTTAATCTCGCGCTCGCGCGCCTCTGAGCAGACACCTCTCTCCGGCGTCCACGGTGGGAGGGCAATGTCAAAAATGCTAAAAACATCGTCGAATATGCCATTTTTTAACCGCGCGTATGCCATATACTGGGTGCCGATCAAAACGACGCCCATATCCTGCCGACCATGACCGCGACAGAACCGCTCACGCCCTCGCGTTTCGAACACGTGCCGCTCACCGTCTACCGCGGAAGCGTCGAGGCCTCGCGTGCGGTCGCCGCCGAGATCGCGGCGCTGGTGCGCGAGCGCCAGGCGCTGGGCCGCCGGGTGGTGCTGGGACTGGCCACGGGGTCCACGCCGCTCAGCCTGTACGCGGAGCTGATCCGCCTTCACCGCAGCGAGGGGCTGAGCCTGCGCAACGTCGTCACGTTCAACCTCGACGAATACTGCGGCCTGCCGCCCAACCACCCGCAGAGCTACCACCATTTCATGCGGGTGCATCTTTTCGATCACGTGGACATCCCGGCGGAGGCGACCCACATACCCGACGGCATGGTGCCGGCGCACGAGGTGGACGCGCGGGCGCGGGCCTATGAGGAGCAGATCCGGGCGGCGGGGGGCATCGATTTTCAGATCCTGGGAATCGGACGCACGGGCCACATCGGCTTCAACGAGCCGGGCAGCGCGCGTCGTTCCCGCACGAGGCTGGTGGCGCTCGACCCGATCACCCGGCGCGACGCCGCGGGTGATTTCGGGGGCGAGGAGCACACGCCCAGTTATGCGATCACCATGGGGGTGCGCATGATCCTTGAAGCGCGCCGCGTGGTGCTGATGGCGTGGGGCGAGCACAAGGCCGCCGTGGTGCGCGATGCGGTGGAGGGGCCGGTCACCGCCCAGCTGCCCGCCTCGTTTCTACAGGAGCACGACGCCTGCCGCTTCGTGGTGGACGCCAACGCGGCGAGTGCGCTGACGCGCTACCGCACGCCCTGGCTGCTGGGTCCGCTCGAGGACCAGGGCCTGGAGTGGGACGAGCGCATGACGCGGCGGGCGATCCTCTGGCTTTCGAACAAGCGCGGGAAGGCGATCCTGAAGCTCACGGACGACGACTACAACGAGACGGGCCTCCAGGATCTCCTGCGGGTCTACGGTTCGGCGTACGACGCGAACCTCGCGGGCTTTTACCAGATGCAGCACACGATTACGGGCTGGCCGGGCGGGCGGGATCCCTCGCGCACCAAGCCTGGCGATGCGCCGGTGCGGCCGCTGCGCGCGTCCTCGGCGGGGGTGTTCCCGAAGCGGGTGCTGGTTCTCGCGCCGCACCCGGATGACGACGTGATTTCGATGGGCGGCACCCTGTGCCGGCTGGTCGAGCACGGCCACGAGGTGCATGTGGCGTATCAGGTGTCGGGGTCGAACGCGGTGTCCGACGAATCGCTGTGGCGGGCGCTGGTGTTTGCGCGCGACTCGGGCTTGGTGTCGGCAGAGACGGCAGGGAGATTGGACGAGGTGATGGCGGCGTTTGGCGCGTCGGGAGCGCTGACGGCGTCGGCGGACCGGGAGCGCTGGAAGGGGCTGATTCGCCGGCATGAGGCGATGGCGGCGGCGCGGGAGTGTGGCGTGCCGCTGGCCAGGCTTCATTTCCTGGACCTACCGTTCTATCGCAGCGCCCTGCCGCGGAGCCGCCAGTTGGGTGCCGAGGATGTGGGAATCATGGCGCGGCTGCTCGACGAACTGCAGCCCCACCTCATCTTTGCGGCCGGCGATCTCGGCGATCCCCACGGCACGCACCGGCTGTGCCTGCGGGCGCTGCAGGACGCGCTGAGGACCTGCGGGGGCCGTGGGTGGGTTTCGGCAGCGGAGCTCTGGCTCTACCGCGGGGCCTGGGCGGAATGGGCGGCCGATGAGATCGACATGGCGGTGCCGCTCAGTCCGCAAGAGGTGCTGCGGAGACGCCGCGCGATTTTCCGCCACGAGACCCAGAAGGACCAGGCGCTCTTCCTCGGCGACGATCGCCGCGAATTCTGGCAGAGAACCGAGGACCGCAGCCGGCGCCTCGCACAGACCTACAACGCGATCGGCCTCGCCGAATACGAGGCCATCGAGGCATTCAAGCGCTATTCGCTGGAGTCCTTTCTTGAATTGAATCCTGTCTGACTGCCGGCGCCCGCTCCCGGGGTCGCGTCCCGTCGGGTGTCCGGCGGAGGCGCGGTCGCCGGATCCGGGGGTTGCGGAGAGTAGACCCTGTTTACATAACCCATCTTTTCCATGTTCGCCGTCGTCCCACGCGTCCGTCCCGTACTCGATCCCGACTTCGTTCCCGCCGTGCTTTGGAATCGCGCCTACCGCTCGCTCGTCGAGGCGGATGCCGGCTCCCGGCCGTTTGAGATCGTGCTTGTGCGGCCCGACGGGCGCGGCTCGGTGCACCGGTCCCGGGTGCTCCGGGCGGATCATCCGGAGGCGGCGCTGACGAGACGTTATGCAGAGCGGCTGTTGAAGTTCCTGCTCTGGCAGCGGGGAGGCTCGGCGGTGCGCGTGATCGGCGCCCCCGAGATCGCGACGCACCTTGCGGCGGTCTACAGCCCATCGGGCGAGCGGGCCTTCGATTTCGAGTTCATGGGCGAGCGTGTCTATGGCGCGCGTTTTTCCGTGGCGGCTGCGGACAGGGTCTCCGACGTGCTCGAGTCGGACGACCTGCCGGTTGGGCGGCACCTGGAGGGCTGCCGGGTGGGGTTCGACATCGGCGGCAGCGACCGCAAGGCGGCCGCGGTGATCAACGGGAGGGTGGTCTATTCGGAGGAGATCCCCTGGAACCCGTATTTCGAGAAGGACCCCTCGTACCACATCGAGGGTATCCACGATTCCATTGCGCGGGCGGCGGCGAAGCTGCCCCGCCTGGACGCCATCGGAGGAAGCGCGGCGGGGGTGTATGTGAACAACGAGGTGCGGGTGGCGTCGCTGTTCCGGGGCGTGCCGCCCGACGCATTCCAGAAGCACATCCGCAGAATGTTCTTCACGCTGCGGGAGCGGTGGGGAGGGGTGCCGTTCGAGGTTGCCAACGACGGCGAGGTGACGGCGCTGGCCGGTTCGATGGCGCTCGGCGCCAATGCGGTGCTCGGAATATCGATGGGCACGAGCCTGGCGGGGGGCTACGTCACGCCCTCGGGTTCGATCACCAACTGGCTCAACGAGCTCGCTTTCGCGCCGGTGGACTTCCGGGTGGATGCGCCGCGCGACGAGTGGTCGGGCGACGCCGGCTGCGGCGTGCAGTACTTCTCGCAGCAGGCGGTCTCGCGGCTGAGCGTCCCGGCGGGCTTCCGCTTCCACGAGGCGCTGACGGCGCCCGAGCGACTACTGCGCATCCAGGAGTCGATGCAGGAGGGCGACCCGCGGGCCCGTGCGGTCTATGAGACAATCGGCACCTATTTTGGCTACGCGGTCGCGCACTTCGCGGACTATTATGAGATCAGCCACGTGCTCGTGCTCGGGCGGGTCACGAGCGGAAGCGGCGGAGGTGTGATGCTGGACCGGGCGCGCGCGGTGCTGGGCGAGGAGTTTCCCGACCTGGCTGCGCGCATCCGTCTGGGAATGCCCGACGAGAAGGACAAGCGCCACGGCCAGGCGATCGCCGCCGCGAGCCTGCCGTCGTTGGGCGCGGCGAAGCGGAGATGAACCCACTTTCCCCATGAAATTCTCCAATCCGAAAGCCGACATCTATGTTCCCGACGCGGGGCGCACTCCCGAGGCGGCGCTCCGCCGGGTGACACACCTGTGCGTCGCCGCGCACCAGGACGACATCGAGATCATGGCGTATGCGGGAATCTGCGACTGCCTGGACGAGCCGGCCACTAAGGCCTTTGGCGGCGTCGTGGTGACCAACGGTGCGGGTTCGCCGCGGGCGGGCTCGTACGCGGCGATGACGGACGAGCAGATGCAGGCCGTGCGCCGGGAGGAGCAGCGCGCCGCTGCGCGGCTGGGATCGTATGCGATCCAGATCCAGCTGGCGCATCCGAGCTCCGAGGTGAAGAGGGCAGGAAGTCCCGACATCGCCGCGGACCTGGCGGAGCTATTCTCCGGCTGTGCGCCCGAGGTCGTCTACCTGCACAATCCCGCGGACAAGCACGACACGCACGTTGCGGTGATGCTGCGTTGCATCGAGGCCCTGCGGCGGTTGCCGGCGGAGAAGCGCCCGCGGCGGGTGCTTGGCTGCGAGGTGTGGCGGGATCTCGACTGGCTGGTGGATACGGACAAGGTGGCGCTCGATTCCGGGCGGCACGCGGCGCTGGCGCCGGAGCTGCTGAAGGTCTTCGACTCGCAGGTTGCGGGAGGAAAGCGCTACGACCTGGCGACACTCGGCCGGCGCGCGGCGCACGCGACGTTTCACACCTCGCACGCCACGGACCGCGTCGAGGGGATCACGTGGGCGATGGACCTGACGCCGCTGATCGGCGACGGGGCGCCTGCGGTCGGCGACTTTGCGCTGGCGTACGTGGACCGGCTGCGTGCCGACGTTGCGCGCAGGATTAGGGCGCTGGGCTGAGCGGGGCCGGCTATTTCGTGGAGCGGAGGGGTTTGTCGCCCTTCCGGTAGGCCATCGGGGAGATCCCGTAGGCCATGTGGAAGGCGCGGCTGAAGCTGAAGATCGAGTTGAACCCGCACAGCTCGGCGATCTCGGTGACGCGGTTTGAGCTCAGGCGCAGCAGGCCGCAGGCCTTCTCCATGCGCAGGCGGCGCAGATGCCGGCCCAGGCTCACTCCGCACGAGGCCTTGAAACGCGAACGCAGGTGGCTGGAGCTGATGCCGAGCGCGCGGGCGATCTCCTTGACGCTCGCGGTCTCGCCCTTGCGCTGGGCGATCTGGTTGATCTGCATGATGAGGCCGGGCGCAGAAGGCGGGTCGATGTTCCGGCGCCGGATCGGCTCGGCCTTGCGGATGCGGGCAAGCAGCAGCGCGAAGGTCATGATCACGAGATCCTCGTCGCCCGGGGTGAGGTAGGCCCGCAGCAGGTCGGCACTGAGCTGGCGGATAGTCGGCGAGAGAGCGAAGGGCCGGAACCTGAGGGGCTGCAACTCGGAGTCGTTGGCGACCTCGAAGGTCATGAACAGCCAGAGCAGTTTCTCATGCTCGGGATCGATGTAGTCGTGGAACTGGAATGGCATCACCAGAAGACCCTCGCCGGCGTGCAGACGCACCGCGCGGTCGTCGACGCACACGGTCACCGCGGTCTGGAGCGCGACGATCAGCACGAAGCGGTGGTGCAGCGCGCGGCCGCGCTGCGGGCGATTGAGATCGGTGGCGGAGCGCCGGCAGAAGCACACGATGTTGTCGGGGATCGACTGCGGAAGCGCGTGTTTCCCGTGGAGCGGCCGGAGCGGGGAGGGGAGAATCCCGGTCAGTTTCTCGAGCGATTGGTCGGTGAGAGGGGCGCGGGCTGGCATTTTTGTTAAAAACATCGGCGTTTATGCCATTTTTTAACGCAGCGGCGAGCGCTATATTGCGGCTCGTTTAACTTTTTCGCCGGATTACACGTGCCGTTTCCGATTTCAATCCCGTTTCGAGACACGCATGCAACCGATGCAGGGGCCGAGGGGCCGTTGTGCGGTGCACGCAGGGTCGAGACGGGGAGGACAGCGGGACCGCTGCGGCGTTCTCACGCGTTCCGACGATCGAGTGCCCCCCCGTTGCGGCGCGCCTTTGGGCGCCGTCGCTCCACATCACCACGCTAACGCATCCCTACTATGACAAGCCTAGCTGCCAACCGTCGCGTCCCGCTTCCCCCATGCGGTCGTCGCGTTCTCACGTTCCTCTGTCTCGCCGCCGCCTTTGCCGCCGTCCCCGCTTTCGCACAGTCCGCCGACTCCGCGAAAAAGGACGCCGCGTCCACGACCAATGCGGAGAACGATTCCACATCGGGCAAGACCATCAAGATGGACACCTATGTCGTGACGGGCTACCAGCGCAGTCTCGCGCTGTCCCTTGATACGAAGCGCAACTCCAATGCCATGGTCGACGTGATCACGGCCGAGGATGTGGGCAAGTTTCCGGATACAAACGTGGCGGAGTCGCTTTCGCACGTGCCCGGCGTCACCGTCGACCGCCTGTTCGGCCAAGGCGAGCGCGTGAGCATCCTGGGCACGGACCCGAACCTCAACCGCACGCTGCTCAACGGCGAGACGGTGGCCTCGGGCGACTGGTACATCCTCGACGCGCCGAGCCGGCAGTTCAACTACACGCTGCTCGCGCCTGAGGTGATCGGGCAGGCCGAGGTGTACAAGAGTTCGGAGGCCTGGCTGCCCGAGGGCAGCATCGGTGGCACCATCATGCTCCATACCCGAAATCCGCTCGACACGAAGCAGTACGCCTTCTCGGGCTCGGCGGGCGACATGTACAACGATCGCGACAAGCACAACGACTACAGCTTCAGCCAGGTCGTCAGCGCCCGCACCAAGAACAAGACCTTTGGCATCATGGTCGGCTTCCAGTCCTCGCGTGAGCACCTCCGGCGCGACGGCGTGGAGGCCCTTGGCACGGTGACCGCCGGAGCGGCCTCGCCCGCCACGGGCATCGACCCCGCCGCGCCTGCGGGTTCCGTGAACCTCACGAATCCGACGGCCCTCCTGCCCAACGCCATCAACGCCGCGCTCTTCCAGCAGGTCCGCGAACGCACCGGGGGGAACATCGTGCTCGACATCCGCCCATCGGAAAACCTGACCTTCGAGGCCAACGTCCTGCACGTGAAGGTGGACGACAACAACTTCAACACCTCCTACTACGGGTTCCCTGGCTGGTGGCGCGGCGCCGTCATCCAGAATGCGTCGATCGTGAACAACATCGTAGACTCGGCCTCCATCAGCCAAAACATCGGCGTCATGGACCTGTTCTATCGGGTCGCTTCGGTGAAGACGGACGCCTACGACCAGAAGCTCACGTTCCACAACGATGCCCTCACTGTGTCAGAACAGGCTGGATACACTCAGGCGACGGGCGGCACGCAGGCCCAGTACTACATCGAGCCGCTGCTCGGCGCCGCGGGGGCGGGAGTCGGGACGACCTCGTACACCTACACGGGCGGAGTCAGCAACCCGGGCTTCACGTGGGGCAAGGCGGGTGTGAACACCGACCCGACCGCGTGGACCGTGGGCGGGCCCTGGTGGAACGGCAATGTCGCCTCCGATCCCGAGAAGGATCAGGAGTCCTACGCCCAGATCGACGGCACCTACGCGCTTCCCAGCGGCTTCTTCACAAAGGTCCGCGCCGGCGCACGCTACACCGACCACATCACCTCGCAGAACTGGTACAACATCTCGCTGGTGACGCTCCCGTCGACGACCCTGGCCTCGTTCAATCCCAGCCTCACGCCCTCGAACTACATGGACGGGCTTCCGAACATCACTCCGGACATGAAGAACCACGTGATGGTCGACCCGAATTCGCTGTTCAAGGCGGTGTATTCCTCGCCCTATGAGAGCGGTTCCTCCCTGACGATGCAGCAGGCGCTCGCGGCGGGCGACGGCTTCCAGCCCACCCAGAGCTTCGAGGTCGACGAGACGACGAAGGCGGCCTACGGACAGGCCGACTTCCAGCAGGGCAAGCTCAGCGGCAACGTCGGTGTGCGCTGGGTCGAGACCACGACGACGAGCAAGGGTTATGCGGTGAGCGGCTCCACCACGACGCCGATCGCGATGAAGAAGACCTACGACAACTACCTTCCCTCGCTGAACCTCACTTACGCGCTGACCAAGGATTTCCTTCTGCGCGCCGGTGCGGCCGAGGTGATCGCGCGGCCGAACTATGCGGACCTTTCGAGCTCCGTGATGCTCTATGACAGCATCCGCACGGGCGTCGGCGGCAATCCGAAGCTCGATCCGTACAAGTCGACGAACCTCGATCTCGCGGGCGAGTGGTACTTCGCGAAGAACTCCGCGCTTGCGGTGAACTTCTTCTACAAGGACATCTCGAATTACATCCTGAAATCGAACGGCACCGAGAGCTATTTCAACCAGAACCTCGGCACCGTCACGCCGTACCTGATCTCGCGTCCGGAAAATGCGGGCAGCGCCAAATCGAAGGGCTTCTCGGTCTATTACCAGCACACCTTCCCCTACGGGCTGGGTGTGACCGCGAACTACACCTACGTCGATGCGAGCGGCCAGAACGGGAGCGAGCTGCCCTATGCCTCGAAAAACCAGGTGAACCTCAGTCCGTTCATCGAATACGGCAGGTTCCTCTTCCGGCTCACGTACGCGTGGCGTTCAGACTATTTCACGAACGTGGACCGCGGCAACAACGTCTACACGAAGGCTTATGCCGAGCTCGACGCGAACGCCTCGTATTCGATCACCAAGCACCTCTCGCTGACGCTCGCCTGCACCAACCTGCTCGACGAGACCTACTACGTCTACGCGAAGGTGCCGGCCGACATGTTCCAGGCCGAGTATAAGAACGGGCGGCGCGTCCAGGCGGGCCTGCACTGGAACTTCTGATCTGGTCTGCGCGGGTTTCGCAGATTGTTAGGGGGGAAGGCCCGGGGAAGCGCAAGCTCCCGGGCCTTCATTATCTGACCGCGGTGCGAAATCGCGCAGGGAAAACACCGACGCCCCGCGCCGTGGGTGGGCCGGATCTGCGAACTACAAACCGGTATTCACAGGGATGAAGGGGATGAAAGGGATAATACCGTCTCCAGCCGAGACCACTGAAACTTTGTTTCTCGCGGCGATTCATTCCAAGACTTCGAAAGAATTCGGATCCCCATCCCTTTCATTCCTTCCATCTGTTAAATTCAAAGAAGTGAGAAGCGAGGAGCGTGCAGCGAGAAGGAATCCAGCGGACCGCGGATCTGTCTCCAGCTTTCCCGCCGTCTCCCTTCAGTTTTCAGCTGTCAGCTTTCTAGCCTTCCCGTCCGCCTCCAATTTTCGACTTTCCGAATTTCCGCCTTTTCCGATCCCATCCCCTTCATCCTCTCCATATCTGTTAAACCCATGTACTACGTTCCCATCCGGAAACAGGCGCGTGGGTTTGACGCTGGGAACTGTTGTGCCGTTCTTTCCGGCATGCCGGTCTCGTCCCTGTCTCATGTCCCGGATCTCGACGCCTACTTCCGCAGGATCGGCTACGACGGTCCTCGCGAGCCGACGCGCCCCGTGCTCGATGCGCTCATGGCGCTGCACACACGTGCGATTCCCTTTGAGAACCTCGACGTGCTGCTCGGCCGGGGCGTGAGCCTGGCGCCTGAGGCGGTGGAGGCGAAGCTCGTGGGGGCGAGGCGTGGCGGCTACTGCTTCGAGCAGAACAGCTTTTTCCTCTCGGTGCTGCGGACGCTCGGATTCCGGGCAACCCCGCTGTCGGGGCGCGTGCGCCTTTACGTGCCGCGCGAGGTGGTGCCTCCGCGAACGCACCTGTTCCTCAAGGTCGGGCTCGACGGCGGGGAGTGGCTTGCGGATGTCGGCTTCGGCGGAATGTCGCTGACCTCCGCGATCCGCTTTCAGGCGGACCTGGAGCAGGAGACCAGGCACGAGCCGCGGCGCCTCGTCCGGGAGGACGGCCGGTGGTTTCACCAGGTGCGCTCCGGCGATGGCTGGGTGGACGGCTACGAGTTCACCGGCGAGGAGATGCCGCCCATCGACCGGGAGCTCGCGAACTGGTGGACGAGCGCGCACCCGGAGTCTCGTTTCAGGCATAATCTCATGGTGAGCCTGGCCGGTCCCGATGGCACGCGGCTCAACCTGACGAACAGCGAGTTCGTCAGGCGCCGTGGCGCGGAGGTGCTGGAGACGACGATGCTCGGCTCGCACGACGAACTGGTGGCGCTGCTGGGCGACGTATTCGGCATCCGGATTCCCACGGGCGCGCGCCTCGAAGCGCCGAACCTGGACTGGTCGGCGGCCTAGTTCCGGAAGTCCCAGGCCGCGCGCTTCACGGCCTCGTCCTCGCCGAGCTTCAGGGCGGCGACCGCGTCCTTCGAGTGTGCGATGACGTCGTCGAAGTCCTTGTACAGATTCCGGCTGTCCGCCGGGATCTGCACGACGTTCCTGATCTTCCAGGCGTAGCCGGCCGCGTAAGTCTTCTCGAAGAGTACCTGTCCCGACCGTGCGTCCACGAGCCTCACCCCGAGCAGCACGGTCGGCTCGTAATGGGTCGAGCTGGGCGGCGAGATGTAGCCGACCACCTTGTACCAGAGGCTGAGCATCGCGTCGGAGTCCACGTGGATCCCGGTGTAGTCGTCGCTCTTGCGGTCCGCAGAAGGCTTGGGGTAGAGCGAGGGGGCGTAGGAGGCCTGGAAGCCGTCGGCCTTTAGTGCGGCGAGCGCCGTGGAGACGAGTTCCTGGGAAAGTGAGGGTTTCGCCTCGGCGATCACCTGTACGAGGGCCTTTCGGTGATCGGAGTCGATCTTCGCCTGAACCAGGCCTCCGACCAGGCCGAACGCGCCCGCGGCGCCGCCCATGTTCGTCACCCAGATGTTGGCCGGTTCATGCACGCCGAGGATCGTGATACGATGGATCCGCGCAGCATCGGCGCGGCTGACGTTCACGTTGGGGACCGACGCGCAGCCCGCGAGCAGGAGAGCGGCGCAGGCTGCGAGCACGGAGGGCTGGAAGGGGCCGGGGCGGAAGGCTTTCACGATTGGGGGTGGCAGTCCGAAGGATTCGGAAGGCGGGTGGTGCCAGCACCTTCGCCGAAATTTTGCCGGGGTCAACTAGCGGCGCATTCGGCACCGCATCGGGGTTTTGCGCCCTGACGGCCCCGGGGCCTGGGGGATTTCCCCTGTTTTTTCCCGTCTTTGGTATTCGAAAATCTTCTACCCAAGCCCGGCCGGGAAACCGGTGCCGCGCATGTCGGTGCGGACAGGAAAATCAGCGGAGAGGCGGCTGATCATGCCGACGGAAAGCGACTTCCAACCTGGCTGCTTTCCGGGATCCGCGCGTCGACGGCGAGGTCATGCGGGGCGGCCGGACCTCGGCCATGCCGGCAACCTGCGCGGATTTTGAAACCTCCGGGAACCCGTGTCTGTCAATCCGGCCCGCAAACAGGCGCACACCGCACAACAACAAACATACGAAGACAAGAGATACGCCATGAAACCAGTAACCCAGCACTCAGTCAGTCTGCTGCTCGCGGGCCTCGTAGCATACGCGGCCCCGTCGTCCCGCGCGATTGCCGCGTCGACGAACACCCACTACGTCGAAACGGACCTCGTCGCGGATGCGACCGGCACCTCCGCGGCGCATGTCGACGCCAATCTCGTCAATCCGTGGGGTCTTCTGCGCGGCCCATGGTCCTACTGGGTCGCGGACAACGGCACGGGTATGATCACGATGTATTCGCCGCTCGGCGTTTCCTCGAAGACCACGATCATGATCCCGGCGCCCGAAACCGCGACGACGGCAGGCATGC
>JAJXVO010000396.1 GCA_021782105.1 bacterium
GCACGTCATGATGCAGGCCCGCTCCGAGAATCAGGGCGCAGCGGCGCTGCGGCGGCGCCTCCATCGCACCGATGATCTCACGCCGCGTCGCCTCCAGGTGCGGCGCCCACGCCCCGGGGTTGCGGGCTAGCCGCGCGTCGATCGCGATCTGTTCGCGCAGATACCCCATCCTGCGCCAGCGGCGCGGACACGGGGTCAGGAGGTGCTCGAGAAATTCCCGGATCATCTCCGCGCGGGGTTCAGCACTGAGGATCCTCGAACTCCGCGATGCCCGGATGCGCCGCATTCGCCGCAGCCCTCGGGATCGCCCAGTCAACCGCGTCGTCCAGCTCAAGCCCGCGTGCATAGAGGGACTCAAGCAGGCATGCCATCATGACGTCTCCCGAACCCGTCGCCGACACCTCGGCAATGCGAGGCGGCTCCAGCCAGCGGGGCGCCGCATCTTTCGTCGCAAACCACACGGGCCGCGGTCCGTCGGTCACCACCCAGGCCTTCACGGGCCAGCGGCCCAGGGCTTTTTCGAGCAGTGCGTCGACCGCGGATCCGGGTGCGGCCCGAAGCAGTCCGCGAAACTCGTCGGCATTCACCTTCACCAGCGCGACCTCCTTCTCGACGCTCCATTCGAGCGGCGCGCCGTAGGTGTCGGCACAATACGGCAGGCCCGAGCCGATCCAGTCCTCGAGCGCGGTTCGAAACGGCGCCGACGCTCCGGACGCCCAGCCGGGAGCGCTCCCGCACAGCGCGAACACCGCACGTCCGTCCGCGGCCAGCGTCTCCTCGTGCGCCCGCCCGAGCCAGTCGGCCGCAATCTGCCACGCGGCGGCGTCCGGCGGCGAATCCGGCCCCAGGAACGTCGTCTCCGGCCTTCCCGGGCTCCGCACCACCAGGCCTTCGCGCGTCGCACCACCGGTGCCGAAGGCCGCGAGGTCAAAACCCTGACCTGCCAGCCACGCCCGGCACCTCTCGCCCGAAACGCCTCCCAGGAACGTAAGCGCCGTCGTGCGCGCGCCGAGCCGGCGAAGCATCTTCGTCACATTGATCCCCTTCCCGCCCACCTGAAATTCCGCCGAGGCTGCCCGCTGCGTCGCCCCCGCCGTCCAGTCGGCAAACTCGAAGGTCGTCTCCGCAAGAGGGTTGCCTGTGAACGTGAGAAAATGGGGCGAGGGCATGCCTCCTCTTCTTCCGCGGCCGCGCCGCTTTGTCCAAGCGAATCCGGACGAAAATCCGCTTTGCGCCATCGCCCGCCCTGTGGCGACATCGACCGCCACGCATGAGCCGGATACTGAACGCCTCGGATTTTCAGGACCCCGATACCGTCGCACTCGCACGGCGCCTCCTGGGAACGGTGCTCGCCAGCCGGCAGGCGGACGGCTCCGTGCTCCGACGCCGCATCATCGAGACGGAGGCGTATCATGGGTTCGACGACCTCGCGAGCCACGCCGCCCGCGGCCGCACGCCCCGCAACGCCCCCATGTTCGAGGCGGGCGGCCTGTGGTATGTATACCTCTGCTACGGCATCCACGAGATGCTCAATCTCGTCACGGGTCCGGAGGGATTTCCCGCCGCCATCCTCCTGCGCGGCGTTGAGGGCGCCGTCGGCCCCGGACGGCTGACCCGCGCCTTGGGCATCGACCGGCGTCTGAACACCCTCCCCGCGGACCCAGCAACGGGGCTTTGGCTCGAGGCCCCCGACGATCCGCTGCACAAGCTCGAGATCGTCGCCTCACCCCGTGTGGGCGTCGGCTACGCGGGCCCCGTCTGGGCCGCCAGGCCCTGGCGTTTCCGTATCAGCCTAAATTCGGTGAGTGACTGGAACAGAAGCCAACGAAGGGAACGAAGAACAAACCGCCTACCACAGGATCGAGGACGTTGACCCATTCACGGTTCGGGTGAGTCGATTTTGGCTCGGTGGGTTCGTGTAATCGCCTGGCTTGGGTTTCTTTGTTATCTTCGTTTTCTTCTGTTGACTGCGTTTTCTAAGATCAGGAATCCGGAGTCGACGACTCCCGGAGAATCGCCTCGCACACCTCCGCAACCGATATCCCGGCGACGTCATCCCCCCGCCTGAGCACGCGCGCCCCCGGAGGCGCCCAGATCGCGGGATCGCTCGGGCCGAAGAGTGCCGTCACACGACAGCCCGCAGCCGCGGCGAGATGGGTCACTCCGGTGTCGTGTCCCGCGTAGGCTTCGCAGCCCGCGAGCAGCAGGGCTAGGTCGACCAGCGGAAGGCCCGCTTTCAAGGTTGCCTCGCCCTCGAATCGCCGGGCGATGCCTTCCTCGACCTCGACGCAGACCACGAACACCTCGCGTCCGGCATCGCGAAGCCGGCGGCAGACTTCCAGCCAGCGCTCCATCGGCCAGTTTCGTCTCGGTGAACTGCTTCCCGGATGGATCGCAACCCGTCGTGCACGCTCCGCGTCCGACGGCAGGTCCCGGGCGAACCCAAGCGTCGCCGGCGGAACGCGCGGCGGAATTCCGAGCCGCTCAAGCGTGGTGCAAAAATGCCGGGCCGCGGGAGCCGCAGTCGGTTTCGCCTCACCCGAAACAAACAGTTGACCGGCGCGCACTGGGAAATGCGACGCCAACGCGCCGTCAGGATCCGGCCACCAGCTCACCACGAGATCAAAGCCCCCCAGCCAGTCCACCAGGGGCCTCGCCAACGCCGAATCGCCATAGAGCGGCGCCCAGCGCGCTTCGTGCTGCGAATGCGCTGCGGCGA
>JAJXVO010000397.1 GCA_021782105.1 bacterium
GGGGCAGCCGGTTCACCGTGCAGCTCCCGCTGGCCAAGGACAAGAACCATCAGGTGAATCCAACATGAAAGAGAGCCTTCCCGAGCAACCCCAGCCTTCGCAATCGGTCCCGAAGCGCCGCCGCCCCTACAGCGCGCTGGCAGCCGTGCTGGTCATCGGCGTGGCGGCGCTTTGGCTGCTGCGCCGGGAACTGGGCAACTCCGGTCAGGAGCACGCGCCGTCCGCGGTGCAGATCGTGGCGGTCGCGCCGGTCCGCCGCGAGAATCTGTACCGGGAAGTGACCATCCCGGCGGAGTTCCGACCCTACGTGGAAGTGGAGCTGCACGCCAAGGTGTCGGGCTACGTGAACCAGATGAACGTGGATTTTGGCGACAAAGTCAAAAAGGACGAGATTCTGGCCACGCTCGACGCCCCGGACCTGGTGGCCCAGCTCAACAATGCGATCTCCACCGAGCGCAAGGCCGAAGCGGCCTACACCAACGCCCATCTCATTTTCACCCGCTTGGTGGCGGTGGACAAACAAAATCCCAACCTCATCGCCCAACAGGACCTGGACACGGCGGACGCCAACGACCGGTCCACCTTCGCCGCCATCGACGCCGCGCGGGCAGACCGACAGAAGTACCAGACGCTGGTGGGCTACCTGACCATCACGGCGCCGTTCGACGGGGTGATTACCAGGCGCTACGTGGATCCGGGCCAGCTCATCCAGGCGGGCATCTCTTCCGAGTCGCAATCCCTGCCGCTGGTGCGCGTTTCGGACAACTACCTGCTGCGGCTGGATTTTCCGGTTTCGGTCGAATACGTGAAAGACATTCATCTCCACGACCCGGTGGAGGTGCGCGTCGTGTCGCTGGGCGGCAAGTCGTTCACCGGCACCATCACCCGGTTCACTGACAAGGTGGACCTGAACACCCGGACGATGATTACGGAGATCGAAGTGCCCAATCCGAACCTCGAATTGGTGCCCGGCATGTACTGCCGGGTCAGCTTGAAGGTGGATCCCCGTCCCCACACGCTGGCGGTTCCCATCGAAGCTGTCGCCGTTGGGAAGAATCCCAGCGTCTATGTGGTCGATCGGGACCATTTGCTCCAGCAGCGGCCCGTCACCCTCGGCATCGAAAGCCCCACGAAATTCGAGATCCTCTCCGGCGTAGCCGAAGGCGACCTGGTGATGATTGGCCACCCCTCCGAGGTCCGGCCCGGCCAGAAGGTGGAACCCAAACCCATCGAGTCGCTGGCGGAAGACGCCCCGGCCTCGGGCGAAAACACGAACGCCAAACAATGAGGAATCCACCCCAAAATCGCCGTTTGAGCGGGGACACGAACCTGGGCGCGCTCGCTGCCGTGCGAAAGTCAGTTCCAACCGCTCCCTGGCTCCCCGACTGTCTCGTCGAGTGGTGCCGACGGTCGCCGGTCGTCGCCCCGCTCCGGCGGCTGGCGCTCTCGCGGTGGGTGGAGATTCACCGCCAAATCAGAATCAAGGTCCAGCGGCCGTCGGCCACCGCCCGTCGCGCGGCTGGACCCAACTCCCGAACCGTCCGTTTCGTGACCTCTCCATGAACTCACCCTTGACCCAAGACCAATTGGAAGCCCTGCGGCGGCTGGACGCCTGCACGCTGGCCAACGCCATCGAGACGTTTCGCGTGCGCCTGCGCAACGAAGGTTTCATCGACAGCTCCGTGCGCTGCCTGTTTCCGCGCCTGGCGCCCATGGTGGGCTACGCGGCCACGATCATGATTCGCGGTTCCGCCCCGCCTACGGCCGACAGCCTGTATCCCGACCGCACCGACTGGTGGAACTACGTGCTTTCCCTGCCGGCGCCGCGGGTGGTGGTGGCCCAGGACATCTCCTCGCGTCCCCGTCTGGGCACGCTGATCGGCTCGGTCCATATCAACATTCAGCGGGCGCTGGGTTGCGTCGGCATCGTGACCAACGGCGCCGTGCGCGGCCTGCCGGCGGCCGAGGCGCTGGGGTTCCATATGTTTGCCGGCGGCGTGTCGGTGTCCCACGCCTATACCCACATCGTGGAGTTCGGCACGCCGGTCGAAGTCGGCGGGCTGAGGATACAGTCCGGCGACTTGCTCCACGGCGATCAGCACGGCGTTCAAGCCATTCCGTTTAACGTCGCGGGCCAGATCCCCGCGGTCGCGGCGCAAATCGCGGCGAAGAAGCAGGCGCTGATCGCGCTGTGCCAGTCGCCGGAGTTCTCACTCGAAAAGCTGCGCGCCGCCGTCACCAAACACCAGCCCTGAGCCGCCCTTCTCCGCATGTCTCGCTTCGCCATTCGCTATCCGTATCTGATCATCGTCATCTGCCTGATCACCTGTGTGGTCGGCGTGACGAGCCTGAAGCGCATGCCGGTGGACCTGTTCCCGCCGATCAAAATCCCCGTCGTCGTCGTGGCCACCTTCTTCTCCGGCATGCCGCCCGAGCAGATCGAGAACGACATCACCGGCCAGTTCGAGCGCATGTTCACCCTGGCGGCCGGGATCGACCACATGGAGTCGCGTTCGCTGACCGGGGTGAGCCTCATCAAGGTCTATTTCCAGCCCGGCTCCAATCCCGATTCGGACGTGACAAGCATCGCCAACCTATCGATGGCCAGCCTGCGCTATCTGCCGCCGGGCACGCTGCCCCCGGTGGTGATGAAGTTCGACGCCTCCAGTCTGCCGGTGTGCCTGGTCACGTTGAAGGGCAAGGGACTGAGCGAGGCGC
>JAJXVO010000398.1 GCA_021782105.1 bacterium
GAGATCGTCCGGGGCGGAACCCTCGAGTTTGACCTCGGCCCGAAGCCCAATCGCGCCTGGGCCACCGGCCCCGGCTCCGAGCAGCCGCTGATGCTCCAATAGGCCGCCCACCTTTCATTCCGTTCCGGGTAATTGATATCCTTTCCATGCAGGTTGACTTGGCCGCGCCGCTCTCTAGCGACGGATCACCCCTAGGCACAGTCCATGTCCTTCCCCCGTAAATGAACACGATCGACCCAACCCCGACCTCCTCCACTTCCCCGGCATCCGCAAACGGACAGACCTATCGCGGGCCCTTCGCCCTGATGACCGTGCTGTTCTTCATGTGGGGCTTCATGACCGTGTGGAACGACATCCTGATTCCGCGCTTCAAGGAGGCGTTCACGCTGAATTACGCGCAGGCGATGCTCGTGCAGTTCGCGTTCTTCGGCGCGTATTTCGTGGGGTCGCTCGTGTATTTCGTGATCTCCATCGTGTCCGGGGATCCGATCAACCGGATCGGATACCGCAATGGCGTGATCACGGGCCTGCTCATCGCCGCGGTCGGAAGCGCGCTCTTCTATCCGGCCGCCGTGATGACGTCGTATCCATTTTTCCTGGTCGCGCTGTTCGTCGTGGGCCTCGGGTTCGCGATGCTTCAGATTGCGGCGAACCCTTACGTGACGATCCTGGGCCCCGAGCGGACGGCATCCAGCCGGCTGAATCTCTCCCAGGCCTTCAATTCGTTCGGCACCACGATCGGCCCTGTTATCGCGGGGTACCTCATCTTCAAGGTGTTCACCCATGCCGGAGTGCATGAGGCCGACTCCGTCAAGATCCCCTATCTCGCCTGTGCCGGCGTATTCGCACTTCTGGCGGTCCTGTTCAAGTTCGCCCATGTGCCCGACTTCACGAACCCGGAGCACATGACGCGCGATCTCGGGGCGCTGCGGCATCCGCATACGGTGCTGGGGATGATCGCGATCTTCATGTACGTGGGCGGCGAGGTGTCGGTCGGGTCGATGCTCATCAATTTCCTCGGCACGCCCCAGCTCGGCGCGATTCCCCACGTCGAGGCGAGCCGGTTCCTCTCGTTTTACTGGGGTGGGCTGATGATCGGACGCTTCATGGGGGCCTTCGCGTTGAGCGAACTGCGCGGCTGGCTTAAGAAGGTCCTCGTGATCTTCGTCCCGGTCGTGGCGCTGCCGATCGTCGGTACCATCTCCGGCTGGGCGAACGCGCTGCACTACGCCCCATACCTGGCGGTTCTGCTCGTGGCGTTTTTCCTCGGGGCAAAGAGCCCGCAGAGGATGCTGGCGTTGTTCTGCGCGGTCATCATTGCGCTGCTGGCCATTGGTATCACCAGTACGGGTACGCTCGCGATGTGGTCGGTGCTCTCGGTCGGCATGTTCTGCTCGGTCATGTGGTCCAATATTTTCGCCCTGGCGATCGAAGGTCTTGGTGCGCTGAAGAGCCAGGCGTCCTCGCTTCTCGTGATGGCCATCGTGGGCGGCGCCGCATTGCCGCTGATCCAGGGCGTTGTGGCCGATCATCTGAGCATCCAGGCGTCGTTCGTTGTTCCGATGGTCGCGTTCACCTACATTGGATTCTACGGAATCTGGGGCTACAAGGCAGGCCGGGCGGCGGCGCGCTGACCGAGCCTCTCAACTGGGGTTACCCCCTCTGGGCGTCCGTTCGGCTTCAGCCGGAGGACGCCCTTGTCGCAATTAGGCTTGCAGAGTAGGGCGTTGTCATTGATAAAAAAGGTGAAAAATAATTAACAACATGAACAAATTAAAACTCGGAATCATTGCCTTCTCCCTCATCACGCTGCCGGTGTTCTCGGCCGATCCCAGTCCGGCTCCGGCCATGGAAAAGCCGCCGTGCTGCCAGAAGGCCGCGCTCCAAGGCAAAACCTCCTGTCGCAAGGCCTGCTGCAAGGCCGCCGCGGCCGAGGGGAAGGCCTGTGAGAAATGCCTGAAGAAGGCGCAGCTTCGGAAGGAGAAGCGCCGGCAGAAGAAGGCGCCACCGGCGGATGCACAACCGGCGCCCGCGCAGCCGCCCCAGGCTCCGTCAGCGCCCGACGCGCAGATCGGACAGCCGCCGTCCTCCTGAACCGACCCGTCTCAGCTCTTCAGGTCGCGCTTCTTGAACCGTGCAACCCGACTCCAACGCGCGCGGAACAGCTCCTCGAGCGTGGCGCGCACGGATTCGGGCACTTGTCCGACGAGTTGCTCGAGTGACGGAAGCGCTGCCTTTTCCGGCTCCTCCTCCTCGCTTGGCACGGGCTCGACCTGAAGGGTTTCTCCCCGTTCGGCGGCGTCCGCGCGGGCGAGTGACTCGGCCTCGTCGGATGGCCACCCCTCCTCATCGCTGACGGTGGAGGTTGCTCCGGGTGACTCAGCCTCGGTCGCGTCGTCGATTGGACCGGGCACTTCGGGGACGTCTGAGGATCGCGGGTGCCGCTCCGCGGGAGCGGCTACTTTCGCTTTGGGTAGAACCTGCCGTGGGGCGGCCGGTGGCGCGACCGGGTGCTCCTTGAGCGCAGCCACAAGGTTGCGCTCAAGTGTGGAGATCAGGACTTTTTTTTTGAGCCGTCCGTATCGTCTGCCGGGAGCGCCTCGGCCAGCGCGGCGAGCTCCTTGATCAGGCTGTCGATCGCCCGCGCACGGCTGGCCTCGACGGCCTTGAGGAGGGTGACCTCGAGATTGATTTTCTCGGACAGGCCGAGCTTCACC
>JAJXVO010000107.1 GCA_021782105.1 bacterium
CGACGTGGTTCCAACCGCTGTCGGCGTGCCCGTAATCGCTCCCGTGGTCGTGTTCAACGTAAGCCCTGCAGGAAGCGGACTCGCCGAGTACGCTGTCGGCGTGCCCGAGGCCGTGATTGTGAAACTAAACGGTGTGCCGACCGTGCCCGCCGCCGTCAGCGGCGAGTTCGTGATGATCGGGGCAACTCCAGCAGCTGCCACGGTGATCGTCAGGGTGGCGTTCCCCGTGCCCGTCGCGTTGGTCGCGCCCAGCAGCACCGACGTGGTTCCAACCGTGGTCGGCGTGCCCGTGATCGCTCCCGTGGTTCCATTCAGCGCAAGCCCTGCGGGTAGCGGACTCGCCGTATAGCTTGAGGGCGAGCCCGAGGCCGTGATCGTGAAACTAAACGGTGTGCCGACCGTGCCCGCCGCCGTCAGAGGCGAGTTCGTGATGATCGGGGCGGCATTGACCACAGTGAGAAGAACACTGTCGCTCAAAATTGATCCCGATGCGTTGGAAATTACGACGTCGTAGCTGCCCGCATCGGTTGTCTGCACGTTGGGCAGCGTAAGTGTTGCCGTCGTCGCCGAGGCATTGCCCGTGATGTCGGCACCCCCTTTGCGCCATTGGTATGCCAAGGTGCTGGTGCCGGCGGCCGCCACCGAAACCGTCGTGTTCGTTCCGATGACCGCACTATGCGAAATCGGTTGCGTCGTGATCCCAAGCAGCGTGGTGCCTGTGGCCGTGAAGCTCTGCCTCAGCATATTATATTCGTATGCAATCGGGGCGAGCTGGCCAACCTGCGTGGCCTGCAAAGTAATGACACCAGGTGCAGTCGGCGTGACGGTGAACACTCCCGCCACAGGTCCGCTGATCGACGCGGCACCCGTGGACCCTGAAACCACCTTCAATGTGATGGGCAGACCAGAGCTGGCTGAGGGCGAGACCGCAAACGACCCCGCGCTGATCGCACGGTCCGCAATCGCCGCGAAACTCACAGACTGCCAAGTCGTGTTGACCGCCCCCGTCGTGTAAAATTCGCTGGAACCAAATCCCACATCGCCCGGCACGAAAGTCAGCGTCGAGTAGACACTGCCGAGATTCGCGACATCCGAGACCCGCCCCGCAACCGGGTCCAGCATTCCAAGTATCGTGAATCCTGTGACAGGATCCAAACGGAGGTAGTACATTTTATCCGTTCCGAATCCGACGTCGGTTCCGGTAAATGCCAGGGCGTTAAAGCCGCTCATGCCCAAATCGAATTTGTCGCTCGAGGTGCCCAGCAACGCCGGATCCAGCGTGCCAAATTTGGTGTTCCCCGTCACTGAGTCGGTGCGGAGATAATAGAACATGTTGAGACCGTAGCTCAGATTGGCGGCTGCAAAGGTGAGGCCAAAATAGCCGCTTGTGCCCAGCGTTCCAGGACCGCCAGGTCCATCCATGGGCTTCAGATCCGTGACAGCCGACGCGGTGCCAGAACTTGGGACGATGACCGTGAAATAGTCTCCGGTTGTCTTGTGGTGGATCAGATAGAAATTGACGGCACCGTATCCAATGTCCGGATCTGCCGATGTCAGGGCCGAGTAGGCATTCGGCGTGAGCTTGCTTCCAATGTCCGCGTGGTTGGTCGCGGCGCCAGAACCCGCAATGTAAATCGTGAACGCTGCAATGTCGCCACCCGCCGGTATCGGAGTGCCCTTGATCGAATAAAACTGGGTGGCCCCTCCACCCAGCGACAAGTCCTGCGCCATGAATTGAAATCCTGTCAGACTACCACCAATGCCCCAGCGGGGGACCAGCGTCACAGCGCCCGTGGCCGGCGTTATGGCAATTGTCGCCATGGAGTCGGCTCGTACCTGAACGCAGGCAATGGTCACTAAAACCGCCAGGAGTGAAAATGCAGAATTTCGAATACTTTTCATTGGATGGGTCCTTCGTTGAAAGGCTGGAAGCTGATCTGGTGACATTCCTCTGAACTGAGCGTACAAAATAGCCTTGCGTGCCAGATTCGCATATGGGGTGAAGCCCGTACGGGGAGGCCGGAAACCTCGCCCAATCAAGCCGATCGCCCCCTGCTTTATGTCGCGTCCGACGCCCAGTTTTGGGTAAGTGTCCAAGTTGGACACTTACGCTCGGTTGAATCGTACGCATCGCCCCGGCGTCGCTACTGTTCATAGGCTCGGGCTCGTTTTGCCGATCTGCGCAATCGCGAATGCCACGAGGAAGGCGAACAGAAGAACCCTCGCGACCTGGGCCGTTTCGTTTCCTAAGATGACGCCTGATCTCAGGATCCCGGCAACGACCGCGCCAATCAGGAATAGGTTGGAGTAGGTTTACATGGAGACGGCCTGAATCAGGACTTCCGGCTCAGCAGGCCGACAATGCCCACCACCGCAGCGATGACGCCGCCCACCATAAGCCAGACCGTCGCATCGGTCGGCATTCCCGTAAACAGTCTCGAAAAACCCGAGCCGATCGAGTTCGACGCCGAGACGCCGTAAATAATCAGAATCACCCCTACGGTCAGCAGCACCAATGATATCGTTCTATTCATAAACGTGTGGGAACAATGTTGGTCACCGGGAATACCTCCCAGGCTATCGGTTCGTTTGTGACCCGTTCCAATGGCTCCTGCGTACTCATTCCAGCGACGACGCGAGAGTAGTCCAAGGCTGGCTCCGATGATATGGGGCATTGCCAGCATGCCTCCACCCCCGCGTCGGCACGCGATCCTCTCGTCCGGCTCTGGTTCACTTCTCATCATGGTGGTCGCTCCCCTTATTTTCGTCAGCCGCGGGGCGTGGGTTCAACGAGTGCGCAGAAAGCGGAGCTCCGCCTGGAGATCCTCAATCTCCTGCCAAAGGCCGCAAATCAACCTGAGCGTTTTCCGGCTGAATCCATGACTCCGGCGGAAGAGCTCGATACGGCGCAGTTCGTAGAGAGCATCGTTGTCGAAGATCAATTCGGCCTTCAGTTTCTCACGCTTCGAGCCAAACAGGCCGAGCCGACAGTAATAGCGGAGCCTGTCAGGAGGCACCCCGGCAAGCCGGGCCGTTTCCTCAAGCGTGTACGTCGAGTGGCTGCTATCAGGCAACGGAATCAGCGCCAGCGAATATCTTTCAGGGCAATCCGACTCGTTCATGATGCATTCCTCGGCTTGAAGGGGGAGATGCGGGCGAGTTGCTCCCAAAGGGAACGCTCGTCTGCAGAAACCAAAACAGGTGCATGAATTTGAACGGTGGCAAAAAGATCGCCGCGACTGAGGTTCGCCCTAGGCAGGCCCATCCCCCGTAAACGAAGCTGGCAACCGGCTGCGGTGCCCGCAGGTACCCGCAGTGAGGTCGTTCCATCGAGTGTGGGAATCATTGCCGTCACTCCCAGCACGGTTTCCCAGGGCGCCAGGATCAGATCGTAATACAGGTCACTGCCCAAAACGCTGAATTCCGGATGGCTGGCGAGCCGCACCCTCAGAAAAAGATCCCCTGCCCCGCCGCCAGCCACTCCGCTGCCGCCCTGACCCGCGAGCCGGATGCGCTGGCCTTCCCGTACGCCGGAGGGGATGCGGACCTGATAGGTGTTCATCCGGTCCGGTGCACCGTTCTCTCCCGGCCGTCGTAGGGTCACTTTGCGAAGGGCCCCACGCAGCGCTTCCTCCAAAGTGACCATGATGTCCGCCTCAATGTCACTGCCCTGGTGCGCGATTTCCTGGTGCCCATTCGCGCTCCAGGCCGGTCGCCGATACCCTCCGAAGCGTTCGCGCTCCCCACCGAAGAACGACTCGAAGAAATCGCTGAACCCGGTTCCGCTGAATTCAAAGTCCGGCCCCCCCGCCGCAGAGCGACTGCCGCCGCGATGATCGCTGCGGCTTCCGGTCTGAGCCGCACCAACATCCTCCCAGTTCGCCCCAAGTTCGTCGTAACGCCGCCGCTTCGCCGGATCGCTCAGGACTTCGTAGGCCTCGTTGATCGCCTTGAATTTCGCCTCCCCCGACACCTTGTTCTTTGCGACATCGGGATGATATAGGCGCGCGAGCTTTCGAAATGCCTGTTTGAGGTCCTCCTGCGAAACATCACGGGCAACCCCAAGCGTTTCGTAATAATCCTGGAATGTGACGCCCATGATGACTGGTTCCTATCAGCGATCCGATTGCTCAACCACCTGCAGCACGATCTTCCCTCTTGTGTGGCCCCGACGGTTGAGCTCCTGGGCGCCAGCCGCATCCGACAACGGCAGGATCGTCTCAACGCAAACCCCAAGTTTTCCCGCGTCGACCATCCTGGCAATCTCCGTCAACTGGATCGCGTTCGGCTGCATGACCACCAAAGCGTGCCGCACCCGATGCTCATCCGCCGATCCGACGCTGGGCGCACTCACGGTCGAGACCAAGATTCCACCCGGCTTCAGCACTTTCATCGATCGCTCCTGCACCGCCCCGCCAATCGTATCCAGCACCACGTCTACGTCCCGGACCACGTCCTCAAAACGGACGGTCCAATAGTCGATCACCTCGTCTATTCCCAGTTTTCGGAGAAAATCATGATTGGTCGCCGATGCGGTCCCGATCACCTGCGCGCCCCGGTTTCTTGCCAGTTGCACAGCCAGATGCCCCACACCGCCTGCGGCGCCATGGATCAATATCCGCTGGCCTGATACCAGTCCTGCCACATCGAAAAGGGCTTGCCACGCAGTCAGGCCAGCCAGAGGCAACGCGGCCGCGTGGACGTGGTCAACCGACCGCGGCTTCAGCACCACCTCCGATTCCCGTATGGCAACAAACTCGGCATAGGCTCCATCTCTCAAAATGTCGGGACGGCTGAACACCTCGTCGCCCACCTTGAGTCGCCCCACACCGGAGCCGATCTGCGCGACCACTCCCGAAACATCCCAGCCAAGCACCAGCGGAAACGTGTGAGGGAGCGATGCCTTCAGTTGTCCTTCGCGAACCTTCCAGTCCACCGGATTGATCGCAGCCGCATGAACCTGCACCAGCACTTCGTTGACGTCGATATGGGGGCGTGGGGCGTCCTTCTGAACAAGGACCTCCGGGCCGCCGTAGGAATAGATGCTCACCGCTTTCATTGTTTTCATGTTGAGATCATTCCATCTGTTTGTGGGAAGACTCCCGGTTTTCGAAACGCAGGCACTGCTGCGGGCGGAAACGGCTCCATGCTCACGGTCTATCCAAGGCGTTCGTAGGCCTGCCACCGCCTGTCTCCAGAAGATTGTCGGTGTCGTCCGGTCCGACGACGGCGTACTTCTCGAACAAAAGTCCGCGAAGACTCTTTCGTGCACGGGCTATGCGGCTTTTCACCGTACCCAAACTGAGTCCAAGCGCCTGGGCTATGCCTTCGTAAGACTGATCCAAGATACCGCGAAGCGACAGGATTTCGCGTTGGTCGGTGCTGAGAATCTCCATACATTCCATGACCTGGGCCACGAATTCATGATTCCCCGCCTCACCTGCCGGATCCGGAGCGTCGCATACGAGCAAATCGCCCAAGGTGATCTCGCTTCCCTCGCTGATCGGGATATCAAACGATCGCATCTCATGACGGTGCCGTCGAAAAAAGTACCAATAGCGATTGCGAGAGAGATTCAACGCGATGCAGTGCAGCCAGGTTGAGAGGGAGGCATCTCCGCGAAAACGCGCCAAACCCCGATAGGCGCGAACAAAAGTATCCTGCGCTATCTCCTCGGCGTCGGAGTCGTTTCGAAGCATCGACTTTGCGACCGCAGTCAGGCGCAGGCGATAACGCACACAGATCTCGACGAAGGCCGCTTCATCTCCCGCGTTGAACCTCCTTACCAAATCGTCGTCATGGTTCTTTTCCCGGATCGCTGTGCTCGCCTGCGTGTCAGCGTCCCGAACGGAACCCTGGGCATCCAAATCGACGGGATATAGGGGTGAACTGATCACAACGAGAGTCCAGATGATCGGCTCGGGGCCAGAAAGTCTGGCCCGGGGCCTGACGTTGGCTGCCGTCCAATTCGTCGATGGCCACCCTCGATCCTGAACGGATCCCAATCCGCCCTCACAGGCGGGCATCCAACCGGGTCCGGCAGGTTGCATGTGGAATCTTGGTTTTCCATGAACTCAACCATACCAGGAAGCACCCGGGCGAATATGGGGTGTAATGCTAATGATTTCCCTTTCCGGTCGCTCACCCCGCTGCTGCGTCGCGATATCGTGAGGCCACCGACGATGCCTTCTCGCTGCTTCTCGCAGAGAAGCGCGGGCTCGATTGATTTCCAAATTTCCGATCTGATCCCCGGAATTCCACCCCAAACCGGCGTTCCTGAACCCGGGCCGCAACCACCAAAGTTGCATGCGCGGCAATTCGGCATTCGCTTGATAATCCACCCGGCAAAATTCAACGGCACGACTCCCACCGGTCGCCTCCGGAGTTCAAGACGTCAACCCATCCACGATGAATGGCCCTCGCAGGGTGCGGCCTGAGATTCGGGACACACTGCCCGGAGACTCGCCCGACGCCCGCGCGTCGCGCCGTGACCTGCGTTTGATCAACTGGACTCTTGGGACCCGGTCCTGGTTCGAAACAAAACTCCGACCGCGGTATCGCGCTCGCGAACACGCACTCGAGGTCGGCGCCGGCACCGGCGAACTGGGACGGGCCCTGCACTCGTTCATTCCCGACCTCGCAGGACTCGACCTCTGCAATCGGCCCGGCGACTGGCCCGAGACTGCCCGATGGTTTCAAACCGATATTCTCGGGTTTCCCGACTTGGCCAGGTTTCCCTTGGTGTTTGGAAGCCTGTTTTCCCACCATTTTGACACCGCTCAATTGGAACAAATCGGAACCAAGCTCGGCCGGCACGCACGCGTGATCGTGGCGAACGAGCCGCTTCGCGCACGGCGCATCGCACGCGGATTCTCCCTGTTGTGCCCGCTGATTCGCGCTCATCCGGTGACCCGTCATGACGGTCGCATCAGCATCGCCGCCGGTTTTGAAAGGGATGAGTTGCCCTTCCTGCTTCGTCTCGATCCTTCGTCGTGGAAATGGCAGGTGCGGGAAACCTGGTTGGGGGCGTATCGCATGGTCGCCGAGAAACAGCCATGACCTCACCCAAGACGGTCCAAATCATCGGCGGCGGGCTGGCCGGGCTTTCGCTTGGCATCGCATTGCGTAAAGCCGGAGTGCCTGTGAGGATTTTTGAGGCGAACGATTATCCGCGTCATCGGGTCTGCGGTGAATTCGTCGCTGGACTCCACGCAGACACCATCGGAAAACTGGGTATCGCTCTCGCCTTCGAAGGAGCCGGCAGTCACGAATGTGTGACTTGGTTTTGGCGCGAACGCATCCTCAGTCGACAGACCCTCCCTCGCCCGCCCAAGCCATCAGTCGGTTCGCGCTAGATGCACGGCTGGCAGAACTGTTCGTCTCCGAAGGCGGACACCTATCCACTCGCACCTGCGCCAGCCCACCGGCCAATCCTAGCGGCTGGATTCAGACGAGCGGTCGTTGCCGAGGCGGGCCCTCCAAGTGGGTTGGCCTCAAGGTTCATGCACGCGGTATTGCGACTATCGACGGACCCGAAATTCATCTGGGTGATGGCGCCTATGTCGGTTTGTCAGCCGTGGAGGACGGCTGGATCAACGTGTGCGGTCTGTTCTCCCTCCGCCCAGGGCTGCAATTCGGGCGCGGTCAGGCGCTGCCAGTCCATCTTGCGGGCGAGCGGCCTCCACTCACTGGCAGAACGGGTCTCGGCGGCACCTATCCGCTCCGGCTCGGCTTGTGCCGTGGCCGGATTCTCGTTTGCCCGTCCAATCAATGATGGTGGCACGGTGTGCCTGGGCGATGCTTTTGCCGTGATTCCTCCGTTCACGGGCAACGGCATGGCCATGGCGTTCATCGGCGCCGCCCTGGCGCTGGACCCACTCGTTGCGTAGGCAACCGGGAGGAAGTCCTGGACCGAAACACAACACGTCATCGATGCGGCACTGCGCCGCGCATTTCGTCTTCGGTTGAACGGGGCCGCGCTGATCCACCCTTTCCTCCTCAAGCCTGCACTCCAACGCGGCCTCGCCGTCGCCGCAAATGCCAACCTCCTTCCCCTCGCCTTGCTGTATCGCCTCCTGCACTGAACCTCGCAAAATGTACCTGCACTCACTCGCCACTGCGCTCCCCCCACGACGTTCACTCAAGCCGATTGCTGGGACATCATGCAGCGATCCGAGGCGCACCATCGCCTCAACCGCCGCTCGTTGCTGACGCTCCAGTCCATCCTCCGGCACGACTGCGGCATCTCGACACGACACTTCGCAATTCCAGACGTCGAACGCGTGTTTTCACTCACGCCCGATGATCTTAACGAGGCATTCCGCGTGGCTGCGCCGCAGCTTGCTGCCCAGGCGCTCTCCCAAGCAATGTCACAGGCCGGCCTCGGAGGCGGGCAATTGGACGCCCTGTTTATCTGCACTTGTACTGGATATCTTTGTCCTGGGGTGACCAGTTACGTCGCCGAACAACTCGGTCTTCGATCCGACACATTCTTGCAGGATCTGGTGGGGCTGGGATGCGGCGCGGCGATTCCAACCTTGCGGTCCGGCGCAGCGTTTCTGGCAGCACAACCGTCGGCGGTGGTGGCCTGCGTGGCCGTCGAAATATCCTCGGCGGCCTTCTATCTCGACGATGATCCCGGGGTGTTGGTCAGCGCATGTTTGTTTGGCGACGGGGCCGCAGCCACGATCTGGAGGGCTGAACCGGGCCCAACCGCTCGGCGCTGCGATGGTTTCACAACCAGCCACCAACCCGCCCACAGAGATTATCTGCGATTCGAAATGCGCGAAGGGAAACTCCGCAACCTCCTGCATCCCAAAGTACCCGCCTTGGCGTCCGCTGCTGTCGACCAGTTGCTGTCTGCTGAACGCTCCCGCAGAAATGCCCGACCCATTACCCGGATCGTCACCCACGCAGGGGGACGCGATGTGCTCGACGCGATCGAGCTCACCTGCACGGGATACGACCTCTCCGCCACCCGCAGAGTGCTCCGCAACTGCGGCAACATGAGCAGCCCCTCAGTCCTGTTCGCACTCGAGGAGGCCAATCGTGACGGATCGCCCGATGCCTCGGGAGACTGGTGGCTGACAAGCTTCGGTGCCGGATTCAGCGTCCACGGCTGCCGATTCGGACTCTGAGCCGCCCACGTCCCACGGGGAGAAACCGCGCTGAATGGGGTTATACCCCATGGCTTCGGCACCGACGCCAGCCTACCTTCACCATCACGGCAATCCCCGTGCCTTGGGCTTCGAGCACGCAAAAGACATCCGGATTTCCAAGACAGATCCATCGGTTCTTTGAGCTCCGGCGGACGCTCCGCAAGCGGCGGTTCGCCGCGCCGCACCCCAGCCTCCTCCCACCCCGACATTCAACGCCTGCGATCCATCAACGTTTCACCCCTTCACCTTATGCTTCAAAATACCAAACAGCTCTATGGAATGAAACTCGAGGCATCGGATGGCCTCATCGGCCACGTGAAGGATTTTTACTTCGACGACCAATCGTGGATGGTCCGCTACCTCGTCGTCGACACGGGATCGTGGTTGTCGGAACGCCAGGTGCTGCTGACCCACCATGCCTTCGGACCAGACGCCTTCGGCAGGGCATCGGTCAAAGACAAGATTTTGCACACCAACCTGAATCGTAAACAGATCGAGAACAGCCCCTCGATCGACACCCACCGCCCGGTGTCCCGGCAATACGAGGATGAATACCATCGTTATTACGGTTGGCCGGCCTATTGGCAGGGGGGCGGGATGTGGGGCGTGGCCGGCGTCCCCGCCGCGACACTGCCTCCGGATCAGGAAAATCCGCTGCATCATGGGCACAACCAACGCGACGACATTCACCTGCGCAGCACGTCTTCTGTCGTCGGTTATCAAATACACGCCACGGATCATCCGATCGGATCCGTCTGTGGGTTCATGTTGGACGGCACCACTTGGGCGATCCGCCAAGTTCTCGTGGAAACCGGCTACTGGTTCTCGAGAAAGATCATCTCAGTCCTGCCGGCAAGTGTGGGCCGAATCAGCTACGAGCACTCCGTCGTGTATGTTAATCTTACGATGGCAGAGATCGACCAGACCGCGAACCACGACGTCGCGCAGGCCGACACGCCTCCTCGGTGATCTGATTCCGCCCTCCTCCCCCGCAGCTCCACGGAATCGGGTTCTATGGATTTTTGAGAAACATGGACAAATCCAACGGCGACTGAGCCCACAAACGCGCATCAGCGACCGCCTGACTCCTTCGACCAGCCCTTCCGACCTCCACCCATTCGTATCATGAAAGCCACTTCACAATCTATAGATCCACCATCCCCGTCTCCTTCAAAGGCCGAACCGATTCGGCGCTATCTGGTGGTGATGGACCATCACGAAGCCCGCATTTTCCGCACTGAAAAGCATGGCGCGAACTTCGAGCAGATCCGCCCCCACCAAACCGACGAGGCCATCCGCCACAAGGACAGTTCCGCTAGCTTTTCGAGGGGCCAGGAAAAGCCGGCTCCCTCCACATTCTTCGGGCCAATTGCCGACGCCCTGAAGGATGCGTCCCAGTTATTGATCTTCGGCGGAGGGACCGGCATGGCAAACGAGATGGAGCAATTCTCCGCTTGGTTGAAAACCCATCGCCCGAACCTCGCCAAACGGATTGTCGGCACGGTTGTGGTCAATGCCCACCATTTGACCGACGACCAACTTCTCGCGCTCGCCCGCGAGTTCTATTCCAAGCCCGAGGTTCAGGCCGCCCCTGCCGACTGAAGGTCCGGGACTCTCCTGGCCGGAAATCGACAGAAACGCGGCGACTCCAGTCGCGGGCTCCCCGATGACCATGCGGAAAACGCATCAGTCGCCCGATGCGAACTCGGTCGCGAAATGCAACAGGCGAAAGATCGCCGGTGGCACACGCTCTCCGACCAAGTCCGCACCTTCCCCTCTATCGTCGACAGCCGACGACTCCGTTATCCGCCGCGAAGGCTCGGCAATGACGGGGGCTCGGTTCGACCAGATGCTCCATGTCGCCAGTCGGCCAAGCGCATCCCATCAACCGCCAGTCTAGGGGGAAATCAATTTGCCGGAATCCGCAATAGGAGTGCCCCAGCCTCAAGGGCCTCTCTGTTGGGCACTCCCGCCCCCGTCCTCCTAAGTCGCGCTTAATGGCATACCGTTTCGAACTGGACGGTACTTTTGCACGGCCCACCGCGATCTCAGTCCCCTTTGAATCTATCGAACGCGATCACCTCGCTCAGGCAGTCCCAACACTGCGCTCCAGGCCGCATTGAATTGCTTAGGGAACGAGATACCGCGAAAGCAGAAGCATGACCGCTCCACCGAGGGCAACAATTACACCGCCGCTCACCAGCCATGATCGATTGCTGCGCCCCGGTGCAACTTTGTAGCGCAATGACTCCATGCTCCGCGAAGTGACCGGCCGGATCAACGAGATCAAAATGAGGGTGATGCCGATACCCAGAAGAAACAGGGAAATCACAATGGCCATGGAAATTGGAAACATGCGCGGGAAAGCTCCATCGCGGAGCATCTGACCAGAGCAGATTGCCTCTAGGGATGTTACGCACGCTCCCGGCCCATTCGTATGGGGTTCAACCCTACATGACATCGGCAAACCCAACCCTGGGGCGATCGATCGGAACGACGGCGAGCGTCACGCTTCGGCCGCCTTGCGCCACCGCCAGATGGTCTCCGTCCGTTCCCTTGAACCTGCGGACGGCCGAAATTGCCTTCGGGAATGCCCATGAAAAGGGCAAGACCGGAGCCACTACTGCCCCGGTCTTGTTGATTTGGTTTATCTCTGACCGGCCGTCGAGAGTCCGGCGTAACCGCAATCTGACTATCCGACTCTCAAGATGAGTTGGTGCGGATTCAGTCCTTCACCACAAGATCGTTGGTCATCGATTTCACTCCCCGAATACTCAGGGCGAGTTTTGTGATGAGCGATTTTTCTGCGGAAGAACTGGCCTCTCCCGAAATCACGACAGTCCCATCGGTCGTCACGATCTTCGCTTTGCTCCCGAGCGCGGCCTTGTGGGATGACAACGCGTATTTGATCTGAGAGGTAATCGATGCGTCGTCGATCGATGCCCGCTTGGCAGCCGCCTTCGCCGAGGGTTTCTCGACGACAATGTCGTTCTTCACCGACTTCACCCAATCGATTTCCTTCGCATATTCTCCCGTCAGCTCCTTCTGGGCGAGGCTGTCGGCCGTGCCTGTCAGCGTCACGACGCCATCATTCACATTGATCGTTGTGTCGGAGTTACTGACGTCTGTACTCACGAGAAGCTGGGTATGGAGTTTCAGGGCAATCCAGGAGTCGGAATGTTCCTTGAGCGCGGGATCGAGGGTTATCTTGTTGTCCACGCTCAGCACACCCGGGAGGTTGCTCACCGTGTCCTCAGCCACGGACCTCAATTCCTTGTCCCCAACCACGCCTGTGAGAGTCACGACGCCGTCATTGACGCTCACGTTGACCTTGTCTTCGAGGAGTGTGCGATAGTTGTAAGAGGCCTTTGCGCATCCTCGATTTTTTGATCGGTGC
>JAJXVO010000399.1 GCA_021782105.1 bacterium
GGTATCGGAGACGGCGAGTTCGACATAGGGGCCGGCGGAGAGGTCGCGGGCATCCTCGTCGCCCTGAATGATTGTGCGGGCGGCGGTGCGCAGGGTGAGGCGGCCGCCGACGGGCATGGCGTCGCGAGCATTGATGGCGAGGTTGATGATAACCTGCTCGATCTGGCCCCGGTCGGCGCGGATGGTGGCGGGGGAGGCGCCGGGTGCGAATTCGAAGACGATGTTTTCGCTGAGCAGGGAGCGGAGGATCTCGGCGATGTCGGTGATGACGTTGTTGAGGTCGAGGACCTCGGGTTGGACGACCTGCTTTCGGCTGAAGGCGAGGAGTTGGCGGGTGAGGGCGCTGGCGCGGGCGGTGGCCTTGAGGATTTCGGCGACCTTGGGCTGGGCGGCGGGGGCCTGTTCGGCGAGGTCGTCGTTGAGGATCTCGGCGTAGCAGCGCACGGCGGTGAGCAGGTTGTTGAAGTCGTGGGCGACGCCGCCTGCGAGCAGGCCGACGGCCTCCATTTTCTGCGACTGGAGGAATTTCTGTTCGCTCTCTGCGAGGGCTTCCTCGGCGAGGGTGCGGGCGTGGACGGTGCTGAGGATATTGGCGATGCTTTGGAGGAAGCTGGCGGAGTCGCCGGAGAGGTCGCGGGCCTGGGCGGTGGCGGCGGTGAGCAGGCCGTAGGGCTTCTCGTTGTTGCCGATCATGACCGCGAGGCCGGTGCGGATGCCCTTGCGGGCGAGGCCGGCGGCGCCGGGGAAGTCGTCGGCGTCCTCGGGCAGCAGTAGCACGCGTCCGACGCGCATGGCGGGCGAGGCGGCGCTGCAGACCTGGCCGATCAGCTCGGCGTCGCCCTCGGGGTCGGCGCTGGCGACGAGCGTGAGGTGATCGTGTGCGGTGGAAAGGGCCAGGACCTGGCTGATCTCGATGCCGAGGGTTTCTGCGACGGTGCGAACGGCGCCGAAGAGCAGCGTGGTGAAGGGGTGGCGGGCGAGGGCGAAGCTGGAGAAGTTGACGAGAGCGGTCTGTTTGACGGCGCGCTGGGTGAGGGCGCTTTCGGCCTCGTGCTGTTCGGTGATGTCGATGCAGGAGCCGATATAGCCGAGGAATCCGCCGTGCTCGTCGAAGCGGGGCATGCCGTAGTCGAGGATCCATCGGTAGGCGCCGTCGTGACGACGCAGGCGGAAGATCATGCGGAAGGGCTGCTGGGTTTGGTTGCTTGAGCGCAGGACCTCGAGGCAGCGGTACAGATCGTCGGGATGGACGCCCTGGGTCCAGCCGCTGCGCACCTCGTGTTCGAGGATGTTGCCGGTGAAATCGAGCCAGGGGCGGTTGAAGTAGGTGAAGCGCAGGTCGGGATCGGCGACCCACATGAGCACGGGGGCGGAGTCGGCCATGGCGCGGAAGCGGGCCTCGCTTTCGCGGAGTGCGGCTTCGACGCGCTTGCGCTCGGTCACATCGTGTCCGTAGGCAAAGACGCGGGTATCGGCGGTGAAAACGGCGGCGTTCCAGACGATATGGCGGTGGGAGCCGTCCTTGTGGATGAGGCGGCACTCGCACTCGGAGCTCAGGGAGGAGCGGGTGCCTCCGTTCGTGGGGGTGGCTTCGCTGGAGACGAGGCGTTTCCACCAGGGTTCGAACAGCGAAAGGTCGTCGGGGTGGATGAAGGTGTCGAGATTCCTGGCGAGCAGCTCATCGCGCGTGTAGCCGAGGCGGGCTGTCCAGGCGGGGTTGACGTCCTTGAGCAGACCGGAGGGATCGGTGATGCAGAAAAGATTGGGGGTGAGTTGAAACAGCTGCTCGTGTTCGAGTCGGAGGCGGGCGCGTTCGTGGGATGCCTTGATGCGCTCGAGCTGGGCGATGACGGTGGGGACGATGCTCGGCAGGCGGCTCTTGAGAACGTAGTCGGCGGCGCCCCTGCGCATGCACTCGACGGCGGTTTCCTCGTTGAGGGCGTTGGTGAGGATGATGACGGGGGTGCCGACGCATTTTGCCCGGGCGAGGTCGAGCACGGTAAGGCCGTCGAAATCGCTCAGATAATAATCGGAGATGATCAGCTCGGGGTTGAACGAGGCGAGGGCGTGTTCGAATTCCCCGCGTCGTGCAACGCAAAGACTCTCGCAGGAGAAATGGGCGCGCCCGAACTCGTCGAGCAGGCGTCGCTGGTCGACCCGGGAGTGTTCGTTGATCAGGATTCTTGGGAGAGCCATCGGCGAGGCGGGAGACGTGGATCGGTTGTCGTAAAGGGAGGGGGAGGGAATGCGGGATGCGGACACCGCCATCGGAGTCTGGCGGTGGGCGCACGGCGTCGCAAGAGTTCGGAGGGAATCGCGGCGGAGCAAGACGCTTTGCGGAGGGTGCGGGCAAAAAAAGGGTGTCGACATTTTGACGGCAAGGCGTTTGCTGCATTCCGTCATGTTGTCCTCTGAGGCCATCCACATCGCGATTATCGGCGAGATGATTATTCTCTGCCGCCGGCCCGGGCATGGAGACATGGCTTAAGCAACACCAGGAAACACAAGCCACTCATCCAAGCACCCCGGGTCGAAAGCCCGGGGTTTCGTTTTTTCCATGAGCAACCCGAACATCAAAATCTACGACACGACTCTGCGCGACGGCACGCAGGGCGAAGGCATCAATTTCTCGGTCACGGACAAGCTGCTCATCACGGAGCGCCTGGATCAGTTCGGGGTCGACACCATCGAGGGCGGCTTCCCCGGTTCG
>JAJXVO010000108.1 GCA_021782105.1 bacterium
TATGACGCGGGCAAGGAACATGGCGGGCAGCGTGTTGGAATTTTGCTTGCGAAGGGCAACGAAACGCGGACGGACCCGCGATCGGACGGAACACCCCGGCGGACGCGCGGATGCGGCATCCGCCGGGTGGGTTCGCGTGGGCGTTATTTCTTGGCCGGGGCGGGAGCCTTCGGGAGAATCGCGGCGATGTCCTCGTGGGGACGGGCGATCACCTGGACCGTGAGGACCTCGCCATAGGCGCGGGCCGCGGCGGCACCGGCTTCCGTGGCGGCCTTCACGGCGGCCACGTCGCCCACCACGATGGAGGTCACCATCGCGTTGCCGACCTGTTTCATCGGGCCCACGAGCGAGACGTTGGCGGACTTGAGCATGGCGTCGGTGCCGGCAACGAGCGCCGTGAGACCACGCGTTTCGAGAAGACCAAGAGCGGATTGTGCCATATGAATTTGAGCGTTGAGGGTGTTGGGATGGGTTTGAAAAAATCAGGAGACTGGCTTGAGCGAGCCGAGCAGGCGGGCCGCCTCGCGGGCGACCACGAGTTCCTCGTTCGCGGGAATCACGAGCACGCGCGTCGCCGAGTCCGAGGCCGCGAGATTGATCTCGGCTGGCGCCGTCGTATTGCGGGCAGGGGAAATCTGGAGCCCGAGCCCCGAAAGTCCCGCGCAGACCGCCTCGCGAAGCCACGGGTTGTTTTCGCCGATGCCCGCCGTGAAGACCAGGGCGTCGCATCCGCCGAGTTCGAGCCAGAAGGCGCCGATCCAATGCCGGATGCTGTGCACAAAGACATCGATGGCCCGCTGCGCGCCCGGATTGCCGGCATCGGCTGCGGCCTTGATGTCGCGCAGGTCGTTGCTCACGCCGGAAAGTCCGAGCAGGCCGCTTTCCTTGACGAGCTGTTTCTCCGTCTGCTCAAGGGTGAGGCCCAGCCTGCGAATCGCGCAGGGAATCGCTGCGGAGTCGAGGTCGCCCACACGGTTGCTCTGAGGCAGGCCCGACTGGGGGCTGAGACCCATGCTCGTGCCGATGGCGACGCCGTTGCGTATAGCCGTCACGGAACTCGACCCGCCTAGGTGGCAGGATATCACGCGCAGCGGTGCACCCGCGACCTCCTTGGGACCGTCGAGATAAAGTCGCTTCGCCACGTCCGCGACATCCTGCCGACCCAGCAGCTCGGAGGAGCGTTCCGCCACGAATTTGTGGCTCGCCCCGTGGAAACCGTAGCGCCGGATGCCCGCCTTGAACCATGCCTCGGGCACCGCATACCGTCGTGCGGCGTCGGAAATCCACTGGTAAAAGGCCGTCTCGAACAGGGCGATACGCGGGACGCCCGGGAGGCGTTCGCGGAAAATCCGCAGTCCCTCGGCATAGGGAGGATTGTGGGCGGGAGCCAGGTCGGCCGTATCGCGCAGCGCCTGCTCCACGGACTCGTCCGCGAAGACGCAGCCCGAAATCTCGCCACCCAGGACTGTCTTGAAACCCACGCCCGCGAGATCGGAGGCGTCGCGCAGATGGCCGTCCTCCGAAAGCTCGGTCAGGGCGCGGCTGATCGCGGCGCCGTAGTCCGTCACCCGCTCGCTTCCGCCCCGCGTCAGCAACCGGGGCTGGTCGCCTTCGAGAGCGAACAGCCGGTACTTGAACGAAGTGGAGCCCAGGTTTGCGACCAGAATCTGCATGGGATGGGTTGGGCGCGCCGTCGTAACCGTTTTCCGGCTACGACACGGCGCTGGAGATCGGATGGACGCGATTCAGGACGCGGCCCACTTGCCGAGACCGGCGAGGTCTTCGTGCGGGCGCGGGATCACCTGCACCGCGACCACGTCGCCGACGCGCTTGGCCGCTTCGGCGCCGGCATCGATGGCGGCCTTCAGCGAGGCGACGTCACCGCGGAAAAACGCGGCCACATTGCCCGAGCCGATGGCCTCATAGCCCGTCATCGTCACGTTGGCCGCCTTTAGGGCGGCGTCGGAGGCCTCGAGCAGAGCGCACAGGCCTTTGGTTTCAATCATTCCGAGAGCTTCTTGTGCCATGGGAAAAGAGGATTCGAGGGTTGGGGGATCAGAGCGAAAACGCCTTGAGCAGTTCGGCGTGGGGACGGGCGATGACGTGAGCGCAGACGAGCTCGCCCACGCGTTTGGCCGCATCGGCGCCGGCTTCCACCGCTGCCTTCACGCTGCCGATGTCGCCCTTGACGATGACCGTCACCAGGCCGCCGCCGATTTGGATCTGGCGGGCCAGCGTCACGCCAGCCGCCTTGACCATGGCGTCGCTGGCCTCAACGGAGCCGACGTAGCCCTTGGTCTCTATCATTCCGAGAGATTCATTCATGGGAGTTTTGAGTTGTGGATGAGTTATGGATGGTTGGAAAAGGAACGGGCAAAGGGGGTAGCCTTACGGCAGAAGTTCGCAGTAAACGCCGGCCTCCAGGCCGCAGGCGTTGCCCTCGTCGGTATCGATGTGCACCTCGAGTTTGAAATCCGGGGAGACGCGGGCCAGCAGGCGGTCGAAGGTCATCGCGCACGGACCACCGATCCTCAACTTCATGTAGGCGCCGGCCTTGACCCCGTAAAAGGCTGCGTCGTCGGGGTGCATGTGCACGTGCGGAGCGGCGCGGATCACGCCCTGTGGAAGCTCCAGGAATCCCGCCGGACCCATCAGCATGCAACCGGGCGTATCCTTGATATCGCCCGACGCGCGCACCGGAACGTCGAAGCCCAGGGAAATCGCGTCCGTAAACGCCAGCTCCACCTGGTTGATGTCGCGGCAGGGTCCGAGGATGCGAAGATTGGAGACCATCCGGCTGCGCGGACCGATCAGGGTGACGGCCTCCTCGGCGGCGTACTGTCCGCCTTGATACAGGGCCTTCCTGGGATGAAGCACGTGCCCCTTGCCAAACAGCGTCTCCACCGCCTGCGCCGTGAGGTGGCAGTGGCGGGCGCTGACGTTGACCACCAGCGGATGAGGCGAGAGCGCTGAACGCGGAGCCGGACGGTTGAGGCGCTGGTACAACAGCCGCCTGACAACATGCTCGACCTCTGCGCGATGGGGGGTGGAAGGGGTTTGGGACATCGTCGTCTCAGGGAAAGCCGCACGGCGGATACGGAAGGCCGAAACCAGCGGGCGGTTTTAGTTATATGATCTGTTTCGATCATATAAAAACAGGCCAGTCAACCGGAATCTCTTTCGTTTTTGGACGCTCCGGCCGGCCCGCTCAGCGGGCCACGATCAGCTTCCTGGAAGGTAGGCTGATCCCGGCGCCCGCGAGGGCTGCCGGCGCGGCATCCGTCACGAGCGTGAGCGGGCCGTCCCAGCCTGTCACCCGATGTGGGGTGGCTCGCGACAGCTTCGTCGCATCCAGGCAGAAGAGGGTCTCGGCCGACCTGCGAAGCACAGCCTGTTGGAAGAGCGCGAGGTTCGCGTGGGAGTTGGTGATCCCCTCGGCGTCCATCCCCTCTCCACCCAGAAACGAGGCGTCGAACTTCCAGTCGGCGAGCGCGCGCACGGACTCGGGGCCGAGCAGGACCGCCTGGCGGTGGAGGAAGAGTCCGCCGAGCACGTGCAGCTCGATGCCGCGGGCGCCGCCCAGGATGCTCGCCACGGGCAGGCTGTTGGTCACGATCGTGAGTTCCCCGCTCGTGCGCCGGCGGAGCAGTTGGCGAGCGAGCGCCTGAACCGTCGTGCCGGCGTCGAGAAAGACCACCCCGCTGGAAGGCAGGTGCGTCAACGCGGCCTGCGCTATTCGCCCCTTCGCCGAACGTGCGCGGTGCGCACGTTGTCCGAGCGAGGCGAAGGTCGTGTTGTAATCCGCCAGCGCACCCCCGCGCGTGCGGGTGATCTGCCCGTCCGCAGCCACTGCCGTCAGGTCCCGCCGCACCGTCACCTCCGAAACCCCAAGTCGCCGGCTGAGTTCAGCCACCGGCAGAAACCCATCGGTGCGGATGAGGTCGCGCAAGCGTCCTCGGCGGCGTTCGACGATGTGGAGGGGAACACGCATGGCCCGGGACAATGGTCGCGGTGCTCTGGCGGAATCAATCCCAGAAGCGCCGGCCGCGCGATTTCAGGCGAGCTTGAAGACGCGCCGAAGCTCGTCGATGGCCGCCGCCCCCATGGGCACGATTTTCCCCAGGGGCCGCGCGAGCAGGAGCGCTTCCGCAGTCGCCTCCAGCACTTCAAGGCGGTCGAAGGCCTCGAGCGGAGTGCGTCCGATGACCACGGCTCCTTCGTTCTCAATGAGCAGCACCGGCGTCTTCTCAAGCGACAGTTGTCCGGCGATCGATTCCGCGTCCTCGACGATGCGAAGGAAGGGGAGCTTCGGGGGGTTGTTCAACACGACGTAACTCTCCGGAATGGTGTGCGTGCTCAAGATCGCGTCCGTGACGCAGAACGCAGACGCATGCGCCGGCTGCGCATTGATGACGGCCCCCACGCCGGGGATACGGGCGTAGATGGCCGCATGCAGACTCGCCGATCGGCTCGGCTGCAGGTCCGCCACGCAGGCCCGACCGCTCACCCTCACGAGGCCATCGGGTTGGACCTCCAACCGATCCCTGCGCCGGGGGGTGATAAGAAACTCCGTACCCTCGAGGCGTGCCGAAAATGCACCCGCCGTGCTGATCAGCAGGCGCTGCCGGTAGGCGCGATGGACAAAGGAGCAGATCGCCGCACGCAACTCCGGCTCCCGTCGCGATTCCTGCCGCGCGGGAAGTTCGTCAAAGTGCGGCATGGTGTCGATCGCCAGCGCCTCCGGAGTCAGCACCCGCTTCGGCCCGAGCATCGCAGCACGGACGAGTGTCTGCGCCGCAAACTCGAGCGTTTCAAACCGCTGGAAGGCGTCCTTCAGGTCGCTCCCGCCGATCACCACGCCGTGATTCTCCAGCAGCACGCAGTCGGCCCCCTGCTCGAAGGTCGCCGCGATATTGTCCCCGAGGGCCTGGGTGCCCGGACAGGCATAGGGGGCCATCGCCACCCGGCCGCAGACCTGGTGCACGTGCGATTGCAGGCGCGTATCCGGCAGTTGTCTACAAATCGAAAACGCCACGAGGGCTCCGGGATGCGCATGCACGATCGCGCCAAAGTCCGGTCGCCGACGATAGATCTCCCTGTGGAACGGCAGTTCCGATGACGGGGGGTGTCGTCCCTCCAATCTGCCGTCGTCCCTCACTCGTACGATGTCGGCGGGCACCAGCGCGCCCTTGTCGACCCTAGCCGGCGTGATCCAAATGTCGCCGGAGGGTTCGCGGATGGAGAGGTTTCCGCCCGATGTGGTCGTCATGCGGTACTGGTAGATGCGCTGCATGGTGGCGACCAGGGCTTCGCGGGGATCGATGGGAGTGGACATCGTGGAGGTGAAGTTGGGAAGGGCCGCCGCCTCACGGGCGGGTGCTTCGTGCCGGCTTCGGCGGCCGGTGGGATGATTGGGCGACCGTTCGGCGCGATGCCAGCAAATTGGTCCGCGCTCCGTCAGGTGGCGTCGCCGGCGTCCGACTAGGGAGCCCAGCGCCCTGCTTCGGATGGGCCAGCGGCGTATCCGCGCTCAGCGGCCGAGCCGCAGCATCCACATGCCGTGCGCGGGGATGCGTTGAGCCAAACCTTCGCCCGCAGGTGCGAGGTCGCGTTTCGCCCAAAGGTCGCGCACATGCCCGGGTCGCGCGGCGAAGCCGACCTGCGCCCAGGTAAAGGATCCCGCCGCCTCGCGGTCGTTCCGATTGAACACCGCCACCGCCTCGCCACCGTCGGCCAGGGGCTTGGTCCACACCTCGATGCCCCCGGATGACGCCACGCGCCGGCCCTGCCGGCCAAGCGGATCCTGGTCGATTGCGATGACCTCGCGGTTGGAAAGCATCGCAAGCGTATCAGGCGCCATGGTACGCACGTCGTTGCCGAGGATCAGCGGCGCGGCGAGCATGCACCAGAGACTGAAATGCGTCCGGTACTCCGTCGCGGTCATGCCTCCGTTTCCAACCTCCAGCATGTCCGGATCGTTCCAATGCCCCGGCCCTGCGTACGGAGCCAGGCGGCTCTGGTCGAAGCCGATCTCCGACATCGATCTCCAATTGTCCTGGATGTCTCCCGCCGTGCGCCAGAGATTCGCCCCAACCCTGGGGCCCCAGGTCCAGACATCCCGCATCCCGTATTCGCACAGACTGTACACGATGGGACGCCCGCAACGTGCCAGCGCCTGCCCCATCCATTGATAGGCCTGTTCGAGATCGGCGTCGCTGTAGACGCGGGCCGCGCTGCACCAGTCGTACTTGAGATAGTCGACGCCCCACGAGGCGAAGGTCCTGGCGTCCTGGTCCTCATGCCCAAAGCTTCCTTCATAGCCCCCGCAGGTCAGCGGCCCCGGCGAGGAGTAAAGTCCCAGCTTCAGTCCGCGGCTGTGGACGTAGTCTGCGAGCGCCTTCATGTTGGGAAACTTCGCGTTTGGCACGATATTCCCCGCCGCATCCCGCCCTCCCTCCCAGCCATCGTCGATGTTGACGTAGACGTATCCCGCCTTCGCGAGACCGCTGCCCGCGAGCGCGTCGGCGATGCCACGGACGTCTGCGTCGTCGATGCCGTCGCCGAAATGGTTCCAGCTGCTCCAGCCCATCGGCGGAGTCGCCGCCAGGCCGTTCGCACGAACCACGGCCATGGCCGGCAGCATCTGCGACGGTGGAGGATTCGCCTCCGCCTGCGGAACCCGGATCGCGGTGGCCTCCGTCTTCGTAGTGCCCCAGCGGATCGCAACCTTCAGCGTATTGCCTTCCGGATGCACCCGGTACGAGTTGCCCCAATCCATACTGAAAGTGGCATCCGAGCCCTCGATTTTCGGATTACGCAACGGCAGGTCGACCGCACCATTGATGACCACTTTTCCAGTGAGCACTCGGCCCTTCTGCTGCAGGACGAAGTAGGTGTGCGTTACGACACCTCCTCGCTTGGCGGTGTCGATTCTCCAGGTTCCACTGAGGTCGGCCGCGTGTGCCGACAAAACCATCAGACCAAGGCCCAGGGCAATTGATTTCAGAGTGATCATGGTGCGCCCCCAAGCTAGGCGCCGCCGGCCCGACCTGTCTATGCCCGCGTGGAAATCCGGCGACATTACGGACCGAATCGTCGCCTCCCGACAAGCCAATCCCAGAGGGGGACCGATTGTTCAAACGAGCTACCCACATTGTCCGCTCGCGTCGCCCTGGTGACATTGACTCATCCCAGCGGTCGGCCGATCACCAAAACCGTGAAACCTCGAGCCATTGCCCTGGCGGCCACTCTCGCCGCCGCCATCCTCCCCTGCTCCTTCTCAGCCCCTGCACACCACTCCGTCTGGGTATCCTCCCTGGACCTGTCCAAGATCGACCAATGGCTCAGCCATCCAAATATCGGACGCTCCAGCGACGGACATCCCCTTACGCTGGATGGTCGCGTCTACGATCACGGTTTGGGACTGCATGCCCGCAGCCAGATGGCGATCGGCCTGGATGGAAAGGGCCGACGTTTCACCGCCACCGTGGGTGTCGACGACGAAGTGGGCAAAGGCCACGGCAGCGTCGAATTTCGTGTATTGGGCGACGGACGTCGGATTCTCTGGAACAGCGGTGTGATGCGCGCCGGTGATGCGCCCAGACAGGTCGCCGTCGCCCTCGAAGGGGAGCACCTGCTCACTCTGCTCGTCTCCGAGGCCGGCGACGGCTCCGACAAGGATCACGCCGACTGGGCGGATGCCAGGATCGAGTTTGACGGGCAGCCACCGCAAACCGTGCCGGCCAACATCGGCTCCCACGCCGAAAAGCTGGGTCCGCAGGTCGCCATCGCCAGCAATCCCACGCCGCTGCGTCCCGAGATCAATGCACCCCGCGTCGCGGGCATCAGGCCCGGGACTCCGTTTCTCTTCGCCATCTCTGCGGACGGCGCGATGCCGCTGCACTATTCGGCCGATGGACTCCCGCCGGGGCTTTCGCTTGATCCCGTGACTGGCCAGATCCGCGGCGAGGTCGCCAAACCGGGAGACTACCCCGTGGCGCTGCGCGTCACCAACCGCCACGGCGAAGCACGTGGGACGCTGCTAATCCGCGTGGGTTCAACCCTCGCCCTCACCCCGCCGATGGGTTGGAACAGCTACGACAATTTTGGCGGTGGCGTGAACGAAGCGCAGGTCCTCGAAACCGCCCGGACCGTCGCCGACCGCCTGGAGCGAGTGGGCTGGCAGTATGTCGTCATCGACTACCTCTGGTTCGAACCCGTCGCCGGCGCCCGGCCGCCGCAGCGCAAGCCGCTTGTGATGGACTCCTATGGCCGCCTCTTACCCGCGCCCAATCGTTTCCCATCGGCGGTCGACAATGCGGGCTTCAAACCGATCGCGGACCGGATTCACGCGATGGGTCTGCGTTTCGGCATCCACATCATGCGCGGGATTCCCAGGCCCGCGGTCGAAGCGAATCTCCCGATCGAGGGTTCCTCCTACACTGCGGCGGAGGCCGCCGACCGGAAGGACACTTGTAGTTGGAATGAGGATATGTATGGAGTCCGTGGCGACACGCCCGCCGGCCAGGCCTATTACGACTCCATCTTCAGGCTGTACGCCTCGTGGGGCGTCGATTTCGTGAAGGTCGACGACATTTCCTCCCCCTATCACCAAGGTGAAATCGAGGCGATTCGGCGCGCGATCGACCGCTGCGGCCGGTCCATCGTCCTCAGCCTCTCTCCCGGCGCCGCTCCGATCGACAAGGCGGCCAACCTCATCGCCAACGCCAACCAATGGCGCGTGACCGGGGATTTCTGGGACAACTGGGACCAGTTGGAGGAGCAATTCGGGCGCGGCGCCGCGTGGGGACGCTACGCCGGACCCGGACACTGGCCGGATGCCGACATGCTGCCCCTCGGCCACATCGGTGAGTATTCCGTGGGCCCCGGCCGCGAGACCAATTTCACGAAACCCGAGCAAATGACGCTGCTCACCCTGTGGTCCATTCTTCCCTCGCCGCTGATGGTCGGGGCCGATCTCCCCCGCAATAACGCCTGGACCACCGCGCTGCTGACCAACCCGGAGGTTCTCGGTGTCAACCAGGACTCCCTCGGTACCGGAGCCCGGCGCGTGCTCGACTCGGGCAACGCCCAAGTCTGGTGCAAACCCCTCGCGGACGGTTCGCTCGCGGTGGCGTTTTTCAATCGCGGTGAAACGGACCAGCCCGTCACCGTGACCTGGAGCCAGCTCGGCCTGAGTGGCGCCCACGCCGTGCGCGATCTGTGGTTGCGCAAGGATCTCGGCGTCTTCGACACAGGCTTCACCGCCAACGTGGCCTCCCACGGCGCCAGTTTTGTCCGGGTGCTCCGAAGCGACAAGTGAGGCTCCGTCCGTTTTCGTGAATCCGATTCGATCGCTCGGATCCGTCGGATTTCCGCTTGAGCCGAATCGGACACATCGGCCGGGCCGGCGTTGTCGTTACTTTTCGCGACACGCGCCCCCTTGCCATGCGGATGTCGTCTGAAGCCTAATGGAGCGGATCGATCGAACGCCGATTGAACGGCCCGCAGTCCGTGCGCGTCCTAGAACCCCGCAGAACACTTTAAGCCATTACGTAACGGTTCATGGCTTATTATTAGGGAACCCCGCGCCCACTAGGGGGGCGCGGGGTTTTTGCCAAATGAGCTGTCTCCGAATACGCACAATGCTCCCAGTCTATTTCTTGATCATAATCTTTGCGACCGCCTGGGACCGCGAACGAACCTGGAGTTTGACGTAAATCCGCCGCACGTAGGTGCTGACCGTCGTCACACTGACTCCCATCTCCGCCGCGATCTCCTTGTAGAGAAATCCCACCGCAAGTCGGTCGAGCACGGTCTTCTCCCGTTGCGACAGCGAATACTTGAGTGGCGTGGCAGGACTCGGGTGATGAAACGACTGCACCACCTTTCGCGCGACGTCACTCGTCATAGGAGAGCCGCCATGGCTCACCTCCCGGATCGCAGCCTCCAGCTCTTCGCGCAGGGTCGATTTGAGCAGATAACCCGACGCGCCGGCGGCCAAGGCCTGGAAGATGTGGTCCGTATCTCCATACACAGTCAGCATGACGAACTGGGTCCGTTCACACTGCGGCTTCGCCTTTGCGACCAGATCGATGCCGGAGAGACCGGGCATGTTGACGTCGACCAGCACGACGTCCGGTGCGTTCTTCACGATCTTCCTCAGGGCTGCCCGAGGGTCCGCATAATCGCCGACAAGTTCGAAATCCTCCGTGGCCGTGATCCACTTGGAGACCGCTTCCCGCGTACCTTGATCGTCCTCGACGATCATCACTCGCAGGCGCGTATTTTTGGCTGGGACGCCGTCGCCGCCCGAGGACATCGTCCCCTCGTCGTCAACGCGGCTGCGGTAAGTTGTGTTTCGAAGTAGAGTCTTCATAGCGGGCATTCAAAAGTGACCTGGGTTCCCTTTCCCGGCGTGGATGCGAGGTGCATGGTTCCGTTCAGTTCGCGCATCCGCGCATTCAGATTGAATAGCCCGGAATGATCGGCGTCAGAGACGTTTTCTTCGGCGCGTAGCCCCACGTCAAATCCGCTTCCGTCGTCCGAGACCGTCAGGCGCAGGCGACCCTGCTCGATCTCAAGCCTGACCTCGATTTGGGTGCACGAAGCGTGCTTGAGCGCATTGGCGATGGCTTCCTTCATACACAGGATCAGGTGATGACGAGTCCCCGACCCAAAGGGTATCGGGGGCATGGATTCCGGGATCCGCAGGCGGCAACGGATGCCCGCCGCCGATATCGTCTCCTGGGCGATTCGCATCGCATACGACACAAAGCTTTCGATCGTGTCGTGGCTCGGATTCACAGCCCAGACCAGTTCATCGAACGCTTTCGTGATTTCCTTGGCCTTCGAGTGAATTCGGGCGAACAGCATCTTCCTGCTCGCGGGATCGCCACGAGGATCGTCGGCCTGGCTAAGCAACATGACCTGTGCGAGATGTGCGCCGAGATCGTCGTGAATGTCTCGCGCGATGCGACGGCGCTCCTTTTCCAACGCCGTTTCCAACTCGAGTTTCCGATGAACCCGAAGGTATCGGCGCCGCAGCGTCATCCAGACCAGAAACGTCAGGAGCGCCACTGCACCCACCGCCAGCAGTCCCCGAAACCAGAGCGTCTCGGTGACAAAGGGTTTCTGAATGATCTCTAGCCTCACGGGAGGCCCCATCGTCCTGGAGCTCGGATTTTGCGCGCTGATCTCGAGCCAGTGCGCGCCCGGCGACATCCTCTGCAAAAGCAGATGCCGGCTGTGGCCCAAATTCACCCATCCCGATTTGCCCTCGCCGTCCAGACGATAGGCAAACTCCACAAGTTCAGGGTGAACCAGCGTGGGGGCGGTGTACTTCACCGAGATGCTCTGAGTCTGCGGACTGGCGACAAGCGGGTGGCCTTCACTGACGACGCAGGGCCGATCATCGATCGCGACCTTTACGATCTCCGGATACAACACTTGGGATTGGGCATGGATCTTGCGCGTGTCGATCACGGCCAGCCCGCCCGTGGTCGGTACAAAGTATTTATCGTTCCGATCCATGTACGCCGCGTTGAGTGTGCCTCCGGCGCATTGGTTGGAGGGAAGCCCGTCGTCGCCGTTGATCGTCACCGGGAACACCCGCGTGCTGATGCCCGCCACGACGGCATCGAGATCGCTTTTTCGAATGGAATACACCCCAGCCGAGCTCGTGAACCAAAGGCGCCCGCGTCCGTCATCGTCGATATGGAAGATGTCGTTGCTCGGGAGACCGTCGCTGGAGGTTATATGCATCCACACGCCGTCCTTCCAGTGATATAACCCCTCACCCGAGCTGCCGATCCAGACGCCACCAGTCCCGTCGTCGAGCAGCGCCGATGCAAAAAGGCAGGATGTCCGCGCCTTGGGATCGAGCAACTTCACCTTCGATCCCTCGATATAGCCGGCACCCTGGCCATACGTGCCAAACCAAATTCGATCATGCTGACCCTGAGCCAGGCAGCGGACGATCGCAAGTTTCGCGCCTCCACTCCTCGAATACCAGTTACACGTTGCGTGCCGCTCATTGCCGATGCCTCCGTTGGTCCCGATCCACAACGAACCATCACGCGCCCGGAGAATCGCCGTCACAATCCACCGCCCGAACCCGGTCGAGTTGGCGACCGGGTCAAAGTGTCCATTCTGTCGGTGGTACAGCCCTCCGCCCCAAGATCCCACCCACACGCCCGCTTGGCCTTCGTCGAGGATGCTCCAGACGAATTCGTTCGTGAGCCCATCTTTCAGTCCAAAGCGCTGAACCTTTCCCGCCCGAATACGGAACACGCCAGCCCCCTCCGTTCCGACCCAGAGATCGCCGCCCTGCGTCCCCGTGACCCCCGTAAGTCTCGCCCCTCCCAATTCTCCAAGGCCCGGGACCGTTTGCGCCTCGCTGACGCCCAGCACAGATACCCCATCGGGGGAAACTGCTACCACATTTCCAAACCTGTCTTCCGCCATCTGCACTACCCATCTCGAGCATAGTCCGTCTTTCAGACCATACCGCTCGATGTGTCCCTGGTCGCTGAAGC
>JAJXVO010000400.1 GCA_021782105.1 bacterium
GGGTGGTTTCGCCCTCAAGTAGACCTCAGGACCGCCATTGAACCACGGGACCTCAGAGGTCACAGAGTCGGAAGTCTGGGCCTCTGGTGCTCGCCTCGCTCACCTCGCCGGTGATGACGTTTTGGATACGAAAACCTCCTGTGATCGGCTTGCTCGGTGATCTGTATGTCCTGTGGTTCAAAACCAAAGGCGTCTTAGAGAATGGAACGGCCAGGGCGGTTTTCGGATCGGCGCAAGACGCGCCGCTCCGGGATTCCCGCGGGCGAGGTTTCGGGCGGGCCCGTGCGTGGCGGGGGACGAGGTGCTGGTTTCACCGTTTTTGCTCGCCAAGCCGAGGACGGTCATTCGGCGCGCCTTGCACCGCGAAAAACTTCGGCGAGAGGCAGCTCCATGTCGTACTGACGATCCGAGAGGGTGAAGCCGGCTTTCGTGAGCAAGGGAAGGATGGGGCTGTCGGCGGGCTCGTTGACGACGCCGATGCTCAGCAGGCGTTCCTTCAGCCGTTCCAGGAGTGCGAGGCTGGCGAGGTCGTTTTCGCCCCACAGACGCAGGAGCCTGGTGGCGCGGATGGGAAGAGCGACGCAGATGGCCCAGGCCCGGGCGCCGTGATCGGAGATCTCATAGGCTTCGAGATTTGAGCGGCTGAGCAGGCTCGCGTGGCTGCGCTGCCAGCAGGCGTCGGTGGAGACGAGGCCGGGCGCCCTTGCGATGGCCTCTGCGATTGAAATCTGGTCGAGGGGGCGGAGGATGGGGTCCGGAGCGGTGGTGGCGCTTCGGCGCCAAGCCAGCACCAGCACTTCCCTCGTGATGTGCAAGCCGGCCCGCTCATACGTGCGCAGAGCGGGGCCGTTGCCGACGAGGACCTCGAGCCTGAGTCGCGCGGCTCCCGACCCGGCGGCCCGCCGCACCATCTCGTCCGCCAGGACTTGTCCCCATCCGAGTCCCCGAAATGCAGGCCTGACTCCGAAGCCGCCGCACCAAGCCTCGTGGCCGCGAAGCGCGAGCAGGACGAGACCCACTGCCTGATCCGACTCGTGAAGGACGAAGGATGCGTCGAGGGCGATCGATTCCTCGCGGATTCGACGGGCCAGTTGCAGGGCGTCGGTGGCGGCGGGATACGGATAGCCCTCGTAGCAGGCGGTGAACAGTCGTGCCAGCTCCTCGATCGAGGACTCGCAGGCACCATGGAAATCGTGACCGTGGCGTGGGCGCATGGGAACGAAGTCGGGCTGGGTTGGAGGCTCAGGCGTTCGGGTGCGGCCGGTCGCTCACGCAGGAGTCGAACAGGCGGGCGAGTTCCGCGGTGAGATATTCGGACGTCATCGGTCGGAACACATCGGCGTCGAACGGCTGGTAGTTGCGTGCCTGGGGCTGCATGAACCAGCCCTCGAGCACCTCGGCCGAAAGGCGCTCGATGTGCTCGGGGCCGTTGAAGGTCCACAACCGGCCTGCCTTGACCTGCCGCGTGAAGGTGGAGACGAGGCTGTTGTTGTGGAACACGAGGAGCATCGGGCGCCGCGCGAGGATGTAGGGAAAAATCTTGGACGCCGAGTAGGTCGGGTCGTTGGAGCCGACGCCGACCAGCGCGTCGGCATGGGTCAGGTAGTGCAATGCGTCGAAATAGGGCACGCGGTAGCAATGCTCCTCGACATAGTCGGCCACCCCGACCTCGCGTGCGACCGGCATCGCCCATTCGTGGCCGAGGGGCGGCGGGGCATAGTCCGTCCCGATGAAATGGAAGCGATGGCGGGAGGCGTTTTGGGGATCAATCTCGAGGTACCGTTTGAAGGCGCGGAAGATGACGTTCATCGAGAAGCGCATGTCCGGACCGCAGCGACCGGTGTAGACATAGTGGAAACGGCCGTCCTCGAAATCGATCAGGGGATTGTTCGGCTTGTGCTTTCGTGCCAGATCGAAATCCGCTTCTGAGGCCCCGAAGGGCATGACCGAGACCTTGGCGGGGTCGAACCACGGGTAATACCGGGCGAGCATGGGGCCGTAGGACTGGGAGACGGCGACGATGGCGGACGTTTCGCGAAGCACGCGGCCCTCGTGGCGGCGTGCGGTGAGCTGGCTGAGGAAAAACTTCAGGCGGCCTCCGGGCGGGAGGGTGCGCGTCTCGCGGTAATAGTCGTTTCTCCAGGGATCCTGGTAATCGAGGACGAAGGGCACTCCGAACCTGCGTTTCCAGCGTGGTCCGAGGGTGAAGGCGCTGAACTGCGTGGTGCTGAAGAATACCAGGTCGAAGGGCTCCGCGGCGAGCAGCTGCTCGCCGGCTTGGGCGAGCGCGCGACCGCAGCGCCACCATAGGTTGCCCACTCCGGCCCAGCGTGTGTAACGGGCGGGGATGCCGCGGACCCGCACGACGCGAATGTCCTCGGGGTAGGTCTCCTGGAGCAGGGGATCGAGCACGGCGCCCTCGACCGACTCGGGTTCGAGCGCCAGTACGACCGGTTCCCAGCCATGCCTGTGGTAAAAGGGTAGGCCCAGTCGGACCCGTTGCATGTCGGGGGCGTTTACGGGAGCCCAATGAGGGGAGACGATGAGGACGCGGCGCATGAGACTTGCGGTGGGGGTCGGGGATGGCCGCGCGCTGCGGCCAGGCGCAAGATCGGACCAGCAAACTGCTCCCTGCTCAAGCAGCCTTTGAAGGGCGCACCCCGGAAAAGGCGAAGGCCGCCCCCCCTTTACGACAGGACGGCCATC
>JAJXVO010000401.1 GCA_021782105.1 bacterium
GGCGGGGCGGATCACAAATACCTCCAAATGTTTGTGAAGCAGTGGGCGGTTGGCATGGGATGGAAGGCAACGATTGAAGCGCCGGTTCCCGGAGGCGCTGTCGACGTGCTGCTTTCCAAAGGGAAAGTGACGATCGCCTGCGAGATCTCCATGACGACCTCGACCGAGCACGAGATCGGCAACCTGAAGAAGTGTCTTGATGGTGGATTCAGCTTCGTCGTCTCGCTATGCCAAGAAACGGAGCACATGCGCCAGATCGAGACTGCGGCCAGAGATGAATTTTCGCGCGCAGAGCTGTCCCGGCTGCGCTTTTTCACCCAACCGAATTTCTTCGCATTCATTGAGGAGCTGGACGCCAAAACCGCGGCGAAAGAGACGACGGTACGAGGATACAAGGTGAAGGTAAAATACCGCCCGATCGAAGCTGACGAGCAGGCCAAGAAGATGGGAGATGTGGCGGCAGTCGTCGCGAAATCGCTCGGAAGAAAAATCGGAAGATGAAATCGACGTATCTAAAGCAATATCGGAAGTGTTTGATAGATAGACGTAAAGCTCTATGGTTAAACCTTAACCTACCAGTTTATGGGACTCCACAAACACACGTCAAAATTACTCACAAACGAAGAGATGCAGTCCAAAGGGAAGGATGGGGAGGATGCGCTTAACCTCTGGCTCCAGACGCAGAACCTCCCTTATCTTTACGTAGCACAATCGACCGGCGACTTCGCGTCACTTTTCACTGGTGTGGTAAAACGCCCCGACTTTCTCGTGTTGCTCGATTCGATCGGGCTAATCGCCGTGGATGTGAAGAATTACGCTCCGCGCCACGGCGGGAAAGTATTCACCCTCGGATACGAAAAGGAACTGAAGAAAGTGCTGGCATTCGAACGGCTCTTCAGAATCCCAGTCTGGTATGCATACATGGGCGACAAAGAGGGTCCCCAATGGTATTGGATCAGCGCACTTAAAGCGGTCGAAGTTGGATCGCCGAAGAAGAGCGGCGATGGCTCGTTGACATACCTTGAGATCAAGAAATCTGAATTCTGCGAAATCTCGGAAAACAAGGATCTCGGAAAACTCTACACCCAAAGACTTCCTGGAGCGAAGAAGGTCGCGGACTTACAGCAACCGCCTCTCGCTCCTGCTGCACAGGTACGGCGAGTGCCTGTCTCTCCTCGAATCCTTCGGTGAGCACACTGCAAGAGGCGAATGTCTCCGACAGAAAACGGTATGTCGCCAGTCGGTATGTTCCATGTGCGATCTAGTTTTCTCAGATAGGGCGACTTCTGGCCCCGGTTTACTCGTTGGTAGGATCGTAAAAAGGCAACACAACGGTGGAAATAGTTGCGTTGACTATTCCTGTGAGGCGGGGTATCACGCTGAAAAGGAGAGACAGCGATGAAATCGAAGATGGTAGAGACCCCAGCGAAGACGAAATTGGTCGGCATTTGGCTTCGTGTTTCGACGGAAGACCAAGCCAAGGGTGAGAGCCCGGAGCACCACGAGAAGCGCGCCCGCTATTACGCCGAGTCGAAGGGCTGGAAGGTCGTCGAGGTATACCACCTCGAAGGCGTCTCGGGGAAGACCGTCGCTGAGCACCCGGAGGCGAAGCGGATGATGACGGACGTGAAGCGCGGCCGCATTACCGGCCTCATCTTCTCGAAGCTCGCTCGGCTCGCACGCAATACCCGCGAGCTTCTCGATTTCGCCGACTTCTTCCGCGACGCCGAAGCGGACTTGGTCTCGCTCCAAGAGTCGATCGACACCTCCACCCCCGCCGGCCGCCTCTTCTATACCATGATCGCCGCCATGGCCCAGTGGGAGCGCGAGGAGATCGCCTCCCGCGTGGCGGCTTCTGTCTCAATCCGGGCGAAGATGGGCAAGCCCCTTGGGGGCCAAGCGCCCTTCGGATATCAGTGGAAGGACCGCCAGCTCGTCCCGCACCCGGAGGAGGCCCCCGTCCGCAAGCTCGTGTATGACCTCTTCCTTGAGCACAAGCGCCGGAAGACCGTTGCCCGGCTCCTCAACGAAAAGGGATTCCGCACCCGGAACGGGTCGAAGTTCTCCGACACGACCGTCCAGCGCCTTCTTCAGGACCCGACCGCTAAGGGCAAGCACCGCCTCAACTACACCACCTCGAAGGGACCGGGGAAGGCCTGGGAGCTGAAGCCCGAGGACGAATGGGAGGTCATGGAGGTGGAGCCGATTGTCCCTCCCGAGGTGTGGGACCGCTGCAATGCGATGATTGACGGTGCTCACCGAAAGCGCCCTGCGCGACGGACCACGCACCTCTTTGCTGGCTTGGTTTGCTGCGAATGCGGGAGCCGGATGTATGTCCTCTCCGGCACGCCCAAGTATGTCTGCCAGTCCTGCCGCAACAAGATCCCCGCGGACGATCTCGAAGCGATCTTCGTGGAGCAGCTCCGCGGCTTCTTCGTCTCGCACAAGGAAGTTGCCGGGCAGATCGAGAAGGCTGACGAGGGAGTGCGCGAGAAGGAGCGACTCCTCGATCTCAAGCGCCGCGAGGCCACCAAGGTCGGGAAGGAGGTCGACCGGGTGTATCGCCTATACGTCGACGAGCAGTCATCCGGCGACGAATTCCTCGCCATTTATCGCCCCCTCCAGGCGCAGAAAAAGGCTCTCGACGAGGACATCGCCAAGGCCGAGGCCGAACTCGATTATCTCAAGATCAACCGGCTCTCGGCC
>JAJXVO010000402.1 GCA_021782105.1 bacterium
GAGCAGCGCGTGCGGGACCGCACGGTCCAGCTGGAGGCGACAAACCGGGAGCTGGAGTCCTTTTCGTATTCAGTTTCTCACGACCTGAGGTCGCCGCTCACGATCGTGAAGGGGTATGCGGAGATGCTGCTCGCCACCCAGGCGGAGGATGCCAAGCCGGAGGTCCGGCTTTACCTGGAGCGGCTGGTGTCTGGATCCAAGCACATGTGCTCGATCGTGGACGACCTGCTGAGGCTTGCGACGGTGGCCCGCAGCGAGCTGCGGCTCGCCGAGGTGGACCTCGGCCGGGAGGCGACGTCCATCCTCTCCGCGCGGGCCGCCGCCGAACCGGCGCGAAACGTCGAGGTGCGGATCGAGTCCGGGCTGGTCGCGCGAGCCGATCCCGGCCTGATCCGGGTCGTACTCGAGAACCTGCTTTCAAACGCCTGGAAATACACATCCCGATCGGCGTCGCCGCGGATCGAGGTTGGCGCCCACCCCCAGCCCGACGGGCATCGCGCGTTCGTGGTGCGCGACAACGGGGCGGGATTCGACATGGCGAAGGCCGGGGCGCTGTTCTCACCGTTCCAGCGCCTGCATTCGGACGCCGAGTTTGCGGGGACGGGCGTCGGCCTCGCCACGGTCCAGCGAGTGATCCACCGGCATGGTGGTCGGATCTGGGCGGAGGCTGCTCCGGGCAAGGGCGCCGCGTTTTTCTTCACACTCCCGTGATTTGCGGGGGCGCCGCGCCGAGCCAATTTCGAGGTCTTGCAATCCGTGCGACGGTGGGACGAGGCTTGGGGCGTACTCCGATCCATGCGCGCACGACGCCTGCCCCTCCTGCTGAGTCTTCTCCTGGCTGCCTGCCTGAATTGCGCGGCGGCCGGGCTGCACTGGATCCGGGATCGCGTGGAGCTCGCGGTGGACAACACCGTAGAGGTGGTGCACGCGAATTTTCCCTACCGAAATGACGGGTCATCCCCGGTGCGAGTGCTCGTGGCGCGACCGTCGTGCGACTGCCTCGTCGCGGGCCGGTCGGCGTTCACGGTGGCGCCGGGTGCCTCGGGCTCGCTGGAGGTCTCGCTGCGGATCCTGGGGCAGGTGGGGGCGCTGAGGAAGGAACTGTGGGTTGCCACGGATGCGCCCGGCGATGTGCCGGAGCGGCTCGAACTCGACGTGACGGTAAGCGAGCGGGTCGCCGTGCGGCCCCGGATGCTGTTCTGGACGAGGGGGGAGTCTTCGGAGCCGAAGCTCGTGTCGGTGAGCGTGTCGCCTGCGGGCGCGGCGCGTCTGGTCGGGGTGCGCGGGCCGGCGTCGGGATTCGTGGTCGCGACCCAGCCCGGCAAGGAAGGCGGAACCTGGCAGCTGCGCATTCGTCCGTCGGATACGCGTGAGCGGAGGTCGGCGGTGGCAACGCTCGAGTTTGCGGGTGTGGATGGCGTGCCGTCGCACGTCGACGTGTATCTGGTCGTCCGATGATCCGGGGCGTCATCATCATCCTGCTGGCAGCGATGCTGCCCGCGCTCGCCTCGGTGGCGCTTCGGTGGGAGCGGCTGCACGGGGCGGAGGCGCCGGTGGTCGGGATCACCTATCGCGAGGCGTCGCGGGGAGCGGTGCTCTGGCTGGACGCGAGGCCGGCTGAGGATTTCCGGAGGGGCCACGTGGCGGGGGCGATTTCGATCGCGGACGAGGGCTGGGACCGGACGCTCGCGGTGGTGGCGAGACGGTGGACGCCCGGAACGAGGATCGTGGTTTATTGCGCCGCCGGCTGCGATCTCGCGCGCGAGGCGGCGGTGCGGCTTCGCGGGGACACGGGACTTCCGGACATCTACGTGCTGGAGGGCGGCTGGGCTGCGGCGGCGGGGGAGGGGGCGCGATGAATACGCGGCGCTGGATCGAAGGCGTGGCCCTGGTGACGCTCGCGGCGGTCTTTGGCGTGGCGGGTGCGTTGAAGCTCGCCGGCCCGGTCGTATTTGCGGACGCGATCTACCGCTACCGGCTGCTGCCGTGGGGCGCGTCGCTCGTGCTTGCGGTCTATCTTCCGTGGCTGGAGCTGATCTGTGCGTTGGCCCTTGGGATTGCGCGCCTGCGTCGGCCGGCGGTGGCAGTCATGATGGGACTGTGCGTGCTTTTTCTCGGTGCCCTGATTGCTGCAAAGGCGAGGGGCCTGGAGCTCTCGTGTGGCTGTTTTGGAGGCGCCGCGTCGGGCTCCGATCTCGGGCAGGCAATTGTGCGCGACGTCGTGGTGCTCGGGCTCGCGATCGCCTATCTCGTGTCAGTGGGGCGGCATCCGCGGAACCGGGCCTGAAAGCCCGCGGGGACAGAAGGCACCACGGCCTAGCGGAGCCGGCACCAACCCGCGTGAAGAATTGGCCACGAGAAACGCAAAAAGGCGCCAGGGTTGCCGACACTGATCGGAGCGCGCTTATAGGCGCACGCAACGCAAGGCCGATGCCCGTGAAACTTCGTGATTTTCGCAGCAATCTCCCCAGGGGGTCGTGGAGTCTCGCAGTTGGGCAGACTCACGCTCAGGGAACACCGTGTCTGCCCCAGGCTCAGAGGATCAGGTCGGGGGGAACGTTGGCGAGTGCTTCCTCGACAGTGGTGGTGCCATCGCGAACCTTGAGCATGGAATCCTGGTGAAGGGTCTTCATGCCGTTGCGCATGGCGATCCGCTTGAGCTCCGCGACCTCGAGCCGGCGGTTGATGGCCGCGGTCAGTTC
>JAJXVO010000403.1 GCA_021782105.1 bacterium
GGGGTGGACCGCGAGTTGGACGCCCTCGAAGCTCTTCGTGCACAGGAACGAGAACTGGTTGTGGATGTTGGCGGGGCGGCCTCCGTAATAGACGGTCTGCGGCGGCTCGCCTTCGGGCTCGGTGAGGTCGAGCCACCATCCCGAGACGCCCTCGCGGGTGATCTTCGCGGTCTGGGGCCAGAGCCAGTCGTTGAGGTGGGGGTTGGTGTAATCGAGCAGGCAGCCGTTGTAGTAGCCGCACTGCACGGGGTGGCCCTTGCCGTCGGTGGCGAAGACACCGGCCTTCCATCCGGTGGCGAAGGTGGGCGACTCCTTTTCGACCATGGGTCCGGCCTGGGAAATCACGATGTGCACGCCGAGTTTGCGGTAGTGCTCGATCCACTGCTCGGGCGTGCGTCCCTCCTCGTACCAGCGCTTCGGCCAGACGTAGTTGTTGCGGTACTGGGACCAGCCGGAGTCGATGACCATGACGTCGACCGGGTAGCCGCGCCGGGTGAGCTGCTGGTACACCTCGTCGAGGGACTTCCAGTCGTAGTACACGCACTTGCTCTGCCAGTAGCCGAGGGCCCAGAGGGGAGGCAGGGAGGGCCGGCCGGTGAGGCGCGTGTAGCGCTCGATGATGTCGGAGATGCGGGGGCCGTCGATGACGTACAGGTCGATCTCGCCGCCGGGCGAGGTGAGCGTGAGCTGATTGGGATTGGTCTTGCCGAGGTCGAAGTGGAGTCGGTGGACGTTGTCGAAGAACAGGCCGTAGGCGTGGCCGTCGCGACCGGTGCTGATGAGGAAGGGGATCGGGTAATCGGCAGTGACGTTGCCGGACTTGATCTGCTGGCCGGCCCAGAGGTCGCGGATGGTGCCGCGGCGGTCGAGCTGGCCGTGGTTCATGTTGTCCTCGCCGAGACCATACAGGTGCTCGGACGGGGCGAGCGGGCAGGTGAGGGTCCAGGAACCGTTGGGACCCGGGTTGATCCTGAGACCGGAAAGCAGGGTGACGCCGTCGGGTCGGGCGGCGACGTCGAGGCCGAGGTCCGCGCGTCGCACGTTCACGGATACGGCGGTGGTCTCGACCTGTTCGGAGGCGTCGGATTGGGTCACGCGCAGGGGGACGCGGGTGTCGGGTGCGTTCTCGAGGGCGAGGGAGGGCTTGCGGACAAACGAGCCTGTGGGCTTGAGCCAGAGACGGACGATGTGGTTTCCGACGGCCTCGATGCGGAGCCGGGCGCCGTCGGGCGCGGCCACGGTGGCCTGGGTGGTGGCGGCGCGTGCGAGCGGAGCGGAAAGGGCGGCGAGCGCGAGGACGCCCGCCAGGGCTTGTGCGAAGGGACGGAGGGTCATGACAGGAGAGGAGCGCTGCTTGACACGCCAAGTGTGGGGCCGCGACGGCCCGTGCAGGCTATCGTTTGAGTGGCGGGTCTCGGAGGGGGTACGGCGAAGCCGCAGGCAAACCGCCGGAAGGATTCGCCACAGAATTCACCCAAACGCGCCAGCGGTGTCGGCGCCGGGCGAGACGCGCCCAGCTGCCGCCTTTTCGAGTTCAGCCGGAGACCGACCTCAGGCGGGCTGGCGGTCGCGCAGGGCGCGGCGGAGGCAGGCCTCGAGTTCGTCGACGGAATAGGGCTTGGGCACGAAGGCGGCGAAGCCGTGGAGCTTGTAGTCGGAAAGCACGGGGTCGCTCGAGTAGCCGGAGCTCACGATCGCGTTGACGTGGGGGTCGAGCTCGAGGAGATGGCGGATGGTCTCGCGGCCGCCCATGCCGCCCGGCACGGTGAGGTCGAGCACGACGAGGTCGAACGGGGCGCCCTTGGCGCGGGCTGCCTGATAGGCCTCGATGGCCTCGGCGCCGTCGGATGCGACGTGGAACTCGCAACCCAGGCGGGTGAGCGTGGCGGCGGCGAGTTTGCGAATCGACTCCTCGTCGTCCATGAACAGAACACGGCCTCGGACGGCCTTGGGAGCGGCGGGGCGCGGAGGCTCGCAGGGGGCAGCGCTGGCGGCGGGCTCCGTGGAATCCGTGCGCGCGGGGAGCCACAGGTGGAAGCGCGTGCCGGCGCCCTTGGTGGACTCGACCTCGATGTGCCCCTCGTGGCGCTTGACGATGGACCGCACGACGGCGAGATCGAGACCCTGGCGGCCGGCGTCGAGGCCCGAATAGGGATCGAACAGGTGACGGAGCTCAGTGGGGTCGAGGCCCGCGCCGGAATCCTCGACGACGAGATGAACGTAGGCGCCGGCCTTCAGGGTGCCGACCTCGTTCTCCGCGAGCGAGGCGTTCCAGGCGCGAAACGCGAGCGTGCCGCCCGGAGGCAGGGAGCCGAGCGCGTAGCTGGCGATGTTGTGCAGGGCCTGCACCGTCTGGGCCCGGTCGACGAAGGCCTTCCAGAGTTCCTCATCGAAATCGTACGAGAGCTTGATTGTCGCGGATTCGCCCGTGGCGGCCGCCGCGGCCTCGCGCACGACGTCGGAAAGGTCTTCCGCGCGTCGGATCGGGCTCCCGCCGCGGGCGAATGTCAGGAGCTTCTGTGCGAGCAGGCGCGCGCGCTGGGCGCCCTTGTTGGCCTCGTCGAGGAAGGGGCCCGCCTTTTCGACCACGCCGTCCTCCATGCGCGTGAGCGTGAGGTTGCCGATGATGATCGTGAGCAGGTTGTTGAAATCGTGGGCGATGCCGCCGGCGAGCATGCCGAGCGACT
>JAJXVO010000404.1:0-2171 GCA_021782105.1 bacterium
GATCCCGTGCTCACGCGCATCTGGGACGTCGGCTGGCATACGGCGCGCCTCTGCGCGTTCGAGACCTACATGGACTGCCCGTACTACGAGCGCCTCCAGTACCTCGGCGACACGAGGATCCAGGCGCTCATCTCGCTGGCCGTCTCGGGGGATGATCGCCTGATGCGCAATGCCATCGAACTGGGCGACCGCTCGCGCCTTCCCGGCGGGCTCACCCAGAGCCGCTCGCCCAGCGATCCGCCGCAGGTGATCGACACGTTTTCCCTGTCGTGGGTCGAGATGGTTCACGACTACTGGATGTTCCGGGACGACCCGGCCTTCGTCCGTGCGAGGCTCCCGGGCATCCGGGCGGTGCTCGACTGGTTCGACCGCCACGTCGATCCCAAGACCGGCATGCTCGGCCCGCTTCCATACTGGAGCTTCGTCGACTGGGCGGCGCAGTGGCACTGGGACCCGAAGCTGGACCGCGGTGGCGAACCTCCCGGCGCGGAGACCGGCGGATCGTCGATCATCACGCTCCAGTATGCCCTGGCGCTCGAGCACGCCGCCGACCTCTTCCAGGCCTTCGGGCAAACCGGCGAGGCGGACCGCTGCCGCGCACTCGCGGGCTCGCTGCGCGAGGCCACCCTGCGCCTCTGCTGGGATCCGGGGCGCCGCCTGCTCGCGGACACCCCTGCGCGGAGCGAATTCAGCCAGCACGCAAATGCGCTCGCCGTCCTGTCCGGCGCCGTCGCTGGCCCAGCGGCGCGCGACCTCATGTCCCGCGTGATCAGCGACCCAACCCTTGTCGCCTGCACGATTTATTTCCGCTTCTACCTCCTGCGCGCGATACGGAAGGCAGGGCTGGGCGACGAGTACATCGCCCAGCTCGGACCCTGGCGCGACATGCTTGCCATGGGCCTCACCACCTTCGCCGAGACACCCGAGCCCTCACGCAGCGATTGCCACGCCTGGAGCGCATCGCCTGTCTGCGACCTGCTCGAGACCGTCTGCGGCATCCGACCCGGAAGCCCCGGATTTCGAACCGTGCTGATCGCCCCCAACCTCGGACCGCTTCACGAAGCACGCTGCACCGTTCCCCATCCGAAGGGACTGATCTCCGTCGCCTACCAACGCAACGCAGCAACCTTCACGGCGACGATCGACCTCCCGCCGGGCCTCACAGGCACCTTCCGCTTGGACGGAAAGAGCCTTCCGCTCCATCCGGGTCACCAGGTGCTCGTGGTGCCTTGATCCTTCCGCGCGGCACGCCCCCCGGCTCTCTAATGATCGCATCCGACTTTCTCCTCGCGAGACGGCTCCCGGCTTGAGTCTCCCACCCTGGAAGTCGCTCGATCAACATCCCCCCCTATGCAGATCATGTCCGACTTCCTCCCGATCCAACCCAAGCTCCGCCGGCGCGTGCTGTCGCTGGCCGCGATGCTCGCCCTCGGCTCCATCGCCAGCCGCGCGGCGGACTCCGTGCCCGCGGGCTGGTTTGTCTGGCCGCTGGAGACCCCCGCGGCCGGCTCGGCCCTCGACGCCAGCGCTCTGAATTCCGCGCCCGCCGGGGCGCACGGGCGAATCCGCGTCGAAGATGGACACTTCGTCACGGGCGACGGCCACCGCATCCGCTTCTGGGGCGCCAACCTCGCCGGGTCCGACGCATTCGTCTCCGCCAAACGCGCCGATGAGCTCGCCGAGCTGTTCGCGCGCAACGGCATCAACATCGTCCGCCTGCACCACCTCGACAACCCCTGGGATGTGAAGAACGGCGGAAGCATCTGGAGCAAGGACCGCAACGACCACCTGCAGATCGATCCGGTCCAGCTCGACAAAATCCACCGTCTCGTCGCGGCGCTCAAGGCCCGCGGCATCTACGTCGACGTGAACCTGAAGGTCTCGAAGACCCTGGTGCCCGCCGACGGCTTCCCCGCGACGGTCACGCAGTTCCCCGACTTCCAGAAGCGCGTCGACATGTACGACCACCGCATGATCGAGCTGCAAAAGCTCTACGCGCGCGAGTTCCTGACCCCGAAGAATCCATACACCGGATACTCTCTGGCGGACGATCCGGCAGTGGCGATCGTCGAGACCAACAACGAGAACTCGCTCCTGGGCTACTGGACGCGCGACCTCGGGCGTGGGCTCGACACCTACCCGCAGCCCTTCCGGGGCGAGCTTCAGGGTCT
>JAJXVO010000404.1:2181-2687 GCA_021782105.1 bacterium
CGCCTGGCTCGCGCGCCACTACCCGACCGACGCCGCACTCGCGGCAGCCTGGAAACCCGCGGCGACCGGCGGCTCCGAGGTGCTTTCGCCGTCCGCCACCTGGACGCGCCATCTCGAGGCCGACTGCCGGGCCGAAATTCTTCCCGGATCGAACGGTTCGGAACTCAACGTGAAGGTCACGAAAACCACCGGCATGGACTGGCACGTCCAGGTGTCGACCGGTGGCCTGAAGCTCTCGGACGGCCAGGTTTACACCGTCGAATTCGACGCCCGTGCGGACAAGGACCGCAAGATTCAGGTGTCGGTCAGCGTGGACCCCGCGACCAAGGAGGCGTGGCGCAGCTTCGGGGCGATGCAGACTCTCCCGCTCACGACCACGTGGACCCATGAGCGGATCGTGTTCCCGGCACACGGCGTGGGCACCTCGCCCGGAGCGCTCAGTTTCAACCTGGGGCAGGCCACGGGACAGGTGTCCCTCCGCCACCTGCGCTTCTTCGCCGGCTGCT
>JAJXVO010000405.1:0-1008 GCA_021782105.1 bacterium
TTGCCCGACGTGTCGATGCTGATCGAGGTCGTGCCGCTCGGAATGGCCTGGAAATTGGAGAGGACGGGCATGCCGTCGGCGGTGACCACCTGGCCGCTGGCATTCAGCTTGAATGAGCCGTCGCGGGTGTAGACGATCGTGCCGTCGGGGCGCTGCACTTCGAAAAAGCCGTCGCCCTGGATGGCGAGGTCGAGGTTTCCGCCGGTGGAAGTCAGTTCGCCCTGGGAAAAATCCTTGGCCGTGGCCGCGACGCGCGAACCATTGCCGACCTCGATGCCGGTTGGGACCACGTTACCACCGGCCGTCTCGCTGCCGGCGGACCTGGGCTTCTGGTAGAGCAGGTCCTGAAACTCGATCTTGCTCTTTTTGAATCCCGGCGTGTTCACGTTCGCGAGATTGTTCGCAATCGTGTCGAGGTTGAGTTGCTGGGCCTCCATGCCCGTGGCTGCGGAGTAGAGCGAAAGATTCATGGCGTGCGATTAACAGGTGGGAGGGAGGTACAGGGGCGATCAGCCGAGTTTTTCGAGAGCTTTCTCAAAGGTGCCGTCGCGGCTTTGAATCAGTTTCTGATTCGCCTCGTAGGCGCGGGAGATCATGACGAGGTCGACCATTTCCCGCAGCGGACTGACATTGGAACCCTCGAGGTAACCCTGCATCACGTCGGGTTTTTCGACGGTGACCGGGTCCTGACCGGGGGCGATGAAGCCGCCGGTGCCGACCGGAATGAGGCGGCTGTTGTCGTCGAACTTCACGACCTTGACCTTTCCGAGGCGGGCCGGTCCCTGGTACACGGTGCCGTCGGCGTTGATCGTGATCGGATTTCCGTTCGGAAGAGTCTGGATGGGGGAATTGGCGTCGGAGAGGATCTCCGCCCCGGAGGCGCTGATGAGCGTGCGATCGTTGCGAATCGAGAGCCCGCCATCGCGCGTGTAGGTGCGCGAGCCATCCGGCGCCTGCATCACGAAGAACCCCGGGCCCTGGAGCGCGAGATCAAGGGGGCGCTTCGTC
>JAJXVO010000405.1:1018-2675 GCA_021782105.1 bacterium
AAGGATCCGGGCTGACCATCGCCGATCGGGTTTTTTCCACCCGTCGACATCTCGCCCATCAGCGTCGCAGCAAAATCCACCGTGCGTTTCTTGTATCCGGTGACCTGACTCGACGTGATGTTTTGGGCCACGGCATCCTGCCACCGCTCCAGGGCGTTCATGGCAGAGGCGCTTTCGTACAGGCCGATATTCATGGTCGACCACAGTTAAGCCAACCTCGTGCCTCCACGGACACCGGCACCGCTTCCCACTGTCTTTTAGCGACTTCCGCTCCATAATTTTTTGACGCCCCATGGCGAAAAGTTGGCACGACTCCGGACGGGCGAAGGACCGGCAAGCTTTGCCGAGCGCTCGGGAGGTCGCGACTGGCGGGGATGGGAAAAGCCTGCCCACGGTTTCGCGTGCGATCGCCATCCCCGTAAATGCGCGGGGCGCGACCAAAGTCGCGCCCGTGTGGGTTCGGAAAACGCGCGCCGATGGGCGCGCTTCAGCGGGAGAGCCGCACGCTTCGTGCGGAGAAGTCCTCAGCCGCCGGCCGGATAGAGGCACTCGATCTCGATCTTCTCGCCGCAGGAGCAGGTGACGATCAGTCGAACGACCTTCTCGCCCTGTTTGACACACTCGACATTGGGTCCCCCACCTTCGCTTTCGTGCGAATGCGCCAGCTTCCCCTTTGCGAGGCCTTCGAGGCCAGGCGACGACAGGGATCGGAGCGCGGGGGTCTGCTGGACGGGGCGGCCTTGGAGGAAGGATTTCATGGAGTGGCGGTGGAGGTGGATTTCGTCGCAGCCTTCTTAGCGGTGTTGAAGGTGTCGACGTCGGCGGTGGAGCGATGCCAGGAAATGGGCGATGGTGAGAGGCTGATCGCGACGCGTTGATTCGAATCGGAACTGCTCGGTTCACCCTGGACCGGGCGCGTGTCGCCGTAGCCCGTCACGCGCTCGACGAATCTCGGGTCGACCGCGTAATACGTCAGCGCACGCCGGGAGGCGTTGGCCCGGTCCGTCGAAAGGTCCCAATCCGAATAATCCTTCCGAGTGAACGACAGGCCGCTCTTGGTGTAGCCCTCGATGACGACCTTGAATTTGTAGCGGTCGATGATCCAGGCGAGGTTCTGCATCACAAATCGTCCCCACTCGGTGAACTCGGAGGTGTTTCCCTTGAAAAGCGGCTTGCGGGCACGGTCGAACAGCGTGATGCGGAGTCCGTCGCTGGTGACCTGGATGTCGATCGGCTTGTCCGCGAGATCCTCCTGGAGGTTGAGGAGCCGGTAAAAATCCTTCGCGACGGAATTGAGGAACTGCAGGTCGATCTCCTTTGGGCTGGTCTGCGGCTTGGAGGAACCGCCTTGGGCGTCATCCCTGGAGCCACCTTGGCTGGCCTTGTCGGAATTGAACTCCATCACGCCCGAACTCTTCTCGAGCGGTGAGTTGAACGGATTCTGAAAATAGCGCGAGGTGGCGAGCAGGATCTTTTTATCCTGGGCGCTGATCCACAGGACCATGAACAAGGCCATCATCGCCGTCACGAAGTCGGCGTAGGCAACCTTCCACGCTCCTCCGTGGGCTTCGGCCTTTTTCTTGCGCGCCATGAGGTCTTCAGTGGAGGCCGGTTACTTGGTGCCGGTCGAGAGAGCCTTGAGCTTGGTCTCGAGTTC
>JAJXVO010000406.1:0-1732 GCA_021782105.1 bacterium
GCTGCCGTGCTTTCCGGTGGAACCTCGCGGCCCGCGTCCGTGGCAGCTTCCTTTCGCCGCGAATCGTCAAATTCGGCGAAACAGACTTTCACTGTCGTGGTGGTTGGATTCATTGTCGCACTCCTCGAACGGCAGGTCGAGGAGCGCACGCGCGAGTTGCGCGCCGCAAAGGACGCCGCGGAAGCCGCCACCAAGGCCAAGGGCGAGTTCCTCGCGAACATGAGCCACGAGATCCGCACTCCGATGAACGGGGTGATCGGCATGACAAGCCTCCTGCTCGACCTCGAGCTGGGTCCCACCCAGCGCGAATACGCGGAGACGGTCCGTGCGAGCGCGGACGCACTCCTGGGCATCATCAACAGCGTGCTCGACTACTCGAAGCTGGAGGCTGGGAAGCTGACGCTCGAGATCCTGGATTTCGACCTGGTCGAGACGGTTGAGACGACCCTGGACATCCTGGCCGAACGGGCCCAGGCGCAGGGTACGGAGCTCGTGCTCGACCTGGATCCCTCCGTCCGACGCCTGCTGCGCGGCGACCCGGGCCGGCTGCGCCAGATCCTGGTGAACCTTGTGGGCAACGCCATCAAGTTCACGAAAGGCGGCGAGGTCATCGTCCGGGTGAGGCCCGATTCCGAGAGCGACCAGCGGGTCGGCCTTCGTTTCGAGGTCATCGACACCGGCGTGGGCATACCGGCCGAGGCCCAGGGCCGGCTGTTCCAGGCGTTTTCCCAGGCTGACAGCTCAACGACCCGCCGATTCGGAGGCACGGGGCTCGGCCTCGCGATTTCGAAGCAGCTCGTCGGCATGATGGACGGGGAGATCGGAGTCCTGAGCGAGGCGGGGAAGGGTTCCACGTTCTGGTTCAAGGTGCAGTTCGGAAAGACGGTCGACGTCGAAGCGGCGGCGACGGGAGAAGACTCTTGGGGAACCCTTCGCGTGCTCGTGGTCGACGACAACGCCAGCAGCCGCCGGGTCCTGCGCGAACGGATACGCAGCTGGAGGCTGCCGGAGCCAGGCACGGCCGACGGGCCGGAGGCGCTGGCCCTGTTGCGCGAAGCCGCCACAGGCGGCCGTCCCGTCGACATGGTCCTCGTCGACCTCGAAATGCCGGATCCCGACGGCCTCACGCTCATCCACGCGATCAAGGGCGATCCCGCGATCTCGGCGGTCAAGATCATCGCCCTGGCCTCCCTTGGGCACGCACTCACCGAGGATGAAATGAGAACCGCCGGAATCGAGGCGGTGCTGCACAAGCCGGTGAAGCAATCGCCCCTGTTCAATTGCCTTTCCAACGTGATCCACAGCGCGACCAGCGTGCAGGCCGACGCCGCGATTTCCGGCGCGACCACACCCCTCGAGCCGTCGCCTGCCGTTCGACAGAAGCTCGCGGAGTCCCGCGTACTCCTGGCGGAAGACAATGCCGTGAACACGAAGGTCGCCCTGGGATGGCTGAGGAAACTGGGCTGCGTCGCCGACACCGCCGTCAATGGAATCGGGGCCGTCGAAGCGATTCAGCGCGTCTCGTACTCGTTGATCCTGATGGACTGCCAGATGCCCGAAATGGATGGATTCGAAGCCACGCGGCTGATTCGCGCGCGGGAGCGGGATTCGGGCTCCGCCTGTCCCTGGTCGGCTCCGGTCTATATCATCGCCCTGACGGCCAGCGCCATGCAGGGCGACCGGGAGAAATGCCTCGCCGTCGGGATGAACGACTACGTAACCAAACCGATAC
>JAJXVO010000406.1:1742-2670 GCA_021782105.1 bacterium
ATACGCAAGCGCGAGCTGCTGGCGGCGCTCGAGCGCTGGAGCGCGGCAACGGGGGCCGGCGTCACCGTCTGACCTGCCGACCAGATCGGGGCGGGTCGACGGGCCGGTGGGCCCGTCCGCCATTGCGCATGCTCCGTCCAACTCGGTCGTGGTCAACCAACGGGTCCGCTTCGGTCGCGGCGGACGCTCTGTCCGATCCCGAGAGCGTCGCCGCCCACCCAGGCTCTCAGCGGGCGGACGCCTCAGCGCTGACGGTCGCAGTGCCTTCCTGCAGCCCCGCGCCGGACGCGTGCACCACGATCGGACCCGACCGGCCCGGTATTGAACGGACAATGACAAGGCAAAGTCCGTTGAATGCGGGGCGGCTGTGCGACGGGAAGGGAACAAAGCTCCTCGGGTCGCCGTTGTCCGTGGCGACGATCTCGCCGGGGCCGGTCACGGAAAACTCGAGTGGGTTGTTGGCATCGGGCACCAGGGTGCCCCTGGCGTCCTCGACGCGGACGGTCACGAAGCTCAAGTCGCGTCCGTCGTCGCGGATCATGGTCCGGTCCGGCGACACTTCCAGCTTCGCGGCGGCACCGGCGGTGCGCACCTCGTCGGTCGCCCACACCCGGCCCGCCTTGTAGGTCACGACCTTCAATACGCCGGGCTCGTACCGCACTTCGTCCCAGCGGAGCCGATACTGAAAGGGTCCCTTCACGCGCCTGCCGAGCGAGCGGCCGTTGAGGAACAGCTCGCCGGAGTCACCCGAGGTGAAGACGTGGACCGGTGTGATCTTGCCGATGCGATCCGGCCAGGTCCACGAGGGCAGGATGTGCGCCATCGGGAGGTCCGGCCTCCAGCGCGCCTGGTAGAGGTAATAGCTGTCCTTCGGGAACCCGGCGAGGTCGATGATCCCGCAGTACGAGCTCCGCGACGTGTAATACGG
>JAJXVO010000407.1:0-1327 GCA_021782105.1 bacterium
ACTCGCGGCGGACTTGCTGTGAGGTGCGGCGGGGTCCCAAGTTTGTGGTGACAACGAAGACGGGCGGGGCAGACTGGCTCAGGAAACCCCATTCCCGAATGTCGTTCGTCCGCCTGACCGTCGCCCTTGCCCTGATTGGAATCCTTGGAACCGCCTGTTCCCACCTCGACATTTCGTCGGCCCCGCTGGGCGACCAGATGCTGCATGGGACGGTGGACTTCCATCCGCTTCCGCCGCTGGGCAAGACCTCGGTGCTGGTTCGGATGGTGGACGTGACGAACGACGATCCGATCGTGATCGGCGAGACAACGGTGCAGGCGGCCGGTGCGCCACCGGTGCCGTTCACGATCAACTACAAGGCGAGCGACATCGAACCGCCGAAGCGGGTGCAACTGGTGGTTCGGGTATCCGTCGACGGGAAGCTTCGGTACTACAACATCGACTCGTATGCGGTCTCGCCGATGAATGCAGATCGAACGGTGCGGGTGTGGGTGACCCCGGTGCGCCGCTGAACCGGATCACTTCCGCGATTTCAGCACTGCCTTGGCGGCCTCGAACGGGGCCCTTGTGAGGGATCGCAACGTGGAGGAATGCGAGCCTTCGGGCTTTTCGCCTTTTGCCGGAGCCGACGGGGTGTCCGTGGGCGGGCGGACCGCGTGTACGGGAGCGCCTGGGGGGGCGGGGGGCTTTTCCCGCTGGGTCAGGACCTCCTCCCGTTTCTTGAGGGCCGATTCCCAATCGCGCAGAGCGAGCCGGTCTTCGCGCAGGTGGGCCTTTTCGGCCTCGAACAACTCGGTGGCGCGCTGGAATCGGGTCCACTGGTCCCGGAGGTCGTCCGGCGTGGTTAGGGAGGTCTCGTCGTTGTAACGCTGGGGGCTCTGCTTGGCGGCGGCGAGGGCGAGGCGCTCGGTTTCGAGGGAGGCCTGCAGGTCGCGGAGGCGTGCCTCGTAGCGCCGGAGATTGGCTTCCTCGTCGCGGAGCGTTTCCAAGTCCCGGTGCCAGGACTGGCGTTCGGCCGCGAGCTGGGCCCGTTCGCGGCTAATGTGTTCGGACTCGGCTGCGAGCTGGTCGGCGCGCCGGGAGAGCTGGAGCCGCTGAGAGGCGAGGGGGGCGGCGCCGGGGCCGGTGGCCGGAGTGGCCGCTGTCTCCGAAGGTCCGATACGATCGAGACTGCGGCGTTCGTTTTCGACCGCCTGCTGTTCGCGAAACGCCTCGGCGCGCTGGGCGGCCAGGCAGCGGGCGTTCTCCTCGATGGCGGCGCGGGCTGCGGCGACGAGCTCGCGCTGGCTTCGCACGCCAGCGAGGTCGGCGCGCACCCGGGCGAGAT
>JAJXVO010000407.1:1337-2668 GCA_021782105.1 bacterium
GGTGAGGAGGTTCCGGAGCTGTACTTCGAGCGCATTGCGCTCGTGGGCGAGCCTGAGGAGCTGACCCTCGAGCACGGCGCGTTCGCGGGCGGCCTGGGCGAGGTCGGTGGCCGCGCTCGCGGCGGCCGGCGTGGAGATCCCCCCGGCGAATTCGAGCACGGATTCCGCCTGGCTAAGTTCATGGGACACGATGCCGGCGTCGAACGATGGGACCACCTCGAAATAGGCGCAGACCCGAGAGACGACCGGCGCGAGGTCTTCGGAGGGCGGGATCATCTCGTGCACACCGTGGCGGACGCCTTGGACGACAAGTGGGAACTTGAGCTGCTCGACGAGGAGCATGATTGCGAGGGTCGGCTGGGCCCTCCGGAGCCTGTTTGAGAGCTCGAGATCGGGCGCGTCCGGAAGGTCGTGCGCGATCACGGCGAGGTCGATCCACTCGGACGACACGGCCTCCTCACCTTCGGCGGCCGTCGCGCAATGCCGGACGTCGAAACCGCAGGCGGCGAGCAGCATGACGCAGCGGCGCCGGATTCGTGAGTCGGGGTGAACGAGCAGGATTTTTCTGGCGAGATTCATGGATGCGCGACGTGTCAGACGGCAGTATAGGTGATTCGGACCCGGCGCACCATGGGGTGACACGGGATTTACGGTTGGTTTACCCGGATGGCGGAGGAGAGCAAAAATGCCCTCGCCGGAGCGGATTGGGGACCCTAGGAGTCGGCCATGCGAGTGGTGGTACTTTGTTCGGGCGGCATGGATTCGGTCACGGCGCTTCACTGGGCTCGTGCCGAACACGACGTGCTGGCTGCGATCAGCTTCGACTACGGGTCGAAGCACAATCATCGCGAGCTGCCGTTTGCGGCCGAGCACTGTGCGGGGCTTGGTGTACGGAACGAAGTGGTGTCGCTGGATTTCATGGCCCGGCTTTTTGCCTCGAACCTTCTCTCGGGAGGAGGGGAGATTCCGGACGGGCATTACGAGGAGGCGACGATGAAGCAGACCGTCGTGCCGTTCCGAAATGCGATCATGCTGTCGGTGGCGGCTGGATACGCCGAGAGCGTCGGGGCGGAGGGGCTGGTCATTGCCGCGCACGGAGGCGACCATGCGATCTACCCGGACTGCCGGGAGGCGTTCATGGCGGCGATGGGAGAGGCGATGAGGAGCGGGACCTATGCGGGCATCCGGCTGCTCCGGCCGTTCATCGAGATGAACAAGGGGGCCGTCGCCGGGCTCGGGTCTCGGCTGGGGGTGGACTTTGGACGGACGTGGTCGTGCTACAAAGGTGGCGCGCGCCATTGCGGACGCTGCGGCACCTGTGTCGAGCGGCG
>JAJXVO010000408.1 GCA_021782105.1 bacterium
TTAAACGTCCTGTCCGCGGTCCCATTGAAATCCGCCTGTCCCTTATGAATCGTGAATGGGCGGTGGCTTTCCTCCTCCGAAAATCCGCCTGTCCCTTGGGGGAGGTGCGGTGGAGGAGAAATTGGCCGGTGGAGAAATTGGCCTGTCCCTTGGGGAGGGGGTGGCGGGGTTCTTGCTTCGGGGGAACGTTTTCATCTAATGCCAAGCTCCATGTTACCCGAAGACCCCTCCATGCCGACCAAGCGGCGTTTTTTGCCGCGGCTGGGCTCGCCTGGCTACCACATCATGCTCACCGCGGTGGCGATTTTCATTCTTGGGCCGTTGGGCGGAATATCCGCGGCGTTCATGAATTTCTCGATCGGCTTCTTCGTCGGCGGCCAGGTGCTGGCCGGCATCCTGGGAAGCACAGTCACGCTGCCCTACGGTCCCGAGGGGAAACACGGCGCCAATTACCTTCAGACCATGGCTTCGTCCGTGGCCGGCATGTGCGGCATGGCGGTGCTGGTGCAGGCGATGAGCTGGCTGGGAATTCCGCAGCCGCCGATGTGGCAACTGGTGCTCTATTTTCTGTGCATCGGCATGTTCGGGGTCGGTGTTGGCATGTTGTATACCCCGATCGTCGTGGATCGTATGCAGCTTGCCTATCCTTCGGGGTTCGCGGTTGCGAACATCCTGCGTGCGCTCACCGACAAGGATCTGTTGAAGCGTTCGGTGATCAAACTGGGCGGCGGCCTAGCCGCGGGTTTTTTGGGAGGGCTCGCGTCGTTGAACGTGGCGTGGTGTGGCGCGATCGGGCTTTCGACATCGACCTTCGGGGCGGGAATGATCGTGGGTGCGCGACTGGCGCTTTCGGGTCTCGTGTTGGGCCTCGTGGGCGCCGCCTGCAAGCCCATGCTCGTGCACGTGGGCTGGCTCGGCCCCGACGATCCTTTCCGCAAGATCGGCTTCATCATCGCGCTGGGCATGATCCTCGGCGCGGCGCTGCTGGACGTGAGCCTGCTGCTGGTGCAGGCGGCCCGGCGACTGCGGGATACCAAGCCCGCGGAAGGGAACGGCGCCGAGGACTGGAAGAACGTCAATCAGTTCCGCCTCATACTCTGGATCGTGTTCTGGGCGACGGCGCTGGTGGTCGTCGGCCACGTGGCGCTCGGCCAACCTCTGCCCTACCTACTGGTGGCGGTGGCCCTGTCCTTCGTCTTCGTGCTCATCAACGGCATCGCCGCGGGGATTTCGGACAGCAATCCGATCTCGAGCGCCTTCGTGCTGACGGTATTCATCCTCGCGGGCATGGGCCTTCGCGATCCGAAGGTCGGGCTCATGTGCGCGGCGATCCTGCTGATCGCGTGCAGCGAGGGAGGCGACATGCAGCAGGACCGGTCGACCGGCTGGCGCCTGGGGACCAACCGTATCGTGCAGTTCCGCTACCAGGTCATCGGCATCACGATGGGCGCGTTCCTCTCGGTTCTCCTCGCGAAGGTGTTCATGAGCGCGTATCCGGTGCTGAAGATCGACCAGTTCAGCCATCACGTCGAGGGTGCGAAGGACTGGCAGTCGGCGATGACGTACAAGTTCGTGGGCGCGCTGCGCGGCATCACGCAGCCGGGGGGCGGACACATCATGACGGCCCTCGTGATCGGCGTCTCGATCGGGCTGGTCACGGAGATCCTGCGCAAACGTTTGTCCAAGTCGGTTGGATACCAGAAGTTCATCAAGAGCGGCAAGCGGGGCTGGGTGGTCGACTTTCTGGTCGACGCGGTCTTCCTGCCGAGCCCCTATGCCTCGTCGTTCGGCGGCTTTGTGGAGCTCAACACGCTGTACTGGTGGGCGGGCGGCGGTGTGATATCCTCGCTTTACGACGGTTGGATGGCGCGGAGGAAGGCGAAGCGGACGGCCACGACGGACGCGGAGCTGCCGTCCGACATGAGTGCGATGTCGCTCATCGGCGGCGGCCTGATCGCCGGCGACTCGCTTGCGGCGCTTGCCGTGGGAATCGCGGGATTGATCGCCACGGTGTTTCACTGAGTCCGCCTCGCGGCGGCGTCTCAGGGCGCGACCGTCACGGTGGTGCTCAGCTCGGGCTGGTCGGAGGCCGGCCCGACATCGAACGCGTAGGCGCAGGGATCGACCCGGGAGGCGCCGCTGGCGTCGTCCCAGTGCCGGAGTTCCGAAGTGGGTATTGAGAGATCCACGACGGTGTGTGCGCCCGGGGCGAGCGAGACGCGCCTGAAGGCGACGAGCTGGCGCAGGGGGCGGTTGGGGCGGTCCGAAAGTTCGCGTGCACAGACCTGGACAACCTCGTCGTCCTGCGGACCCGAGACGTTGGCGATGGTTGTCTTGAACTCGACGGTGCCGGTGGGCGTCACCTTGGGTGTGGCGGCCGTGAGCTTTCCGTAGCGGGTGCGGCTATAGCTCAATCCGTGACCGAAGGCGTAGAGGGGGGCCTTTGAAATACCGGCGGGTGCGGCCGGCCGTGGAGTAGTCGGAGAAAGCCGGCGGCCGACGAGATCGGCCGCGCGTGTGGCGACGGCAAGGTGGGGATTCCGGAATGCGGGTGGTTTATCTTGTGCGAAAGAGGTTTGGATCAGGGCGGACGAGGTTCATGGGGAGGAAGGGCGAGGGTGTGACGACGACGCATCGCCGGCCCGTGAAGTGGGGCAAGGGGGGC
>JAJXVO010000409.1 GCA_021782105.1 bacterium
CGCACCTGGACCCCGGAGAACGCGGTCGGCATCGGCGGGGCCTACCTCTGCGTGTACGGCATGGAGGGGCCCGGCGGATACCAGTTCATCGGACGCACGATCCAGATGTGGAACCGCTGGCGGCAGACCGCGGATTTCACGGGCGGCAAGCCCTGGCTCCTGCGGTTCTTCGACCAGATCCGCTTCCACGAGGTGTCGGCGAAGGAGCTCCTCCGCCTGCGCGAGGATTTCCCGCGCGGCCGTTACAAGCTGAAGGTCGAGCACGAGACCTTCCGGATGCGCGACTACCAGGCTTTCCTGAAGGCGAACGCCGGCTCGATCGATGCGTTCAAGAGCCGCCAGCAGGCCTCGTTCGAGGCCGAGCGGCGGCGCTGGGAGGAATCGGGCCAGCTCAATTTCTCGGCCGAGTCCGAGGCCTCCGCGGAGACCGACGCCGAGGCGCTGCCCGCGGGCCACGTGGCGGTGCCGGCCCAGGTGCCGGGCAACGTCTGGAAGATCCTCGTCCAGCCCGGCCAGCGCGTGGAGCACGGCCAGCCACTGGTCATCCTCGAATCCATGAAGATGGAAATAACCGCCTCCGCGACGTCCGCCGGCGAGGTCGCCCGGGTGCGCTGCGAGGAGGGTCGTCCGGTCCAGGCCGGAGAACCGCTCGTCGTGCTGAAACCATGACGGATGCAAGGAATCGAGAAGCGGGAAGCGAGGAGCGAGAAGGAGGTCAGCGCCTTCACGAGGCTGCGCATTTGGAGCGCGGCGGCGCATCGGCTTCAGTCAAGTCGCGTGAGGCGGGCACGGCCATTCCCGCTTCTCACTGCTCGCTTCTCGCTTCTATTTCCGATCAGCGCATCATCGATGCCGCACGCGGCGTCTGGGCGTTCGCCGGCGCGATGACGTCTCAGACCGGGGCTTCCCGTCAAGACGCCGGCGGGACCTCGGTCGAACCGCCGTCCGCGCCCGACCCATTCCCGCTCACTCCTCGCTTTCCGCTTCTTTTCAATGCCCTCCATTCCTGACTCTCCACTCGGCTTCTCCGCGTTGCGGAAGGTGCTGGAATCCCGTTCCGTCGAGGCCTGTGCCGCGGATTGGTGCGGCCGGCTCGACGCGCGGGGCGACGACGCCGTCTGGATCTCGCGCCTGGAGCGCGAGGCGGTGCTCGCGCGCGCCCGGGCGGTCGATGCCGCGCCGGCGTCGGCCCTGCCGCTGCGCGGACTGCCGTTCGCGATCAAGGACAACATCGACTTTGCGCCGCTGCCGACGACCGCGGCGTGTCCGGACTTTGCATACACGCCCGCGCGCTCTGCGCGGGTGGTGCAGCGCCTGGAGGCGGCGGGGGCGGTCGCGCTCGGAAAGACGAACCTCGACCAGTTCGCGACGGGCCTGGTGGGCGTGCGCTCACCCTACGGCGTGCCGCGCAACCCGTTTGGCGCAGACTTCATCCCGGGCGGCTCGAGCTCGGGTTCCGCGGTGGCGGTGGCCGCCGGGCTGTGTTCGTTCGCACTCGGGACCGACACCGCCGGCTCCGGGCGCGTGCCCGCGGCGTTCAATCACCTGGTCGGCCTGAAGCCGACCCGCGGGCTGATCAGCACCCTGGGCGTGGTGCCCGCCTGCCGAAGCCTCGACTGCGTGTCGATCTTCACGCGCCGGGTGGGTGAGGCGGCGGAGGTGCTGCGCGTGGCCGCGGGCTACGAAGCTGAGGATCCGTGGAGCCGGCGCACGACGCCGCCCTCCCGTCCGACCCCGTGGCCGCCGCGCATCGGCGTGCCGCGCGCGGATCAGCTCGAGTTTTTCGGCGACGCGGGGGCCGCGGCGCTCTTTGCCTCGGCCGTCGGCGTCTGGCGCGCACTGGGCGCGTCGGTGGTCGAGATCGACTACGGTCCCTTCCTCGCGACGGCGCGTCTCCTTTACGAGGGCCCCTGGGTCGCCGAGCGGTATGCGGCGATCGGCGCCTTCCTGGAGCGCAGTCCCGGGGCGCTTCATCCTGTGACGCGCGAGATCATCGCCCCGGCGTCATCCCTGCGTGCCGTATCCGCGTTCGAGGCACAGTACCGCCTGGCGGAGCTGCGCCGCGAGGCCGATGCCATCTGGGAATCCGTGGACGCGATCCTCACGCCGACGACGCCGACGATCTACAGCGTCGCCGAGGTCGACGCCGATCCGATCCGGCTCAACAGCCGCCTCGGCCTGTACACCAACCACATGAACCTGCTGGACCTGTGCGCGATCGCGCTGCCCGCGGGTTTCCTGCCAAACGGCATGCCCTGGGGCGTCACGCTCTCCGCTCCGGCCTTTCACGATGATCGCCTGCTGGCCTGGGCGGCCCGCAGCCTGGGCGAGGCGCCACCGGCTTCCGCCCTGTACCCGGCAAACCACGACAGGCTCGTGCGGGTCGCCGTGTGTGGAGCCCACTTGTCCGGCCTGCCGCTGAATGGCCAGTTGCTCGAGCGCGGCGGCCGGCTCGTCAGGGCCGCCCGCACCGCCCCCGCGTACCGGTTCTACGCCTTGCCGGGAACGACACCGCCCAAGCCAGGCCTGGTCCGGGTCACCGAGGAAGGGCGCGGCATCGAAGTGGAGGTCTGGGAGATCCCGGTTTCCACCTACGGCAGCTTCGTGGCGGGCATTCCCGCGCCCCTCGGTATCGGCACGCTCGCACTTGAGGATGGTGA
>JAJXVO010000410.1 GCA_021782105.1 bacterium
CGATCGTCAGGCGGCCGACGGAGGCACGGGCGTTAGTCACCTCCACGAGCGTGGATTTTTCGAAGTTCGCGGCCCCGGAGACCGTCTGCACGAGGTTGGGGATCAGGTCCGCGCGGCGCTGATACACGTTCTGCACCTGCGCCCACTGGGCGTCCACTGACTGTTCCTTGGTGACGAGGTTGTTGTAGCCGCTGACGGCCACGGCGCCCAGGGCGATGATGCCGACTACGACGACGCCGAGCGCGATGAGGAAGGCTTTCATGGTGCAAACGAGGTAACCGAACGGGCCGGCAAGGCAAGCGGTCCGTCCTTACAATCGGCGCGGCGGGATTCCAAGGTTGCCCGGGATCTTGCGCTTCGGACGGCCCGTGCTTCCTTGCCGGATGCCCAACCGACTGAGCTCCTCCGCCTCCCCGTATCTGCGCCAGCACGCCGAAAACCCGGTCGACTGGATGCCCTGGGGCGAGGAGGCGTTTGCGCGTGCGCGTGCCGAGCAGAAGCCGATCTTCCTGTCGGTGGGGTACGCGACCTGCCACTGGTGCCACGTGATGGCGCACGAATCGTTCGAGTCGCCGGCGATCGCGGAGTCGCTCAACCGGCATTTCGTGAGCGTGAAGGTGGACCGCGAGGAGCGGCCCGACGTGGACCGCGTGTACATGACGTACATCCAGGCGATGACAGGGCACGGCGGTTGGCCGATGAGCGTGTGGCTGACGCCGGACCTGAAGCCGTTCTATGGCGGCACGTATTTTCCGCCCGACGACCGCCATGGGCGCGCCGGGTTTGCGCGTGTGATCGAGGCGATCGCGAAGGGCTGGGCGGTGGACCGCCAGGAGTTCCTGAGCGAGTCGGAACGGGCCTACCGGGCGCTGGGCGCGCAATTGTCGGAGCACGCGATCGCGGCGGCGGGCCCGTTGAAGGCGGAGGCGGGGTTCGTGGACGCGATCCGCCAGAAGGCGTTTGCGGGCCTGAACGAACGATTCGATCCGGACCGCGGCGGTTTTGGCGGGGCGCCGAAGTTTCCCCAGCCGGGCCTTCTCCTGTTCCTTCTGGACTTCGCGGCGCGGTCGGCGGATGCGGACGATGCGCGCGAGTCGCTTCGGATGGTGGAGGAAACCCTGGCGCACATGAGCCGCGGAGGCATTCACGACCACGTGGGTGGCGGGTTTCACCGGTATTCAGTGGATGAGGACTGGTTTGTGCCGCACTTCGAGAAGATGCTCTACGACCAGGCCCAGCTTTCCGTGGTCGCCCTCGAGGCGCGCCGGGCGACTGGGGATGAGCGCTATGCCTGGCTGGCCCGGGACATCCTGGACTACGTGCTGGCCGACCTGACCGACGCGGCCGGGGGATTCTATTCCGCGGAGGATGCGGATTCGGAGGTGCCGGGTGCGGCGGACGGCGAACATCGCGAGGGTGCGTTTTACGTGTGGGGCAGGGAGGAGTTCGACCGCGTGCTGGGCCCGGCGGCGGCCTTCATGGCGGATCACTTCGGCGTGCAGGCGGGCGGCAATGTGCCCGAGGCGAGGGATCCCCAGGAGGAGTTTCGCGGAATGAACCTGCTCGCCCAGGCGCGGCCGCTCGGGGCCACGGCGGAGCGGCAAGGCCTCGAGCCTGAACGAGCGGTGCAGCTGGTGGCCGAATCGCTCGAGCTGCTGCGCGGAGCGCGGGCCGCGCGTCCGCGTCCGTTGTGCGACCGCAAGGTCGTGACAGCGTGGAACGGGCTGATGCTCTCGGCTCTCGCGAAGGCGGCGACCTCGCCCTCGGCGGTGGTCGCGGAGCGCTGGCGGGGCGGGCGCGAGGGACGCGAGGCGTGCCTCGGCGCGGCGATACGCTGTGCGGAGTTTTTGCGTCGCGAACTGTGGGACGAGCCCTCGGGTGCGCTGGTTCGCTCCTGGTGCGACGGCGTGCGTGGTGCACCGGCGGTGGCCGAGGATCACGCGTTCCTGATCCAGGGCCTGCTCGATCTCCACGAGGCCGACTTCGATGGGCGCTGGCTGGAATGGGCGCGGGTGCTGCAGGAGCGGATGGACGTCCGTTTTCACGATGAGCTCGGCGGCTATTTCAATTCCGCGGCCGACGCGGGGGACATCGTCCTCCGGCTCAAGGAGGATTACGACGGTGCGGAGCCGGCGGCGAGCAGCGTGGCTGCGCGCAACCTGTTCCGGCTGTCGGTCCTGTTCGGCAGGGATGACTGGAGGGAGCGTGCCTTGCGGACGCTCGCGGCGTTTCGCAGCCGCTGGGAGGCGATTCCTCAGGCCATGCCGACGATGCTCCTGGCGCTCGGTTGGGCGGCGGAGCCGTCGCCGGCGCGGGTCGTGCTCGTCGGGGAGCCCGGCAGCGGGGAATTTCAGGCGCTGGCCGAGGCGGCCTGCGCGTCGTCGGGCGGCCCGAGGGCCCTGGCCGGAGTGACGCCGCGAACTGACGCGTCTTTGCGCGAGCGGCTGGGGGTGCCCGAGGCGAACGGCGCGGCCGGGTTGACCGCTGCGCGGGCGTACGTCTGCCGCGGCTTTGTTTGCGAGGCTCCCGTCGAAACCCCCGAGGCGCTGCGCATCATTCTGGAGGGAGCGTGAAAGCGCCTTGCCCCGGTGCGTTGATCGTGCATGCAATCCTCGCCTATGCGTAGCCTCCGCCTCCTTCTCGTCGGCCTGACCGCCG
>JAJXVO010000411.1 GCA_021782105.1 bacterium
CGAGGCGCTGCTCATGGAACGGCACCCGGGCGAGCTTCAGGAAGTAGTATTTGAAGTAGTTGAGATCCCACGACATCGACCGCCGGTCGAAGGCGGAATGCGGGTGGCACAGCGAAGTGTCCAGGCCGCGGACGCCCTCGATCTGCAGGCGGGCGAGCGCCCTGACGGCCTCCTCGTACAGCGCGGCTACCGAGGGCGGCACCGCGGGCGAACCGCCCCGCTCGCGCTGGAGCAGGTCGAACAGGGTCGTGTCCCCGAGGTCCTCCTCGAGGTAGCAGCCCGCCCCGAGGTCGGCCGCGTATATCTCGGGCACCGGGGCGCCGGCCGCCCTGAAGTGGCGCGAAAACGCGACGAAGGCGCGGTTCTCGTCGGCGTCGTCATGCTCGACACCGATGGCCGTCGCGCCATCCGCGGACTTCAGTCGAAAAAGCTTACGGTCGGAACCGTGTGCGCGCACGTCGGCGATTTCGGCGGGGGCGGCGCCGAAGCGTTCCAGGAACAGGGCGGTCAGGCGTTCGTGCATGGTGCTGCGGTGCGAAGCCGTAGCCGGTTGCGCGGCGGAATCCGACAAAAAACGAAGCGCGCCTCAATTGACCTGGCGTGGCGGCGGGCCGGGGTCGGCCGGCTGCGGTTCCCGGGCGTCGGCGGCGTCCGCCTCCGGTGTATACGAGCAGAGAAACAGGGTGCGGTAGAGCGCCTGCAGGGCCTCGGAGGCGTCCGGTCCCGCTGGCGCGCGGGGGACGGTCGTGGGGGACGACTTGAGCGGGATGGCTGCGTGCATGGGAGGCGATTGAGCACGTGCCGTGCGCCCCTGAAGCGGCGCCTCTCATGCCGCGCGGCCCCAAGGCCTTGTATCCGAGATTTCCTTATCCGGGAGAGGTGCCGGAAGCGGGCGGTTGTCGCGACTCCGGGACCGATGCGTCTCGAAATCGGGACGCCCGTGGGTCCAGGCCCCGACTATCCGCGCAGCGAGTCGAGATCCATGCCGTAGAGCCGGCGGGCGCAGTCCGGGCAGATTCCGTGGGTGAAACTCGCTTCGGATCGTTTTGCGATATACGTCTCCAGGTTGTCCCACTCGCCCCGTTCGTCCCTGATCTTCTTGCAGCTGGCGCAAATGGGGAGGAGCCCGGACAACTGCCGGACCTGCCCGAGCGCATCCTCGAGTTCGCGCCGAAGCGCACGCTCCGCGGCCAGGGTCTGGCGCAGGGCCAGATGGGTCCGGGTGCGGGCGAGCAGCTCGCGCGCATGAAAAGGTTTGACGAGGTAGTCGACCCCGCCCGAGTCGAAGCCCTTCACGACCGCGTCGACCGCCGCCACTGCGGTCAGGAAGATGACCGGGATCTCGGCGGTGCGGGGATCGGCCTTGAGGAGCCGGCAAGCCTCGTAGCCGTCCATCACGGGCATCATCACGTCCATGAGCACCAGGTCGGGGTTCTCGGCGGTGGCAAGGTCGACGGCGTCGCGCCCGTTCGACGCCACGAGCACGTCGTGGTCCGCGCCGAGGATGCGATAGACGATCTCGACGTTGGCCGCGGTGTCCTCAGCGAGCAGGATGGTCGGCTTGGGGCTCGTCATGGCGATTGGTGTCTAAATCCTGGATACCGAGCTGCGCCGCGAGCGGGGCGAGACGGGCGGAGGCGGCGGTGAAATCGAGGCGGCCGATGCACTCGGCGACCGCCTGGATGTGGGGATTGCCGGGGTCGAGGGTGCGGAGCTGGTCGATGAGGCTGCGGGATTCAAGGCTTCGCCGGCGAAGCAGGCGAGCGAGGGTGGAGACGAGCGGGGCGATGCGCTCTCGTGCCGGCGGCGCGGCATGGAACGGGTCTGCGGTGCGCGAGGCGGACGGCCGGAGCACGGCGGCCGCGGAGGCGGGAAGCCACCGCTCAAGAATGGCCCGCAGTTCGGCGAGACCGAAAGGTTTCGCGATATGGTCATTCATGCCCACCGCGCGGCAGAGGCTGATCTCATGATTCATCGCGTGGGCGGTGGCGGCCACGATGGGCACGGCGGTGTTCTTGTTTCGGATACGTCGGGTGACCTCGTAGCCGTCCAAGTCGGGCATCTGCAGGTCCATCAGGATGAGATCGTGGCGGGCGTCCGGGGCGAGGGCCTTCTCGATGGCCTCGGCGCCGGACGCGGCGATCTCGACGCGCGCTCCGAGCTTGGAAAGCATTTCGCGTGAGACGACCTGGTTGATGGCGTGGTCCTCGACGACGAGCACGAGAGGGGTGGAGATCAGGGTTCGCGGGGAGGAGGCGGTGGCGGGCGTTGCCATGGCGGGCCGGTCGGCGGGTGGCCTGCGCAGGACCGCCGTGAACGTGAAGGTGCTGCCCGCGCCTGGCGTGCTCTCGGCGGTGATCGTGCCGCCCATCAGCTCGACGAGCCGCCGGCTGATGGTCAGCCCAAGGCCCGTGCCCCCGAAACGGCGCGTGGTGGACGTGTCGGCCTGGGTGAAGGCTTGGAACAGGCGAGCGAGCGTCGCTGGGTCGATGCCAAGGCCGGTGTCGGCGACGACAAATTTGAGCACAACGGAGTCGGCTGCCAGGTCCTCCACGCCCGCGGACACGGAGACCCGGCCGGTGTCGGTGAACTTGATCGCATTGTTCGCGAGGTTGAGAAGCACCTGGCTGAGGCGCAG
>JAJXVO010000109.1 GCA_021782105.1 bacterium
CTACGTTCCCTACATCATCGAGAATACAGGCCGCGGCGAGCGCGCGATGGACATCTATTCGCGCCTGCTGAAGGACCGGATCATCTTTATCGGAACGCCGATCGACGACGGGGTGGCCAATGTTGTCATAGCCCAACTTCTCTTCCTCCAAATGGAGGACCCGAAGAAGGACATCCACCTGTACATCAACTCTCCCGGTGGCGTTGTGACGGGTGGCATGGCGATCTACGACACGATCAACTTCCTGCAATGCGACGTCGTGACCTACTGCGTGGGCATGGCGGCCAGCATGGCGACGGTCCTTCTGGCGGCGGGCACCAAGGGAAAACGTTTTGCCCTGCCCAACAGCCGGGTGATGATTCACCAGCCTTCGGGCGGCGCGGGCGGCCAGGCGGCCGATATCGCGATCGCCGCGAAAGAGATCCTGCGCTGGCGCCGGACTCTCAACGAAGTCATCGCCAGGCATACGGGCAAGAATCCCGAGCAGATCGAGAAGGACTCCGACCGCGACTATTACATGAGCGCGGAAGAGGCCAAGACCTACGGTCTGGTCGATCACGTCGTGGCATCCACGCGCGAGGCGCAGAAGTTCACGGTCCCGGTCGTCGCCTGACCGGGCGGGCTCCGGGCGAGGGCGGTGCGAAGGAATCCGCCGGACGGCTACGTGTAATCCGCTGTCGCTTGGGCGTGGCTGATGCATGGGCTTGTCAAGTCGCGTGCGGGCCGTGCCGATACAGATCGGGATGAATTCCCGCCTCGACTCCAAAGTTAATCACTAGAAGAATTTTCCCCCATGGCAAAATCGTCACGCATGACCCTGTGCTCTTTCTGCGGCAAGTCCCAGGCCGAGGTCAGAAAGATCATTGCCGGTCCCGGAGTCTATATCTGCGACTCCTGCGTGAACGTCTGCAAGACGATCATCGACAGGGAGGTGAAGCCGGTCGTTCAGGACAGCAAGCCGTCCTTCCGGCTCGTGAAGCCCTCGGTGATCAAGAAGACCCTCGATGAGTACGTGATCGGCCAGGACCATGCAAAGAAGGTGCTGAGCGTGGCGGTTTACAACCACTACAAGCGCCTGATGTTCGACGCCGACATGGTCAAGGACATGGGGGACCTCGCGCCCGAGTTCGCCGAGGTCGAAGTCGAGAAGAGCAACATCCTGCTGCTCGGGCCCACCGGCTCGGGCAAGACCTTGCTGGCCCGCTCGCTGGCGCGGATCCTCGAGGTGCCGTTTGCGATTTCCGACGCCACGACGCTGACCGAGGCGGGCTACGTGGGTGAAGACGTTGAAAACGTCGTCCTTCGACTTCTCCAGGCGGCCAACTACGACGTCAAGAAGGCCGAGTGCGGCATCATTTACATCGACGAGATCGACAAGATTCGCCGCACGACGGAGAACGTGTCGATCACGCGCGACGTGTCCGGCGAAGGCGTGCAGCAGGCGCTCCTGAAAATTCTCGAGGGCACGGTCTGCAACGTCCCGCCCCAGGGAGGGCGCAAGCATCCGAATCAGGAATACATCCAGGTCAACACCTCGAACATCCTGTTCGTCTGCGGCGGCGCTTTTATGGGACTCGAGCAGTTCATCAAGAAGCGGGTGGGCTCGCGCTCGCTCGGCTTCCACGTGAACCCGGACGACCGCGAGATGACTCCCGAGGAGATCATGCGCGCCATCGCGCCGGAGGATCTGATTCGCTACGGGATGATCCCCGAGTTTGTCGGCCGGCTTCCGGTCGTGTCGGTGCTGGATCCGCTGACGGAGGAGGATCTGGTGCGCGTGTTGATGAAGACGAAGAACGCACTGGTGAAGCAGTACTCCAAGCTCTTTGCGATGGACGGCGTGCGCCTGAAGTTCACCGATGATGCGGTGAGCGCGATCGCCAAGCTGGCGATCGAGCTGAAGACCGGGGCCCGCGCGCTGCGGGCCATCATGGAGAAGATCATGCTCGAAGTGATGTACGATCTTCCCCAGCGCGACGACGTCACCGAGGTCGTGATCGACGCGGGAGTCGTGAGCGGCAGGAAACGTCCGACGTTGCGCCGTCCGCGAAAGACTCAGACCGAGGGCGCGGACGCGGCCTGAAAACGGAGAACGCCGGGATCGGGATCGGTCCGCGGCGTTCAGAACGAGGCGAGGCGCCGGCTCACCAATGGGCGTAGTCGCCCTTTTTCAGACTGAGGGCGAAGGCCGTGAGCAGGCGCACGCAATTTTCGACGTCCTGAAGATCGACGAGCTCGTTGGGCGTGTGCATGTAGCGCAGGGGGATGCTCACAAGGCCGGTGGCGACGCCGGAGCGGCCCATCTGAATGGCGCGCGCATCGGTGCCGGTCGGACGCGGATCCGCCTCGAGTTGGAATGGGATCTTCCCTTCGACGGCGCAGGAGCGGAGCAGGGTGAAGACCTTCGGATTGATGTTGGGACCGCGGCAGATGATTGGGCCGCCGCCTAGTTTGGTTTCGCCATATTTCCGGTTGTCGCAGTCGGGATGGTCGGTCGCGTGGCCCACGTCGACCGCGATCGCGATGTGGGGGTTGACTGAATACGCCGAGGTGGTGGCGCCCCGGACCCCGATCTCCTCCTGTGTCGTGGCGACGGAGACGACTTTTGCGGCGAGGCGCTTTCGATGGCGGGCAAGGCGGATGAGGGTTTCGCCCACGACATAGGCGCCGGCCTTGTTGTCGAAGGCGCGGGATGCGACGATGGACCCGTGGATGATCTCGAAATCGTTGTCGTAGGTGGCGACGTCGCCGATCGACACCCGCTCAAGGGCCTCCTTTTTGGAGCGGGCTCCGATGTCGATCCAGATCTCGTGGACCTCGGGTACCTTCTTGCGGTCGGCCTCCTCCATGAGGTGGATGGCCCGCTTGCCGGTGACTCCCTTGACGGGGCCGTGGGTGGTCTGGATTACCACGCGGCGGCCGGGGATCATGACGCGGTCATGCCCGCCGATCGTGTCGAAATACAGGAAGCCGTCCTTGTTGACGAAGGTGATGATCAGGCCCAACTCGTCGATGTGTCCGGCGAGCATCAGTGTGGGATCTCCCTTCTTGTTGAGTGTGACGATGCGGTTTCCGATCGCATCCTTGTCGCAGGTGTCTCCTGCGGCGCCGGCGTGACGTTCGAAGACGTGCTGGGCTTCGAACTCGTAGCCGGAGGGCGAGCGAGCTTTCAGCAGTTCGGAGAGGAAGTCGGGTACCTTGGATGTGGAACTCATGAAAACAACGATTGATTTGTTGCCGATCAAATCGCGAAATGGTCGGCTCGGAAGTCAAAACCATGCCGATTTATCCTGCCATCGATATCAAGGGCGGTCGTTGCGTCCGCCTCACCCAGGGCAAGGCCGACCAGGAGACCGTGTATTCGGAGAATCCGGCCGAAGTCGCCGCCTCGTTCAAGGCGGTCGGCAGCGAGTGGGTGCATGTCGTGGATCTCGACGGGGCGTTCGCCGGTGAACCGAAGAACCTGGAGCCCGTGGCGGCGATCGCGCGGCTGGGCATGAAGGTGCAGCTTGGTGGCGGGATGCGCACTCGGGAGACCGTGGAGCGGGCGCTGGCGCTTGGCGTGGCCCGAGTCGTGATCGGCACGCGGGCGGCGGAGAGTGACGCGTTCGTGGCGGACTTGGTCCGCGCCTTCGGAGACAGGATCGCCGTGGGGATCGACGCGAAAAACGGCCAGGTCGCGGTCAAGGGTTGGGTTTCGACCACAGGCACGGGCGCGCTGGACCTTGCGAGGCGCATGGACGCGCTTGGCGTCGCCACGCTCATTCACACGGATGTCGGCACGGATGGAATGCTGACGGGGCCCAATCTGACTGCGCAGGAGTCCATGTGCGGGGCCGTGCGCTGCCGCGTGATCGCCAGTGGCGGAGTCAGCCGCCGCGAGGACGTCGTGAATCTCGGCGAACTGGCAAAGCGTTGCCCCAATCTCGACGGTGTGATCGTCGGGAAGGCGCTGTATGAGCGCCGGGTCGAACTGTCGGATCTGCTCAGCCTTGCCCGTTCGGCGCGGGGTTGACCGCGCGCTCGGGCGGCACGAACAGGACGTCGCGGCCGACGAGGTCCCCCAGGGACGAGGTGGGGCCGCGATCGATGGGTGCGTACTGGTAGCCCATCGGACTGAGAATACTGAGGATGCCTTCGGCCTCCACCAGGGTGTGAAGGCCGGCGAGGATGACCGGCCTGCTTGCCTCGAGCGCCCTGCGGGCGCCGGCGAGGGCATGGTGACCGTGCCCCTCGACATCGAGCTTGATGAAGTCGGGGTGTTTGAGCGAACCGTCTGCGCAAAGGTCGTCGAGGCGGACGGTTTTCACGAGGATGGTCGGAATGGATTCATTCCAGGTCTCGGTCTCGTAAAGAAGATGAGAGGTGGTGCTCTCGAAGCCGCCGTAGCTCAGAAATCGCTGTTCGGAGATCTGGTCGGACACCGCGAACGGGAAGATTTTAACCCAGTCGAGACGATTGCGGCGCACGTGCAGGGTGAGGCGGCCGAGTGCGACGGGATTGGGCTCGAAGGCGGCCACTCCGCCGCCGGGGCCCACGCGCCGGCCGAGTCCCACCGCGAACAAGCCGTAATGGCTGCCGAGGTCCCAGACCTGCCTGCCGGTCCAGTCCCAGAGCCCGGCGAGGCGTCGCTGGACGGCGGGTTCGTGTGTGCCACGCCAATACGCCGACCAGGGATAGAGCGACCAGCGCGCGCCTTCGGCAATGCCCGAACGGACTCTGACGGGAAGGCGGGCGAGACCCGAGGAGAGCAGGAATTGGCCGAGAATGCGGCGGAAAGAGAGAGGCATGCGCTCGGGAGGGAGAGGGCTAGGGAAGTTGATCGGCGATTTCCTCGAGCGGGTAGGTCAGGATCTCCGCGAGCGTGGGGTGATACCAGGGGGCGCGCAGCATGTCGCGCACGGTGGCCTTCATCGCCATGGCGACACTGAAGCAGTGAATCAACTCGCCCGCCTGCGCGCCGACGATCTCCGCACCGAGAATGCGGCCTGAGCGGGGCTCTGCGAGCACCCGGACATAGCCGTAATTGGCGTCCATGAGAATGGACTTTCCGTGGTCGTTGAAGGGGTAGCTGGCCTTGAGAAAACTCACTTTGCGTCGGAGCAGTTCCTGCTCGCCCGGACCGATGGAGGCGACGGGCGGGTCGGTGAAGACGACGGTCATGGCCAGATCGTAGTCGACGGGGGAGAGTTTGCGCACGCCGAGCGCGTGGCGCGCGGCAAGTTCCCCCTGCTGCACGGCGAGGTGAACGACCTCCATCGGCCCGCAGACATCGCCGCCCGCGTAGATGTGGCGCTGGCTGGTCTGTTGCCAGGCATTGGTCACGATTCGTCCGGCCTCATCGGTCTTCACTCCCGCGGCCTTGAGATCGAGGCCCTCGACGGCGGGTTCGCGGCCCAGCGCGTTTAGAAGGTGGGCCGCCTTCCGGCGGACCAGCTTGCCTGAAGACAGGTCCTCGAAGACGACGGACACGCCGCCCCTGTCCCCGGATATGCCTTGGATCCGGGTGTTCGTGAACAGCTCGATTCCGTCGCCGCGGAACGCGGACTGCACCACCTCGGCGGCATCGCACGAGTAATCCCTGAGGATGTGCGGGCTGCGCTGAATCTGGATCACCTTGGCTCCAATGCGCCGAAGAAACTGTGCGAGCTCGCAGGCGACGATGCCGCCGCCCAGGACGATGACGCTGAGCGGGACGCGATCGAGTTCCAGCACATGGTCGCTGGTCCAGTACGGTGTGTCGGCTAGGCCTGGAATCGGCGGTTCGGATACGCGCGAACCCGTGGCGACGAGGAAGTGTTTGCCCTGGATCACGGTTCCGTCGGCGAGTTCGACCCGGTTCGGTGAGATGAAACGGGCCTGCGAGCGATAGAGATCGTATTTTCCGGATTCAAGGGCCTTGGCGCGATAATCGGCAAACTCGCCGATCACGTGCACCTTCCTGCGATGGAGGGCCCGCATGTCGACTTCGGCGATCGGGATCCTTAGGCCGAACAGGGATGCCTTCCGGGCGAGGTGAAGGACCTCAGTCGACCAGAGAAGGGTCTTCGACGGCATGCAGCCGCGCAGGATGCAGAGCCCTCCGAGCTTGCGGGCTCCGTCGATGATGGCGACGCGCTTTCCCAGCGAACGTGCGACGCGCGCGCCGTTGAAGCCTGCGGAGCCGCCTCCGAGAACGACGAAATCGTAGGTTTTCATGGATCAATGTTTCAGGACAAAAACGGACAACCCGGCGAGTGTTGCGACGCGCCGATAACGCCGCAAGGAATGTCCGTCGAAGGTGTCTCCCGTCCCGGCCGGAAGCATGAGGCTTTTCAATTCACCCCGTTCGATGACTCCGCCGATGCCGCCACGCTCGAACGAAAGGCCTGCGGTGCGATCGGTTTCGTAGTTGTAGGCGAGGATGTAAGTGGGACTGTGCAGGTTGATCCAGGGAAGATCGAGGCGCGGGTCGGAGGACCAGCGGGGCTGCTCAAGCCTGTTGAAAACGCTCAGGCGAGCGTCCAGGTTGCGCAACTGGGGTGCCATGCTGACGGAACCGGCTTTGCCAAAGATGAGGGCGCCAGCGATCACCAGCGCGGTTGTTCCGGATGCAACAAGGGAGAGTGTGGACGGTGGCCGAAGGGCAATCAGTCCGAAGGCGAGCAGGGTAAGCGCGGTGGCGACCGGAAAGTAGTAGTTGGTGGAGGCGCCGACCTTTGAGGTGAGGATGAGCGTCAGGATCACCGATACGACCGTGGCGATGGCGCCGAGACGGAGGACGCGGTGCGCGGCACCTGGGGCGGGGGGGGCGGAGTCCCGGCGCATCACGGGGAGGCTCCAACAGGCGACGCCCACGAGCAATGGCGCGGTTTTGGCGAGAAAGCCTGCGAGGTTGGCGTGGAACACGCCGGAATCGTAGCGATTGTTGCTAACGAGGTCCGCGAAGGCCGCAAGGTACCCGGGCGATGCAAGATCGAAGACCAGGAGGATGGCGAACGTGTATCCGAAAACGAGCGCCATGAGCGCCCGTAGATCCTTCTCGAGCAGGAGGAAGAGCGTGGCGGCGACGACGCCGGAAACCGCGGTCTGCTTGAAACTCCAGGCGCAAAAAAACGCGAGAGCGGCCGGAAGTGCACGCCACCCGAACCGCGAGGTCCGGCGCATGGCGATCCAGACCAAACCGTACGCTTCGAGCGCGGCCGCCCAGACGTCGGGTCGCAGGGTGAACGCCCACCAGCCAATCAGCGGCCCAGTCCCCCAGAAAAGCGCGAGCATCCAACCGACGACCCGGGGCGTGCGTTGCGAGTCCCGGCGAAGGGCTTCCCATAGCAATCCCAGAGCGAAAACTCCCGCGATACTGCCGGCGAAATTGAAGAGCCGACCCGCGAAAGGAATCGCGGTGTCGCCAAAGATGGCGACCAGGGGTTTGGCTACGATCCCGTTCGACAGGTAGAACAACCAGTTGAAATACGACGAGCAGAATGGGCTGTAGGCCGGATTGGTGAATACCGGGGCGCCGTGCACCTCCCGAAACACGGCGAAAAGACTCTCCCACTCAAAGCCCGAGGTCGCGGCTGTTCCCGGAGCATGTGCCGAACATTGCAGGGCCCAGTAGGCCCTGACCGCATGGAGTGCGGTGCAGGCCAGAATCCCGGCGACGAACACCCGGAGGGCCTGGCGTCCGAACTTCTGTTCGACAGGCGACGACAAACGGGGAAAGAAGGCCATTTTCCCGGGAGGGTGGCGTGTCAGCGGCCCTTGCCAAAGGTCATCACGTGGATTGTCTTGAGCACGATGGCGGCGTCGAGGGCGAATGAAAAATGCCGGATGTAATAGAGGTCATACTCAAGTTTGCGCAGGGTGTCCTCGATATTGGCGCCGTAGGGGTAGTTGACCTGAGCCCAGCCTGTGATCCCCGGCTTCACAAGGTGGCGGAAATAGTAACAGGGGATCTGACGTTCGTAATCGGCCACGAGCCGGTCCCATTCGGCCCTTGGGCCGATGAGGCTCATGTCACCCTTGAGCACATTCCAGACCTGGGGAAGCTCGTCGATCCGGGTGTTGCGGAGAAAACGTCCCACACGGGTGATGCGGGAGTCCCCTACCTGCGTGTAGGGATTGGCCTCGCCCGATACCGGACGCATTGTGCGCAGCTTGCAGATCTGGAAGGGGACATGGTTCTTTCCAATCCGTGTCTGCCGGAAAAATACCGGCCCGCGATCCTCAAGCCAGATTGCGATGCCCCCGACGATGATGAACGGCGCGAACACGACCATTCCGATGCAGGCCAGAACGATGTCGCTGATGCGCTTGATTCGGTCGAAGACCGGTTCACGGGCGATCTCGAAGCCCTCCTGGAAAAGCCAGGTGGGATTTAGCCGGTACAGGGGGATCTTCCGGAGATAAACCTGGTAGAACAGTTCGAGGGTGTAAGTCGGCGTGCCGTTGAAATAATATCGGATCAGCTGCTGCGAAACCTCGGGAGGCAGCTCTCGATTGCTCTCGCGCAGCACGATCGCCTCCGCCTCGAGCGACCCGGAGGCCATCTGACGCAGGGCTTCCTCCAGCGTGATGACCGGCGTGCCGTCGTCGAAGGGGCTTGGGTCGGACTGCTTCGTTGGAACGCAGAATACCAGGGGCTGTGCAAGCGGCGAACGCCTGGCCTCGTCGCGGAAAACCAGGCAGCTGGCAATGTCTCCGACAAACACGATGCTCCTTGTCTTCTCGCGCAGGCTGTTCCGGTGGTAGATCAGGCGCCGGTAGATGAGCGAGACGGGGATGAACGTGACGAAGCTCAGGAGGATCACCAGCCTCGACGTCTGGAGGGGAAATGAATTGGTGATGACCGCGTAAGTGATGAGCAGCGTCCCGAGCATGGCCGCCAGCAGGGCAATCGTGTGCTGGCTCGCATAATCGAGGCTCATCATGTCTGTGCGTGGGCGGTAACCGTCGATCAGATACAGTGCCATCACGATGAACGACAGCGGCAGCAGCAGGACGGAGGTGGGATACAGCGAGAAGACGTCCACACCGCGCAGGTTTCCCATGACGTGGAACACGATGCCGACGAGGCAGGCATCGAGCACGAAGAGGAGCAGCGAGGTCTTCCGTTTGACGATCATCGGGGGATTCTGGGCGTGGAATGGGTGCCGGACCGGGGTCCGGGGGCGCTTGAGCTTGAAGCGGCGAGAAAGCGCTCGGCGAGTATTGGATGGAGCGGGACGGTGGCGCAAGCCCGCTTCCCGGTTTCCCGCCTCAGCGGGCAAGAAGGGCCGCGTAGTCGGCGAGATGATATTCCGATACACGCTCGCAATCGAATTCCCTGGCCTTGGCCGCGCCTGCGGCGGACAGGCGCTCAAGGGTGGCGGGGTCCGCGGCAATGCGGGAAAGAAGTGCGGCGAGTTCCTCCACGGCGGTCGGCGATCGATGGTTGAAGACGAGGCCCGTCGCGCCGTCGGTAAGGAAGTCCCTGAAACAATCGAGGGCGCTGACGACGGCCACCGCGCCGGTCGCCATCGCCTCAAGGGGCGCGACACCGAACGCCTCGCCCTGTTCGGCGATGCTGGGGTAGACGAAGATGTCGGACGACTGGAGGGCGAGCGCGAAGGAACGCCTCTCGAAAACGGGATCGCGGAACGAGACCGGGGCGGATCCGGCCAGCACGCGCAGGCGTTCAAGATAGGCGGCGCCCCCGCCTCCCTGTTTGGCCTGCCACGCGCCCATGATGGTGAGCGTGGCCCCGGGGATTCCGGGGGCGATCCTGGCAAACGCCGCGATCAGCAGCTCCAGGCCTTTCTCGGGGTGGATCCTGCCGGCGTAGAGGAAGCGCGGGCGCGCGCCAAAGTGGCGTTCGACAGGAGTGAAGGCGTCGGTGTCGATGGGGTTTGGGATGACGTTGACCAGATCTTTCGACCAGGGGGCCTGGGCGACGATCGCGCGGGCGACCGCCTGGGAGACGGCGGTGATGCGGTCGACGCCGCGGTAAAGCTTGTATTGGCCCTTTGGATAACGATGGGCGGCCACGACGATCCTGGCGCCTCCCTGGCGACGGCGGCGGACGGCGAGCCAAGGAAGCCAGAAGGCGTTGAGCACCCAGATGTCGGCCTCGGGGAGTGCCCGGGCGGCCGCGAGCGAGTATGGCAGGTCCTTGAGGATATTGACATAGACGTTTTTGGTGCTTCTCGACCCACGGAGGCGCACGTGACACACGCCTTCCACGCTCTCCAGGCTCGGCGCGCCGCCGTGGCGCCTCGACAGCAGGGTGACTTCGTGGCCTCGCGCGGCGAAGCGTCGCGCAAGGTCTAGGGTCAGGCGTTCGACCGCGCCCGCCGGGCCCGGTGGGGGCGGAATGAAGGGGCCTGTGGCGATGGCGATCTTCATGACGCTTGGGGGCCGGAGGGCGGAGATGGGGGCCAGGCTTCCCAGAAATCCAGCGCGCGCCCGAGCCCGCGGTCTTTCGAGTGGAAACGGGTGGCGTTGTCCGCGAAACGCCTGCGTGCGGCCGGATCGCCCGCGAGGGCGAGAAGCGCCTTGGCGATTGCGTCGATCTGCGTCCGGTCGAACGCAAGCCCGAGTCCTTCGGCGGATACAAGCGTTCCGATTTCGGACGACAGGGGGCCGATGAAGAGCACGGGACGGCCCACGGCGGCGATGCCGTAAAGCTTGCTGGGGAAAACCGCGGACTCGCAACCTTCCTTGAGAGTGACGAGGTGCAGGTCGGCTGCTGACAGGGAAATGGGAAGGGTGCTTCGGGGCTGTGCCGGCAAAAAGCGGATATTTGCCAGGGTCAAACGTCGTGCCTGTTCCTCGAGCTTGGCTCGGGCCGCGCCGCCACCGACAAAGACGAACAGGATGCCGGACTCGTCGCGAAGACGCTCGGCGAGTCGGATCACCGGCTCCAGATCATGCACGCGGCCGATGTTGCCGCTGTACATGACGAGCAACTCGGATCCGATCCCCCACGAGGATCGGAAGGCCCGGGCAGATTCGGGGGAAGCTTCGGCGAGCCCGGCGGGAGCCCAATTGGGCAGGATCCCGATTTGGGCGGCGGGCAGGCCGCGTTGCCGGACCAGAGATGCCATGTCGCTTCCTAGCACCACGCAGCCCGCGCTGTGCCTCCAGGCGTAATCGCGCGGGGTTCGCAGAAGACCGAGCAGGCGCGCCGCGAGTGGATGGGGCGACAAGCGCATGGCAATCTCGGGATAAATATCCTGAGCGTAGTGAATGAGGGTCGCGGAGCGCAGGCGTGCGACGGGCCAGATCGCGAGTCCCGTAACCGGAGGATCCGAGAGCACGACGAGCGTCTCACGGTACTGGAGGACGGCGAGCAGGCGCAGTTGGAGGAGCAGGTGGAAGACCGCGAAATCGAAGAGCCTGAGGATAACGTGATGACGCCCCAGCCTCGGGCACGACAGGCGGATGATCCGGACTCCATTGCGGATTTCCTCGCGCGGAAAGGTCCGGCCTGGAGGCGCACTGGCAATCACGGTGACGCGATGCCCCCGGCCTGCGAGACCTTCGGCCAGATCGCCGAGCAGCTGTGCGGTGGCAGGCTCTTCGGGCCAGTAGAAGCGGTTGACGAAGAGGAAGGAGCGCATGACGTCTGTGGTGAGGCGTCAGCGGTCCGAGGACCGGGGGCGCTGCGTGCGTTCGAGTTCCCGACGTTTGGATGCATTCCAAAATTCGTAGATGCCCATCAGGCGGCAAAAAACGTAGCCGCGGTAGCCGTCGAGAAACCCGGCTCGGACGAAGTAGTGGTAGAGGAAACGCAGCGTAGGGCGGAATGGCAGACGGTGGGCGAGAGCCTTGAGACGGCGTTTGCGCGCGAGCACAGGGGCGAGGCGGACGGCCTCGGTTCGGGGGGCGTTGGCGAAATCGACCCGTGCCTCCCAATTGCTGTAGCGGTTGTGTTTTTCCACCCACACGTCGATGGACGGAAAGGCGTAGTGCTCCATCTCGTGCCGCAGCCAGCCCACGCGGCCGTCGAGCTCGACGTGCTCGTGCACCTCGTTGTCTCCGGATCCGCTCTGATCGGCGCCGGGCAGCCTCTCGTAGCGGCCCTTCGAATGGCGGAAGAGGCGCAGATTCCAGGACGGGTAATAGCCGCAGTGGCGGAGCCAGCCGTCGAGGAACCAGAAGCGGCGGTTGACGTAATAGCCGTCGCACTCCGGTGC
>JAJXVO010000110.1 GCA_021782105.1 bacterium
ATTATTGATGACAAATACCGCCTTGTTGTATTCGGTAGTTAATAGAAATCAATGACTTGTTATATATTAATAGAATCTCAATATAATTGATTTCTGTGTGCTTATATAGGGCAGTTTAGCGGGAGTAAGCGGGATCATATGACTTGATCGACCATGGGGCCGGTGTTCTACATCGCGACGTTTCGTCCAGCGGCGGCTCGATCTTCGTCGTGGATATGGTTCCTCCTGAAGATCGCAGTTGTCGACGGGCGCCCCCCCTAAATCCCCCAAAATGTGTCGACAGTCCATCCAGACCTGCATGCGCGAGCCCCGGGCATCGGCGCGCTATGCCTGAGTATGTGTTCCGTTGGATCGGAGCTAGCATCCCCAGGCAGGGGCGTCGCCTGAAGGGCCCGTCATGCCGACTGAATGTGGCTGGTACCTAACCCAAAATAAAAACCGACAAGACTATGAAAAAGAATAGAATGAACAGCTGGGCCAAGGGAGCGATTGTGACGTCGCTTCTCTTGAGCGCCAGTTCTGGCCTGCTCGGCCAGGACGCTACCCAGCAAAATGCCACGACCAAGGCACTCCAATCATCGTCGTCCGACGATGCTGTCATTACGCTGTCTCCCTTCGAAGTGTATTCTTCGCAGGACCACGGCTACACCGCCACATCGACCCTCGCTGGAACGCGTCTTCGCACCGACCTGCGCGACGTGGGCGCGGCCATCTCGGCGGTCACTAAGAACTTCATTCTCGATACCGGCGTGACGAACGCGGGCACCCTGCTCACCTATTTGCCTGACACCGAGGTCGCCGGCGTGCACGGCAACTTCTCGGGTTTCGGCAATTCGGGATCCATCAGCGAGAACTACATCAACCCGCAATCGACGACCCGCGTGCGCGGACTGGACAATGCCGACAATACGCGCGGCTACTTCCTGTCGAGCATTCCGTGGGATGCGTTCAACATTGACCGCGTGGATGCAGTCCGGGGGCCGAACGCGATCCTTTATGGGCTCGGCTCTCCTGCGGGCATCATCAACACGACCCTGAACGAGGCGGAGTTCCGCAATTTCACGAACCTGGAATTCCGCTGGGGTCGTTTCAGTTCCGGGCGCGCATCGCTCGACACCAACCAGGTCATCATGCCCCAGCAGCTGGCCATTCGTTTCGACGCTGAGTATTCGGCGACGCACTACAGGCAGAAGCCCTCGTTCAACAAAGACAATCGCCAGTACGTCGCCCTTAAGTTCACGCCAAAGTTCCTGAACAACGACATCGTCAACACGATGATCAAGGTGAACGACGAGCGGGGAACGATCAACTCGAACAACCCCGAGCAATCGCCTCCTGATGATCTGATCACGCCGTGGTTTGATCCCACGAAGGCGAACAAATTCGTGAGCGATCCGATTGCGGACTGGTCGGCCAACGACCTGGGCCTGACCCTCTCTGCACACGGCCTTATAAATACCCCCGGAACGACCCCTATCCCGACAGGCAAGGGGCAAACCAGCCATGCGGACGGCACGCCGAATCCGTATTACCAGCCTTGGATGAGCACGATGGGTTTTCAGGGCGGCACGACGTTGCTCACCGGTGTTGGTGCATCCACCCCGCTTGGTCTGACTTTCTGGCAACCTCAGATCAGCATCGGGAATTATGCGAGCGTGGGCGGACACGCAATCAATGGCACTCCCTATAATCAGGTAAACGGCGTGTCCGGCTATGCCAACTATGCGAAGAACGCGAATCTTCCGTATTGGCAAGCGGGTCTATACAAGGATCACTTCATCACGAATCCGTCGGTTTTCGATTTCTACAACAACATGATCCAGGGCGACAACGCGCGGCAGTGGCAGCGTTGGAACGCCGGATCCGCGTCGATCGAGCAGACCTTCTACAGCAACCGCTTTGGCTACCAGCTCGCTGCGCACCAGGAGCAGTACCATAGCGGCCAGTGGAGCATCTTCGGCGGCCCTGGTTCTATCAACGTGGTGACGGATGCCTACAATATTGATGGCACGCCCAATGCGAACTTCGGCAAGCCCTTTATCACAGGCAATGGTCACTATTCGAACTTTTCGACCGATGAACAGCGCGACGACCTCCGGCTCACGACCTTCGGCGAAGTACGCGGCCGGGATTTCTTCGCGGCGGATTCATGGCAAGCTCGTCTGATTGGCACCCAGCGCTTCACGGGAATGCTCTCCTCGGACAAGGACTATCGTGAAAACAAGAGCTGGGCGCTGTTCGCGACGGATCCGAGTTACAATGCCCTCTACAATCAGGGCACGAACCAGACTCAGAACCTGCTGAATTACGCCCCGAACATCGTCTCGTTCCTGGGCTCCTCGATGGCGAACGCCAGCACGGCAAACGGGGCTTTCCTCTCATATGCCCCGACGATCACCATGCCCACCCAGGGTGCGACTGAACAGTGGATCGCAAAATGGACGGCTCCCTCTTCGGTCGATCCGACAGCTCCATGGGCCCCTCCGACGCAGGCAGCGGGCACCGCTATCACGACCACGAATGCGGACAATCCGGCCAATTATCAGGGATGGACGACGGTGCCAGTGCATGTTTTGAGTGCCTTCAACGGCGATATCAACCAGCTCTACACCGGCGGTCAGAAGGAACAGACACAGGTTTCGAGCAAGTCTTTCGTCTGGCAGGGATTTTTCGCCGATGGCGACATCGTTCCCATGATCGGCGTTCGCAAGGACACGGTTCGGACTGCCTACGCCCAGCCCAACCAGAACACGAATGGCACCTATGACCTCATGGATCCAAACTATCGCGTGGGTTCCGCCACCGTGGAATCCGGCATCACGAGAACTTACAGTGTCGTCGCGCATGTTCCGAAACGTCTCATGGCCAAGCTGCCATTCGGCATGGATTTGAGCGTGTTTTACAACCAGTCGCAGAACTTCCAGCCCGGCTCCGGTCGTGTCGATGTGTTTGGCAATGCGATTGCGGATCCGAACGGCAAGACGCGTGACACCGGTGTCGCCATCAGCTTCCTCGACCAGAAGATCATCTTTAAGGTGAATCACTTCGACACCCGGATCTCCAACGCCAGCATGAATGGCCTTTCAACGTGGGACCTTGGCGCGTCGGTGGTGTGGAATTGGCAATTCGACCAGATCTACAAAAACAACTACGGCCAGGACTGGCAGAATCACTTCGCGCCGATCAACGGGCAGACGGTCGCACAGGCAGCCGCTCAACAGGCCGCAGCGGTCGCCGCCGTGGACCAGCTGATGGCGGACCCGATGGTGCAGAAATTCGTCAGTGCCTGGAAGGCGACTTATTCGGGCACTGGCTGGCAAACGGGGTCGACGAGCTATAATGCCCCCGCTGGTTTCTCGCAGACCCAGGATACCGAGTCCAAGGGCTGGGAGTATGAGCTGACGGCGAACGTCACCTCGAACTGGACGCTCACGGCCAACGCGTCTCACGCCACGGCGTTGACATCCAACATCGGCGGCACGGCGCTCAACGATTGGGTGAACCACTGGAATAGCTACATGCAGGGCCCTGCCGGCGACATCCGCCTATGGTGGGGTGGCAGCACGACGACGTCCCGGAGCGACTTCACGAGCACCTTCATGTCGGGCTGGGCGCTCGCCCAACTCGGGGCCGGTGCCGATGTCTCTGAACTACGCCCGTGGCATTTCAACGTGGTCTCGAACTACTACTTCAGCCGCACCTTCCTCAAGGGCCTGAACATCGGTGGTGCGTATCGCTGGTCCAGCCGCGACATCCTCGGCTACCCGACGACGCTGGACGCGAATAATAACTATCACTTCGACCTGAATCATCCGTTCTATGGTCGGAAGGAAACCGCAGTCGATCTGTGGACGGGCTACGACTTCAAGCCGGGCAAGAAGACGAAGTGGCACGTCCAGTTGAACGTCCGCAACGCCTTCGCCTCGAAGGTGCTCATCCCGATCACTGTCGAACCCGACGGTACTCCGGCTGCGTACCAGATTCCGGAGCCGCTCGACTGGCAGCTCACGGTTCGCATGTCGTTCTGATAATACCGTCGCCGTGTGAAGCAGTGATTTGATAAGCGCACTCGTCGGAGCCGCGAGGCCCTACGGCTTAAAAGGCTCCGCTGCTTCACACGTTTTCTGTCTGACAGCCAGTTCCTCCCGATTCATTTCTGGGCGAACTGGCTTCTTTTTTTTATTGGCGGATTCGGTCTGGGCCCAGTCCGTCGGCGCGGGCTCCGGCGTCGAGGGTCAGTCCCTCCATACGATCGGCATGAGCGTCGTGGCAGGGAGCGTGGGGAGGCCGCTGAGGTTTGCGTGGAGATGGAGCATGAGGCGCTCGACGGCGTGCTGGCCGAGCAGGGCGTGCGGAGCGGCGACCCCGGGGAGGGCCGGGTAGGTGCCGTCGATTTCGACGACGGCGATGGCGGCGCGAGGGAGTGGCATCCGTTTTTTCCCGACGAGACAGGGACGGGGCGTCGAACCTGCAAACACGATCCCGTCGACGGACTGGCGGATTGCCCAGGCATCCAGAGACTCGCCCTTCGCCGAACAGTCGTGCGAATCAATGCAGGGCAGCCTGAGGTGGTGGCATTCGAACAGATAGCCGGCCCTGAGCTGGTGAAGGATGGGGGTGCCGAACCGGGAATCGAGGCTGATGCCCGGACGGCGGCAGCCGGAGGTGGCGAGGCGCTCGATGGCGAGTTTTGAGGCCTCGCGGTAGTTGCCCGATAGCGTGTCGAGGGGCGGTTGGGGGTGGGGCGACTCGATCGCGATGGCGCAGAACCGGCTCCAGTCGAGATCGACGGGAGCCTGGGCGGAATCGGGCAAGCCGAGGATAAGCGCCGCGATGCCGCGCGCGCGGAGAATTTGGGCGAGGCGTTGGATCGAGAGCTGGCGGGGCCCGACGAGGAAGCACTCGAGGGAGCAGCCGTGCGCTTCGGCTGCGGCGCGAGCCGCGGCGAAGGTGGCCTTATGGCGGTGCGAGCGCTCGAACTCCTCGCGCGATCCGAGGTTGGACACGAAGGCGAGCGGATAACCTGAGCGCGTGGTGCGGCCCAGACGATGGCGGTTGAAGGCGTCGAGCACCGGGTCGGGACGATAATCAAGCTGTCGGGCGATGGCTTGGATGCGCGTTCGGGTATGAGCCGGGATGGAGGGATCGTTGCGGAGCGCGAGGGAGACGGTGCTTTTGTGGACGCTGGCGACGCGGGCCACGTCGGCCATGATGACGCGCTTTGGCAGAGCTGGACTGGTATCGTTCATCGGGCGGCGGCGTGGATCGCGGGGGCAGAGGCGCCGTCCTGCCAGGCGCCGGGGACGTAGGTGACCGAGGCCATGGGGATGGCCTGGCCCTGGAGCACGAGGGCGAGTGCCTCGGCCACCTTGCATCCGATCGCGTGGTGGTTGGCGAGAATACCCGCGAGCGACGGATCCGGATCGCTGAGCGCGAGGCAGGCACAGGCGATGTCAGCGGGGGAGCGAAGACCGCCCGCACCGAGCAGGTCGCGAATGTTCGTCCAGTTGCAGAGCACCAGATCGATGCGGTGGGCTCGGATCCACTTCGCCAACCGGCGCCCAATCGCGCGGGTGTCTTCAGAATGTCCGAAATACAGCGGTGCGATTGGCTCGGCATTGTGCAGGTCCTCTGAGAGAAACAGGCCGCTCGAATACAGCCCGTGGGTATTTTGATCATCGATACGACCGATGGCCATGCCGATGCGTCGATAACCCAGGCGTCGTCCGTGGTCGTACGCGGATCTCAGCATTTGCATCTGGTCGTTGGAGACCATGGCGGCACGCGGGAGCATGAACGCGGAGTCAATTTTCACGAGCGGGTAGCGATCCCAGTCGAACTCGACGAGCCGCAGGTGTGGCACGAACGCGCCGATGATAAGACCGTCGGTATGGGGCGACTCGAGGCGGCGTGCGACATCGGAAGCGGTCAGGGCTTCATCGCCGACGAGCAGGAGGTCGCATTGATAGCCCAGGCGTTCCGCCTGATGGCGTACGCCGGCGAGAAAATAGCGCATGTGGGCCGTGTTGGCGAAGGTGGCCTCGTTGGGACGGTTGCTGACGAAGACCATGCGCGGAGGCGCGAGCACGGCGGTGGCGTTGGAACGGCGGGCGGTGAGGGCCTGATAGACCTGATTCGGGGTATAACCGAGTCGTGCGGCAGCGGCCCGGACGCGTTCGCGGGTCGACAGGGCGATCCGGGGATGATTTCGCAGCGCCTTCGAGACTGTTGAAAAATGCACGCCCGCTTCGAGTGCTACATCCTTGATGGATGCCTGGGAAACCGACGCATGGCGGACGGGGTCGTGGTGCGGAATTTGAGGCATCGGAGAGGGGACAACCTTGCGCTGGGGTCGTATCGCAGCAAGCCGCGTGAGGTCTGTGGCGGGGCGTGATCGGCCCGCTAGGCCGCACCACCCGCATGCTGCGGGCTTATTCCTGGTTTGAGGCGGGCGATGGAGGCTCGGTACTGCCGGGGAGTCATGGCCATCTCCCGGAAAAAGAGCCGATTGAAATACGACTGCGTCGCGTAGCCGCTCGCCCATGCGATTTCGCTGATGTTAAACTCGTCGCGAAACATCAGAGACGTCGCGTGCGCGATCCGGGCTCGGTGAATACTCTGGATCAGAGTCAGGCCGGTTCTGCGTCGATAAGCCCTCGACAGATGATCGGGCGTGCAGCCAAGCCACGCCGCGAGTTGAGTGACCGATAGATCGCGATTGGTAAGGTGCTGCTCGATCAGCGACTGACAGCGCTCCACCAGATGCTGGCTGCCCGAAGTCTTCACGTAGATGCGGTCGAGACTGGTTCGCATCCCGGCGAGGCAGGCCGCAAGGAGACTTCGTGCATAGTCGTCGACTCGACCCTCCGACGCGTGCAGCGCCGCGACGATCTCCTCGAGGCATTGGGGCAGGAAACCGCCATGGAGATGAAACCGGTCGTGGGGAGCCGAATACACCCGATGCCCTGGACTCGCGTGTCCGAAGTGGAGCGAGAATCCGTCGGGCCAGAACATGGTGATCAGAGTCAGGAAAGGAGTCTTCCGTTCGATCGTGGTCTCGGCATGGGGCATGCCGCGGGGCATGATGCAGACCTCGCCAGCTGCGACCGCGAAGCTTTCGAAAGGCATGTCAAAACGTGTGGAGCCGTTTTGCTGAAAGAACAGTTCTGGGGTGGCGTGAAACGGGGGACCGCCGGTTTGGCGAAGGCCGCGCAGCCGCGGTGCCCTGAGCGTGAGGCGTCCGGATGCGAGTTGCGCCCGGGCCCGGTCGACGATCTGTCGGTAGAGATCGATCCGAGCGCCGTGATCTCCCGACGCAACGGCGATCTGACCGTGCAGGTTTTGTAAAAAAGAATCGGGATTCGGCTCAGTCTTCGTCATGGCCGTAGGTTGGTTTAATTGGAAGATGGGTTTTGATAGGTAGAAGTAGACGCCCTCGTGGTCAGCCACCAGCTCCAAGATCGCCCCTGCCAGAGTGAAAAATCTTCCAAAACGAGTTTCCGGACCATTTGGTCACCGCCAGATGGATTGCGCTCTGACGGCTTGCCTGTCCGCCGCGGGCAGTGGGTCTTCGCGGCGGACGGCATTCCGTGCGGGTTTTGTGCAGGCGGTTGGGGCGATTCGGCTTGAGGCGTGTGCAGCTCCCGAGCGGGGTTGAGGAGCATTTTTCCCCTCTGAAATACGACACCATGAAGATCAAGGATTTCCATTTCCGCACAGTCTTGTGCCGAAGAATGCGCGCCCTCGGCCTGGCGCTCGCCGCCTGCGTCGTAGCCGGCGGCGGTGTGTCCAAAGCGGAGGCGGCCACGCAGCCTGTCGCCTATGCCTGGAAGTCGGTGCAGATTCAGGGTGGCGGATTTGTGAGCGGCCTGTTGTTTCATCCGACCAGCCCGGGACTTCTCTATGCGAGGACCGACGTCGGAGGAGTCTATTCCCGGGATACCGGAGCGGGGCAGTGGACGCCGCTGACCGACTGGATCGACAGCGCGAATTCCCAACTCGACGGCGTGGTGGCCTTCGCGGTGGATCCGCACGATCCCAATCGCCTGTATCTCGCCTGCGGCCAGTACCTCGCCTGGTGGGCGGAGCAGGGCGTGGTGTTCGCCTCGACTGACCGCGGGGCGACCTGGACCCAGGCGACCCTGCCGGTTGACCTCGGGGGAAATTCGGACGGACGCAACACGGGCGAACGGCTGGCCGTGGATCCGAACGACGGAAGTATCCTTTTTTTGGGCACCAATCAGAATGGACTCTACCGAAGCGCCGACCGCGGGGCGACCTGGACTCCTATGGCGGGGCTCACCGAGCAGAGCCTGACCTTCGTGGCCTTTGACCCGCGCGGCGGTTCGCCCGGATCGGCCACCCAGACGATCTATGCCGGCGTGAATGACACAGGGGGCAGTCCGCTCTACCGCAGCACCGACGGTGGCACGACCTGGACTCCCGTGGCGGGTGCACCATCCGGACTGATTCCGCAGCGCGCCGCCATCGATGCGACAAACGGCCTGCTGTATCTGACATTCAGCGACGTACTCGGGCCGAACGGAGCGACGACCGGTGCCGTTTGGAAGCTCGATCTCACTGCGGGGACCTGGACGAACATTTCCCCGCCCGCTGGACAGGGAGGATTTGCCGGACTCTCGATGGACGCCGAACATCCTGCGACGCTCCTCGTCTCGACGCTCGACCGCTGGTCGCCGCGCGACGAGATTTATCGCTCGATTGACGGCGGCGCGACCTGGAGGGGCGTGTTGGCGGCGAACGGGCAGCTCGACACGACCGACACGCCATGGGCGACAGGGCACACGCCGCACTGGATTGGTTGCGTGGCCATCGACCCCTTCAACTCCGATCATGCCGTTTTCAACACAGGCTTTGGCATGTTCACGACACACAACCTCACCGCAGCCGACTCGGGAGGCACGGTGGTCTGGACATTCACCGACAAAAACCTCGAGGAGACCGTGCCGCTGGCGCTGAGCAGTCCGAGCGCCGGTGCGTATTCGCTAGTCAGTGCGCTTGGAGACATCGGCGGCTTCCGCCACTCCGATCTTGATGCCACGCCGCAAGTCTCGGACCACTTCTCCACCCACACTGGAACGAACGACTCGATCGACTGCGCCGCGCAGAAGCCTTCGTTCATCGTGCGGACCTTCAGCGATGTGGCGCGCGGGTGCTATTCGACGGACTCGGGTAGCACGTGGACCGACTTTCCGTCGCAACCAACTATTCCGAGCTCGAACACCTATGGCATTGTCGCCGTTGCCGCGGACGCCTTGAGCATCGTGTGGATGCCCTCCGGCATGGGGGCCTACGTGTCGAACGACAATGGCTCGACCTGGAAGGCCTCGGGCGGATCGCCCGTGAACTCCAGCGACACTTTCTATCCGGTGGCCGACAAGGTGAATCCGTCGAAGTACTACATCTTCGATTACTCGGCGGGCAAATTCTACCGGAGCACCGACGGAGGCGTCACCTTTTCGGTTGGTGCGTCAGGACTCCCCACGACCAACGGCGTGCCGACCACGTCCTGGACGCTCGAGGGTGACATCTGGCTGCCCCTTGGCGACAGCGGCCTTTATCACTCGGCCGACTCCGGAGCGACGTTCATGAAGATCGCGGCGGGCGTGTCGAACGCCTATCAGGTCGGCACGGGCAAGGCGGCGCCCGGGCAGTCCATACCGGCGGTTTTCATCGCTGGCGTGGTGAACGGAGTGCGCGGACTGTTTCGTTCGGACGACGGAGGCATCTCGTGGGTGCAGATGAACGATTCCCAGCATCAATTCGGCTGGATGAACCAGATTTGCGGCGATCCCCGCGTCTACGGGCGTGTCTACCTTGCGACCGGCGGGCGGGGAGTGATCTACGGAGACATCGCCCCGCTGGCGATCCAGACTCAACCTTCCCCGATTGGCGCTGCGCCCGGTTCGAGCGCGACCTTCTCGGTGAATGCGACGGGTGCGGCACAGTATCAGTGGAGCAAGGACGGAACGGCGATTCCCGGGGCGACGGCGGCCTCCTTCACGATCGCCGCCGTTTCGGCCTCGGACGTGGGCTCATACGCCGTGACCGTGACGGGCCCTGCAGGAAGTCTCACCTCGACGAGTGCGACCCTGACAATGGCGACGGCGATCACCGATAAGCTCACGGGAATTTCGACGCGGGCCTTTGTGGGCACGGGCAACGACATCATGGTGGCAGGCTTCACGATCAGCGGGACCCAGCCGAAGAGCATCCTTATTCGCGCGAGCGGACCGGGCCTGACGGGGCAGCTGCCGGCCGGGACGGTGACTCTGCCGGATCCAGTGATCAAGCTGTACGATTTGGCCGATCCCTCCAGCCCGACGATGATCGGTTCGGATGACAACTGGGATTCGAGTGCGGCGGCGGGGGTGGCGGCCGCGGCGAAGCGGGTGGGGGAGTTTGCGTGGACGCCGGGAAGCACGGATGCGGCGATGCTCGTGACGCTTAGACCGGGGTCCTACACGGTGGAGGTGTCGGACAAGAACAACGCGTCCGGCATCTCGTTGGTGGAGGTTTACGATGCGGACACCGCACCCACGGCATCTAAGCTCATCGGAATTTCCACGCGTGCGTATGTGAAAACGGGCGCGCAGATCGAGGTGGCGGGTTTTGCCGTGGGAGGGGCGTCCTCGAAACGGTTCCTGATTCGTGCCTCCGGACCGGCATTGGGTATCGTGGCGCCCTACCTTGCGGCCAGCGTGCTTCCCGATCCGATGTTTAACCTCTATGCCATCTCGTCCACGGGGATGCCGACGCTGATCGGGCAGAACGACAATTGGCCTTCGAACCAGACCTATCGCGATGCGTTTACGGCAACGGGCGAGTATCCGTTCCCAGACGGCAGCAAGGATGCTGCGTTGATAGCGACCCTCCAACCGGGATTGTACACGTCGGAAGCGAGTGATGTCGCGGGAGGCGTGGGGATTGCGATAGTCGAAGTCTACGAATATCCATGAGGGCTGACGTAGGGGACAGTGTCCCGTCATCGTGAGGCCGGGGGTTCTTTCGCCAAAACGCCGGCCCGTGAACCTGTGCCGGGTTTTTTGGGGCGAATTTGTGGACTTTATTCATATAGCGCTGACTCAGCGATGGTACAAACGGTCGCGTAAGAGGCTAATCGACAGCTGGGGTGCGCAAATCTCCACTCGTGTCATGGAAGGCTCCCGAGTTCGTATCGCCGTGCGACTGATTGCAGGAGCGTTTGCCGCCATGCTGGCACTCGCGCCATGCGGCGCGCATGCAAAGGGCTATTCGATCCGGTCGTGGAGCACGGGACACGGGTTGGAATCGCGAGGATTTGGGTGCTGTATGGTGAGTCGGGACGGAACGGTGTGGATTGGCGCGATTGGCGGCCTGATCAGGTTCGACGGCGTCGAATTCGACCGAGTAGGCTTCGATCTGGCCAAGGCGTTTTCGGGTGACCGGATAACGGCTTTGTGGGAGGATGGCTCGCAGCGCATCTGGTGCGGCTATGAGACGGGAGATATCGTGGTGTACGACCGTCGCAGTGGAGTGTCGCGGCTCATTCCGCTACGATGGGAGCGTCAGACGATCAGGGCCATACATGCCGACCCGCTTGGAGACATCTGGCTGATTCTGGATGATCACCGGTTGGTGCGCATTCGCGACGGATGGGCGACGCCGTTTACCCCGGGAAGCGAACACAGCGGAGGGTATTTGGGATTCGTGACGACGAGAGCCGGCAAGCTTTTGGCGGAGTATTCAGGCCTGATTTTTGAATGGGAAAAAGGGACTTCGGGAGGTCGCTGGGTTCGCATCGACAAGGGCGACGGTTACGTCTCGTTTGTCGTTGCTAGCAGGAAGGGCGGGACGTGGCTCGTGAACGGCGATATGGCGATCCGAAAGACAGAGGCGGGAGTTGTAGCGGAACTCAGGCGAGTGCCCGTGGCGGGCAACTCGCAAGTGTTGGAAACGGCCTCGGGCAACTTGCTCGTCGCGACGCTGGGAAATGGGATCTATAGCGTCAGCGCCGAGGGACACATCGAGCGGTATGGTCTGAAAGACGGACTATGCTCGAGATGGGTAGTGCAGATGGCGGAAGACAGGTTTGGAAATGTGGTAGCAGTTTCCCCCGATGGGGTATCTGTGCTGGGCGTCA
>JAJXVO010000412.1 GCA_021782105.1 bacterium
ATCGTGCTCAACGCGGTGAAGTGATTGCCCCCGGCCACGCGGAAAAATACGCCGCCGCCGCTCGCGATTCCTGGAAATGTGCTAGATTGGGCGCTCCTGGATCCCGACTGCGGATTAGGCGCGGTCGGTGACAGCCCCATGATGATTCAACCTTTCGTCGATACACGCGGCACGCCCGTTTCGGGGCGGGCGGCCACGGCTGCATGAATTCGAATTCCCGTTCACCGGCTTTCGGAGCGCCGGGGCTTGAGCCGCGCTGGACTTCCAGCGCCAAAGAGGGGCTCGGCACCTCCTATCACACGAGCTGCCGCGTCTGGTTCACGCTCAGCCACGGAATCGTCAACGAGATCTATTATCCTCACGTCGACCAGCCCAATACCCGCGATTTTCAGTTTCTCATCACCGACGGCGCCACCTTTTGCCACGAGGAGAAACGCGATCTGGAGCACACGATCGACTATCCGAGCCGCGACTGTCTTCTGTACCGGATCACGAACTCCGACCCCGATGGGCGATACCGTCTGGTCAAACACGTCTTGACCGATCCCCACCGCTCCGTGCTGCTGGTGCACACGAAGATCGAGATCCTCGACGAGTCCCTTCGCGGCCGGCTTCGCGTCTACGCCCTGCTCGCACCGCACCTGGCGGGGCGGGGCGCCGGAAACTCCGGCTGGTCCGTCGAGATCAGCGGCAATCCGCTCCTCCACGCGACCCGCGCCGATGTCCACCTCCTGATGGGCTGCAGCACCGGTTTTTCCCGCCGCTCAGTGGGCTTCGTGGGCGCGAGCGACGGCTGGCAGGACCTGAAGGACAATTTTCAGATGGATTGGGAGTTCGACTCCGCCGAAAACGGAAACATCGCGCTCACCGGCGAGGTTGCCCTAGGCGGACGGGACGAGTTCATGATTGCCATCGCGCTGGGTGGTAGCTGCAAGAGCACGGCGAATAAGCTGCTCCAATCGCTCTCGGCGCCTTTCGAAACCCATCGCGAGGCCTATGTGCGCCAGTGGCAGCGTCCGGTCATCGATCCCGTTTACGATTTCAGCCAGCACACCGGCGACGGAGGCCACCTGTATCGGCTCAGCCGATGCATCCTGCTCGCACACGAGGACAAGACCTTCGAGGGCGCCCTCGTCGCCTCGATGAGCATTCCCTGGGGGGAGGTGCGCGACGATAGGGACCTGGGGGGCTACCATCTCGTCTGGACCCGGGACCTTGTGCAAAGCGCCAGCGCGCTGCTGGCGTCGGGACAGACCGGCACGCCCCTGCGCGCCCTCATCTGGCTTGCGACCATCCAGGGGCGCGACGGTCGCTTTCCCCAGAACAGCTGGATCAACGGTAGCGCCTATTGGAACGGCCTCCAACTCGACGAGGTCGCGGCACCCATTTTGCTCGCCTGGCGGCTCCGCGCCGCCGGGGTTTCCCTGGGGCTCTTTGACCCCCTCGCCATGATCCACCGCGCCGCGGGCTTTCTGCTGCGACATGGCCCTGTGACCGCCCAGGAGCGCTGGGAGGAGAACTCGGGGTACTCTCCCTCGACCCTCGCGACCGTCATCGCCGGGCTTGTCTGCGCTGCGGAATTCTCGGAGGCGTCCGGAGATTCCCGGCTCGCGCAGTTCATCCTTGAATACGCCGATTGGCTCGAGGCGCACGTCGAGGAATGGACCGTGACGACCAGCGGCGACCTGGTCGAGGGCATCCGAAGGCATTACCTGCGGATCAATCCCACGCCCGTGGCACAGCCCGACCCTCACGCCAATCCCGATGAGACGATGCTGACCGTGGCAAACGGAGGCGGGACTCATCCCGCACGCCGCGTGGTCGGCGGCGACTTTCTCCTTTTGGTGCGACTCGGGATCCGTGCTCCGCACGCCCCCCTGATACGCGCGTCCGTGGATCTCATCGACCGCGTGCTCCGCCGCGAGCTTCCCCAGGGCCCCTGCTGGCGTCGGTATAATCAGGACGGATACGGTCAGAAGGCCGACGGTGCCGCCTTCGACGGGACGGGGGAGGGGCGTTCGTGGCCGATCCTCACGGGCGAACGGGGACATTACGAACTCGCGGCCGGAGGCGACCCGATGCCGTTCGTCCGGACCATGGAGTCGTTTGCCAACGCGGGATGCCTGCTCAGCGAGCAGCTCTGGGATGCGCCCGATCTCCCGTCGAGAAACCTCCGCTGCGGCGAACCGACCGGAGCCGCGATGCCGTTGTGCTGGTCGCACGCCGAATACGTGTCACTCGTCCGCAGCCGCCGCGACGGCGTCTGTTTTGACCGCATCGAGCCCGCCTACCACCGCTACGTGAAAAAGCCGGTTCGCAGCCGCCTCGAGTTTTGGAGCCTCCGTCATCCGATCCGCCGGATGCCCGCGAACAAGGCCTTGCGCCTCATCTTCGTGGAACCCGTCCGCGTGATCTGGACCACGGACGGCTGGGCGTCCACTCACGAGGCGGATGCAATCGGGGTCGCGCCGCTCGGCGTTTGGTTTGTCGACATTCCGGCGCCGCATGAGGCGGGAAAGGTCGTTGAATTCACCTTCCGCTGGATCAATCGGGACCTGTGGGAGGGCAAAAACCACTCCATCGTCATCACCCGGCCCTGACCTGCGGGGCGAATTCTTTGCATCGCGCC
>JAJXVO010000413.1 GCA_021782105.1 bacterium
GCCCAGGATGGCGACGACGACGGCTCCGATGATCAGGCGCTTTCGAAGCTTGGCTTTGGCTTGGGAGGGGCGGGGAATATCCATGGTGTTGGAGGCTCTATTGCAGCAGGCGTGCCAAGGTTTCGGATATCTCAGAAGCAGTTAAAATGGAATAACTTAAAATTTATGACCTTCGGGTGCCCCAAGGCGGCTGCGACGAACGTGGGACGCAAAAATCCCACTTGTGGGACGGGTGGGGGTGCCGGGGCATTGACTGACGTGGGGAAACGGCGAACCTAGGTGCCCTCTTGAACGATCCCTTTGGAGCGCTGATGGAACCCTTGAAAACCAATCGGAATTGCGGGCCTGAAACCTTGGCGTGCGGGAAGGCCGGTGAGCCGCGGAACGAACGCTGGGGAGGTGGGTGGTGAGCCGGCGGGAAGGTTCGGGACATGGGGAGCGTGGCGGGCGGGAGGGGCATCGTCACCACCATCGCAGACGCAGGATCAAACCCTTGATCGTGGCCGTGCTGGTGGTGGGGCTGCTGGCCGTCTTTGGCGCCACACGGTGGCATGGGGCGTTCGTGACGGCGACGCGGTTTTTCCAGACTCGGCATTCGCGTTCGGAGGCGGCGGGCCCCGAGGCGGCGACGCGGGTCCTGGCCGTGAAAGCGTCGGACGGCGTGGAACATTATCTTCCGGGGCCTCCCGCGCTTTTCGGGGCGCCGGCCGCGGACAAGGCGGGTTTTGTCCGGGTCGGATCGGGAGCGCCCTTCGTGCTTCCGCTGATGTGTCAGGACGAAGGGTATGCCACGATCCGCCGGATGATCACCTCGGGACACCTGCCGCGGCCGGGCGATGTGGCGATCGGGGACTTGGTGAACGCGTTTTCCTATACTCGGAGTTCGGGCGGAACGGAGTCGCTCACGGCACAAGTGGAATCCGGGGCCGTGCCGTGGGCGCCGGGCCACGTGCTGGTGCGGGTTCAAGTCGACGCGAGGGAGCCGCGGGAAGTGGCGCGGCCGCCGACGACGGTGATGATCCTGGCCGACCTGCCTCCGATGCCGCACTGGCAGGAGCGCGTGGATGCGATCCGTGCGAGCCTGCGGTGGCTGATCTCGCGGCTTCGCCCCGACGACCGGATGGGAATCGTCGCGCAGACGACCGACGCGCGGGTGGAGCTGGAGCCGACGGCGGTCGCGAACCGGGCGGTCCTGGACAAGGCGATCGACGAGATCGGCATGCCGCAGGGGCGGCGGGTGGACGACGCCCTGGTGACGACCCTGGAGCTGGCCCATGGGGACGCCGCGGGCCGGGGGTCGACCTGGCGGGTGCTGATCTGCAGTGATGGTGCGAGCCTGCCGGCGGCGGACGAGTCGCGGACCCTGGACCTGCTCGAGAATTCCGAGACGATGAAGGCGTTTTCGCGGGCCGTGTGGGGGCAGGCGCCCCAGCGGGACTTGATTTCCAGCCTGGTGGACGAGGGGGAGGCCCGGGAGACGGTCATCGGCGTGAACACCGACGCAAAGCGGGTGATCTCGGACCTGATTGGCGATCCCGTGGGGGTGGCGGCGACGGATGCCCGGCTCGAGGTGGCGTTTGATCCGGCTGCGGTGAAGGCTTATCGGGTTCTTGGATACGAGCCCGGCGGCAGGCCGCTGTCGGCGGCGAAGGGTGGCGAGCTGCTGGAGGGCGAGAGCTGCACGACGCTCATCGAACTGGTCCCTTCGGTCACGGCTGGGTGGAATCGTGCGGGGCTGGCGCGGGTCACGTTGTCTTACGACGACGCCAAGGCGGGGCTCATGCGCACGCAGGTGATCGAGACTCCGCCGGCGAAGCCCTGGGCGGAAACGCGCAGGGATTTCCGCTTTTCGGCGGCCGTGGCGGGGTTTGGACTGGCCCTGCAGTCGGGGCTCCGGGGAATGCCGCGGCTTTCGGACGTGGGGGCCTGGGCAAAGGCGGCCTCGGGCAACGTCCCGACGGCGGACCGCACGGAGTTTCTGGGGCTGCTGAACCGGACTGAAACGATCGCACCCTGACTGTCCGGTGTGACTTATACCACCTGACCTCCTTTGGGATTGTGGGGCTCCGAACCACTTCTATTGTGCGCCGCGGATGAGGGAATCGAGCAACCCCGGACAGATTCAGGCGGGTCCCGACGAACGCTACTCGAAGGCGTTTGCGGTGAGTCCGGATGCAATCACGTTCACCGATCTGACCTCGGGCCGTTACCTCGACGTGAATGCGAGCTTCGAGCGCCTGTTCGGCTATCGGAGGGAGGCCCTCTTGGGGCGTACCGCGACCGAGATTGGAATCTGGGCGGATCCCAACGATCGCGCGCGGCTCATCGACATCCTGAAGTCGGAGGGCGTGGTGAAGGATTTTCTCGCGGTCACGCGCCGTGCCGACGGCGCGTTGCGCACCTGCTGCCTGGCCGGGGCGGTGATCCCGGCAGACGGCGTGGATACGGTTGTGCTGGTCGTTCACGACATCACCGAGCAGCTCGTGACGGAGCGTGCGCTTCGCCAGGCGGCGGATCGATACGCCAAGCTCTTTCACTCGAGCCCGGATGCCGTGGCGGTGACGGAGCTCCGCACGGGGCGGCTCCTGGAGTTCAACGACAATTTCCTGCGGGTCTTTGGTTACG
>JAJXVO010000414.1 GCA_021782105.1 bacterium
CGTGCGCCTGATCGGCATCGAGGCGGGCGGTCGCGGGATCAAGCGCGGCGATCATGCCGCGCGTTTTGCCGGCGGTCGGCTCGGCGTGCTCCAGGGGTGCCAGACGTACCTGCTTCAGGACGGCGACGGTCAGATCGAGCTCACGCATTCGGTCAGCGCCGGCCTCGACTACGCCGCCGTTGGGCCCGAGCACGCGTTCTATCGCGAGCGCGGCCGCATCGAATTCGACTACGCGACGGACGAGGAGGTCATGGAGGCCTTTCAACTCTGCTCTCGAGCGGAGGGCATCATCCCGGCGCTCGAATCCACCCACGCACTCGCCTACGGCCTCAAGCGCGCGCGAGCCCTCGGCAAGGACAAGGTCATCGTCGTCAACCTGAGCGGCCGCGGAGACAAGGACGTCCAGCAGGTCGCTGCGATCCTCTCTGGCAAGAAGCTCTGATCCGTCGTCAGTCGGCCGGACAGTGTATTCACAGGGATGAAGGGGATGGAAGGGATGGGGCGCCGGCGTCGCCGCGCATGCGGGGCCTGGTAGAGTCCAGCCTCCGGCCGGGCCAGGTTTGGGGATCGATGTGGAGTGCCTAAGGGAAAACGCTGAAAAGCTGAAAAGCTAAAAGCTGAAATTGGAGTGCGTTGCTAATCGATGTGGAGTGCGGTGATCTGGCACCGCCCTTGGACGCGAGGCCTGACTCGCGCCCGGCAGGTTTCGGATTCCGAAACCTGCGTCCCCGCGGGCGGTCGGGCCCGCCTGTCGACGGCGGTGTCGGGCCACCGCACTCCACACTTCTAGCTCCAGAATTCTAGCTCCTAACTCCTCTTCCTCCATCCCTTCCATCCCCTTCATCCCTGTTAACGATCATTTGAAGTGGATTCCGAGTTTGCGCCGGAGTGCATCCGAGAGATTGGGGTGGCGTCCGGCCGCGATCCTTGGAATCTCGCTACATGCGAAGCATGACCGGTTACGGCCGCGCCGCGGCCCCCCTTGGAACCGATACGCTCACGGTCGTTGTCAGTTCCGTCAATCGTAAGACCCTCGATCTCGGGGTGAAGCTGCCCACGGAGTGGGAGGACCTCGAGTCGGCGGTCACTGAGCTGGTGCGCCAGCACGCGACTAGGGGGCGCATTGAGGTGACCTTTGAGGTGAGCGGATCCACGGACTCGGGCGCGGAGCCCGACTGGGACGATGGCGCGGTGGCTGCGGTGCTGGACAGACTCCAGGCGTTGGCCCGCTCGCGGGGAGTGGCTTTTCAGGCGGATGCGCGGCTGCTGTGGGAGATCGCCTCCGCGCAGCGAAACGAGCAGCAGCTGCCGTCCAGCGACGACGCACGGGAGACCGTGCTCGCGGCGCTCGGCGAGGCCTTGCGGGCGTTCGCCGCGATGCGCGCGCGAGAGGGCGAGGCGCTGCTTGTCGATTTCCTCGCTCGAATCATGACGCTCCGGCGCCATGTGGACGGGATCGCGAATCGCGCCCCGCTCGTGCCGGCGGCCTACCGCGAACTTCTGATGAAGCGCCTGCGTGAGGCCGGCCTGGAGCTCAGACTCGACGACGAGCGCGTGCTGCGCGAGGTGGCGATCTTCGCGGATCGCTGCGACATCAGCGAGGAGCTCACCCGCTTTCGCAGTCACCTCGAGCAGTTCGAGGCGCTGCTGCGCGGCGAAGGGGAGATCGGCCGGAAGGCCGAGTTCATCCTTCAGGAGATGGGCCGCGAGACGAACACGATGGGCTCCAAGGCGAACGACCTTGGTATCGCCCGGCACGTGATCGAGATGAAGAACGAGCTCGAGCGGATCCGGGAGCAGGTGGCCAACGTCGAGTGAGCGCCCCCAGGCGCTCAGGCGCCGGCGGAAAACAGCTGGTCCATCCGGGACACGAAGGCCGCCGGCGGACGCACGGGTCGGCCTGAGCGGTCGATGAACGCGTGCACGGTGAAGCCCGTGCACAGGAGTTCGGTGTCGCGGAAAACCTCATACTCGATCCGGATCTTCAGCAGCGGCTTCTCGGAGAGGCGGGCGACCACCGTCAGCACGTCGTCGTACCGCGCGGGCCGCTGGTAGCGTATCCCGATCTCGAGCACGGGGAGGAAATAGCCGTCCGCCTCGAGTTGGCGGTACGGAAGCCCGTGTTCCCGCAGGAGGGTGGTGCGGGCCATCTCGAACCAGGGCAGGTAGTTTCCATGGTAGGCGACGGCCATCTGGTCGGTCTCCGCGTAGCGGACCCTGACTTGCTCGCGCGTCTCGATCATGAGGAACGAGGAAGCGCCCAGGCCTGGGGCGGGGCAACTTTTTTAATCGCGGCGCGCGCCACGCTCGGGTGTCGTTGCGCAGATGTCCACACCCGGCCGCCCGCGAAAGGTCCGCCTCGACGAACTCCTGGTCTCCCGGGGGCTGGCGGCGTCGCGCGCGCAGGCCAAGGGCCTGATCATGGGCGGCAAGGTCCTCCATGGCACCGAGAGGCTCGACAAGCCGGGACGCGAGTTGCCGCGGAACTGCGAGCTGGGCGTCGAACAACCTCCGCGCTTCGTCAGCCGGGGCGGCGAGAAGCTCGCGGGATTTCTTGAGCGTTATCCACTCGACCTGCGCGGCGCGGCGATTCTCGACGTTGGCGCCTCGACAGGCGGGTTCA
>JAJXVO010000415.1 GCA_021782105.1 bacterium
GACGAGGCCCGCGACGACGCCGTCCACGAGCTCGAGCTTGCGTTTCAGCAGACGCCCTCTGCCGACGAGCGCTGCCCGCCCTGGCTCGTCGACCGGATTTTCAGGAACGTGCTCGTCGACGCCACGGGCAACACACATCGCGCGGAGTTCAGCATCGACAAGCTCTACTCGCCCGACGGACCGGGCGGACGTCTGGGTTTGCTGGAGCTGCGCAGTTTCGAGATGCCGCCGCATGCGCGGATGAGCTTGGTGCAGCAGCTTCTGATGCGTGCCCTCATCGCGCGCTTTTGGGACCGCCCTTACCGCACGGCTCCCGTCCGCTGGGGCACCGGCCTGCACGACCGTTTCATGCTCCCGCACTTCGTCCGGCAGGATTTCAACGACGTTATCGGGGAGTTGCGGGAGCACGGCTATCCGATTGATCCAGCCTGGTTCGATCCCCATTTCGAATTTCGCTTTCCCTTCATCGGCGAGACCAACCGTCTGGGCATGCACATCGAATTGCGCACGGCGCTGGAGCCGTGGCACGTCATGGGTGAAGAACCGGGCGCCGGAGGGACCGTGCGCTACGTCGATTCGTCCCTCGAACGGCTTCAGGTCAAGATCAGCGGTCTCATCGCGCAGCGCTACACGGTCCTGTGCAACGGCAGGCGCCTGCCGCTCCAGCCCACTGGCACCGTCGGCGATTTCGTCGCAGGCGTGCGCTACCGAGCCTGGCAGCCATCCAGTTGCCTGCATCCGACCATTCCCGTCTCCACGCCGCTCGTGTTCGACCTCGTGGACACATGGAACGGCCGCTGCATCGCCGGCTGCACAAGCCACGTGATGCATCCCGGCGGACGCAACTACACCACCTTTCCCGTAAATGCCTTCGAAGCCGAGAGCCGCAGGCTCGCGCGGTTCTTCCCTCATGGCCATACCCCGGGTGCGGTCGCGCTCCGTCCTGAAGAACGCAATCCCGACTTTCCCTTCACCCTCGACCTGCGGCGTCTGCCTCTGACCTGATCCGCCGCCCTAAAATTCTCCCTGTCTGCCGGCGTACTCGCTTGCGCCGACTGCCAAGCATCATTTTCTCGATCAATCCCGCTGCTTTTGTCCAACGCCGACCCACAGGCCTGCATCACTTCAGCGTCCTCCTCCCCTGCCTTTTTCGACGAGACTCGGGACGCCGAAGGAGATTTGCGGCCTCACTGGTCGCTTCTTCGTCGGCTCTTGGAGGAATCCCCCGAGGACGAACTGACTGCGCGCAGCGATGCGATCCACAGGCACCTCGGCGAACTCGGCGCCACTTACAACGTCTACACCGACGCCCAGGGTCAGGAACGGCCCTGGGCCTTGGACCCAATCCCCTTCGTCCTCGCCCCCTCCGAATGGGCAGGCATCGAGTCCGGCCTCATTCAACGCACGCGTCTGCTCAATCTGCTGCTGTGCGACCTCTACGGCGAGCAACGCATGCTTCGCGAAGGCCTGCTTCCTCCGGACCTTGTTTACGGCAGTCCGTCGTTTTTGCGCCCGTGTTTGGGCCAGCCCATACCCGGCGGCCAGCCTCTGGTTCTACACGCCGTTAACCTCGCGCGCAACGCCGACGGGCGCTGGTGCGTGCTCTCCGATCGCGTCCAATCGCCCTCGGGCCTCGGTTACGCCCTGGCCAATCGCATCGTCCTCTCCCGTGTTCTTCCAGACGAGTTTCGCGGCGGTCACGTGCAGCGACTGGCAGGCTTTTTCATGGCCCTGCGTGAGTCTCTCCGTTCGCTTGCCCACGAAAACTGCGACGCCCCGACCATCGCCCTTCTCACCCCTGGACCCTTCAATGAAACCTATTTCGAACACGCCTTCCTCGCCCGCTACCTCGGTTTCCCGCTCGTCGAAGGCGGCGACCTCGCCGAACGCGACGGCCATATCTGCATCCGAACCCTCGAGGGTCTCAGGCAGGTGGACGTGCTGCTGCGGCGGGTCGACGACGACTATTGCGACCCGTTGGAACTGAAATCCGACTCCTGCCTCGGGGTGCCCGGTCTTCTCGACGCCGTGCGCTCCCGCAGGATCGCGCTGGTCAACTCCCTGGGCGCCGCCTGGCTCGAATCGCCTGCCCTCGCCCCGTTCCTTCCCCGCCTTTGTCTCGCCCTTCTCGGTGAAGAGCTCGCGCTCCCCTGTGCCGATAGCTGGTGGTGCGGCCAGGATAAGGAGCGGCGCTTTGTCCGCGAAAATCTCGAACGGCTCGTCATCAAACGCACGTTCGGCGGCGGCCGGGGCCCGCATCTCTTCGGTTCGCGACTCTCCTCCGAGGCTCGCGAGGCCCTCCTGCGCGAACTCGAGTTCGACGGCGGCTCATTTGTCGCTCAGGTTCCGGTTCCGCTCAGCCGCGCACCCATCCTCGGCGATCACGGCCTTGAGGACCGTCCTCTCGTCCTGCGCACCTTTGTCTGCGCCACACCCGCGGGAGCGAGCGTCCTGGCCGGCGGCCTCACCCGCGCCGCCACCGACTCCGATTTCACGTCGGTCTCAATGCAGGGCGGGGGTATTAGCAAGGACACCTGGGTCGTGTCCGATACGCCCGTGGCGGACCTCTCACTCCTGCGCCCGCCCACCCGCGTCATCCGTCTGGAACGCGCGCCC
>JAJXVO010000416.1 GCA_021782105.1 bacterium
TTCGGCCTGGTATGCGCGGGCCTGGGCCTGCTGACGGTGATCATCTGGCACCATCCGTGGCAGCTAATGATCTCGATGGTCGGCGTCGGCATCGGCTGGGCGACGATCCTGTCGATGCCCTATGCCCTGCTCGCGAACGCGATCCCGCCGGAACGCATGGGGTTCTACATGGGCGTATTCAATTTCTTCATCGTCATCCCGCAGATCGTGGCCTCGCTCGGGCTTGGCCTGGTCGTGCACTGGGTGCTGAAGGACTCCTCGCTCCCGGTCATCGCCGGGGGCGGCGTGTGCATGTTGATCGCGGCGGTCGCCCTCTCGTGGGTGGACGACGTGACGGCGCACACGGCCGGCGCCGAGGCACCGGCCAAGGCGTGAGGGCGGCGCTCAGGCCGACGTGACGGTTTCGGCGGGGCTGCGCTGAGGGATTCCGTGCGTGTAGTCCAGGCGGTCGAAGAAGACCGTCTTGGGCTGCGTCTCCGGTTTGTTCCTACGCGCGTCGAGCTGCGCCCGGAATTCGAGCGGGGTGGTGCCCTTGTGCTGCTTGAAGACGCGGGCGAAGTACGCGGGATCGGAGAATCCGCTCGCGTAGGCGATCTCGGAGATGTTCAGCGAGGTGCCCTCGAGGGCGAGGATCGCGCCGTCGATGCGGATGCGCTGGATGTAGTGGATCAGCCGCTCCTTGGTCTCCACGTGGAAGAGGTGGGAGAGGTAGTCGGCCGAGCAGCCCAGCGCGTCGGCGATGTCCTGGACGCTGAGGTCCGGGTTGGAGAACTGTTCGCGCACGAGGCACTTCGCCTGGTAGACCTTGCCGATGTCGCTGTTGAGGCGGCCGGTGCCGGTCTCGACGATGTTGCGAAACATGCCGAGCAGGGCGATGAGCAGGCCCTTGAGCACCGCGTCGCGTGCGGGGCCCTGCATCGAGTAGGTCTGGGCGAGGCTGTTGCAGAGCGTCACGAAGACGTCGAGATTGGGCGCGTCGAAGAACTCGATCACCTCGATGTCGGGCCGGTGGGGCCGGGCTTCGTAGGCGAAGTGGAGGCTGAGGGTGTTGTTGTAGAATCCGCCGACCAGGTTTCGGAACGGCTGCGCCGTATCCGAGTGGATGACCTCCCCGTGGGGCACGCCGGCGGGGATGACGCAGACCTCATCGGGGTTGAGCGAGAAGGTCTCCTTGGGAAACTGGAAGTCGGTGCGACCGTGGAGTCCGAGGAAGAACTCGGGTCGGTAGTGGTAGTGCATTCCCCGGAGCTTCTGACCTGGTTTCACCTCGCGGGGGACGCGGATGCGAAGCCTTTCTTTCTCGGCGAGCTTGATCGCGCGGTCGAAAATCTGACGCATTTCGGCGCGGTTCTCATAGCTCATCGAGGGAGCGGCGAAGATGGCCTTGGATTGGCCTTGGGAGTTGTCCTGCGGCATGGGGTGACGCGGAACGTCGTGGTTGACTGACATTGCGGGGGCAGGGTGGGCTATTCTCGGAAACGTTAGCCGCCGACTCACGAAACACAAACGTGATGCGGTTTGATCCTAGGAATACTACAAGTATGTAAGGATTTTTCCGGACCCTGGCTGGGCGGGACTACTTAGCCGGAGTCAGACCGCGCGCCCACGGGCCGGGCGGATAAATCAGATATAAGAGCCCAAGCGCCAATATCTAACAGATTATCGGCCAGCTCCAAGAGTGGATTTTCACCATGTTCTGGCAAGAAAACACCTGGATGCGCGCGTTTGCAGCACTCCGGGTGTGTAGTGAAACTTCAAGCACCATTAGCCGCAGGAATCGGCGGTTGCCGGCAGGGAGTCAGAGGAAGGCGTCGAGGGCGATCGTGGGGGCGCCGCAGCCAGGAAAAAAGCGAGGAGAGGGTAGGGAGAATCGAGAAGAAATTCCAGTGGGCAATGGGTGGCGCGTCGCCGGCGCGAACGGCCTTGGACCTACTTCTTTTTGTTGAGCGCGGCGTTGAACCAATCGCCCTGCAGGGACTGCGGGGGGCGTGCGCCGGGGGAGCCGCCGCCGCCCTGGGGGCGGGCCGGACGGTCGCCCGGGGAACGTTGGGGCGCCGAGGCGGGGCCGCCCATGCGGGGCCCGAGCTGGGGATTGCTGCGCATCGACAGCGCGATGCGTTTGCGGGCCAGGTCCACCTCGACGACGGTCACCATGACCTTCTGCTGGGGCTTCACGACCTCCGCCGGGTCCTTCACGAAATTGTCGGAGAGCTGGCTGACGTGCACGAGGCCGTCCTGGTGGACGCCAACGTCGACGAAGGCGCCGAAGGCGGTGACGTTGGTCACGATGCCGGGCAGCTTCATGCCGGGGCGCAGGTCCTCGGGCTTGTGCACGCCGGCGTCGAAGCTGAAGGCCTCGAACTTCTGGCGCGGATCGCGGCCGGGCTTCGCGAGCTCGGTCATGATGTCGTTGAGCGTCGGCAGACCGAACTTTTCGGTGACGTAGGCCTCGAGCTTTATCTTCTTCCGAAGGGCTGGATCGCGGACGAGGTCGGCGACGGTGACGCCGAGATCGGCGGCCATCTTCTCGACGACCGGGTAACTCTCCGGGTGGACGGCGGAGGCGTCGAGCGGGTTGGCGGCCTCGCGGATCCGGAGGAACCCCGCGGCCTGCTC
>JAJXVO010000417.1:0-2314 GCA_021782105.1 bacterium
GGCCGTACTCGCCATGAACGGGCGGCGTGTAGGTGTCGACCGCGTTGGTCCAGATCGGCCGGGTTTCCTGGGGAATGGGCACGCCGCCGATGAAGGTCTTCGGGTCCGCCACGGGCACGTTCGGACGCACCAGCTGGTACCGCCCACCCCAGCCTCCCCAGTCGGGATGCTCGGGAGAGTTCAGCCCGTTGGGAATCAGGCCAAGCCAGGAGGGCGTGTCGCCCTCCATTCCGTAGGCTACGTCCGGATACACGGCGCCGAGCGGGCCGTGGCCCTGCTGGATATTCGCGGCGATCCAGCGATTGCTGATCGTCGTGTTGTCGATGCCGGGAATGACGGAATTGATCCCAATCCAGGTCGCGCTCCCGTAGTCGCCGCCCGGCGAGACGATCATGAAGAGATCGGGAAACGCCTTGCGCATCCAGGGTCCGCTGTCGTCCTGGTCGGAAATCGAATAGACCCGAAGCTTGGAGACGAGTCGGTGGAGCTCCTCGGGGGATTTCGTGGCCCGTAACGTGAACAGGGCCTGGGCGAGCGTATTGGCCCCGCCCCAGATCGAAACCCACAGGGGGCGATCGTCCTTCTGCTCGAGGCAGTGGATGATCCAGTTTGAGCCCTCGGAATCCCGCCCCGGCCCGACCCCCTGCATGCCATAGACAGGGAGGCCCTGCTTCACGACGGCCTGCAGTGCGGCGGCCTCGGGGTAGTTCGGATCGTGCAGCACAAGATTGCCCCGCACCTTGCCGTAGGCGGCGACGATGTGTCGTATCATTTCTGGGGAGACGGAGCTGCGCTTCCAGGTCGACGTGGTGGCAATGAGTCCCTGGATGTCGATCTCATCGGAATACAACAGCAGCCGGACCATGCTCTCCGAATCGTCGGGGTCAGCACCGATGTCAGTCAGGACGATCAGTCGATGCGACGCGGGCTCCGAATGCCCGGCCATGGCAGCCGAGATCCTCGACACGCCGAGGGACAAGGTTGCAACGAGGAAAACGAACAGGGTAAGGAGGGGCGGGTTGCGGGTCATGAGGGAGGGGATGTGCAGGGTTCGCTTGGGGGATTGGCACCGCGGAGATCGCGTTTCGAGCGGCGGGTTGGTCTCTTTAGAGAATCTCCCACCCTCTTTGGCAACTCTTGCGACGACTCGCCGGGGAACGAGCCGGATGCGCGCGGGAGCCCGCGAATCTGGCGCCGTATCCGGTCTGGCCAGCACGACGAGACCTGTTCAAGGTGAAGTTTCCACCCCACTCCCAGGAACCCGTCGCCGCGGGCCGAGACAGTATTTTCACCATGAAGATCGATACCAAAACATTCCGCGTCAAAGAGGGCACCTCCGTCAATCTCAAGCACTGGGCCACCCGGGTCGACCCGTACTACGCCTCCAAACACGACTACAAAAAACTCCTCGAGCACCACGTGGAACGGATGAGCAGCCGGCAGAATCTGCTCTATGCCGACGACCGTTACGCGCTGCTCGTGATCTTCCAGGCGATGGATGCGGCGGGCAAGGACGGCGCCATCAAGCACGTCATGTCCGGGGTGAACCCCCAGGGCTGCCAGGTCTTCAGTTTCAAGCAGCCAAGCGTTGAGGAGCGAAATCACGACTTTCTCTGGCGCACGTCGCGCTGCCTCCCCGAGCGCGGGCGCATCGGCATCTTCAACCGTTCCTACTACGAGGAGGTCCTCATCGCGCGCGTCCATCCGGAGGTGCTTGCCGGCCAGCACATGCCCGAGGAATCGATGAAGGACGGCAAGCTGTGGGAGCATCGCCACCGGTCCATCAATGACCTCGAAAAACACCTGCACCGCAACGGCACGAGGATCGTCAAATTTTTCCTTCATCTCTCAAAGGACGAACAGCGCAGGCGTTTCCTGGCCCGCATCGACGATCCCGACAAGAACTGGAAGTTCAGCCGCGCCGACATCGAGGAGCGCGCCCTGTGGAAATCGTACATGCGCGCCTACGAGGACTGCCTCTCCGCCACCAGCACCGACGAGGCGCCCTGGTACGTGGTCCCGGCGGATGACAAGGAGAACGCCCGGCTCATCATCTCGGAAGTGCTGGTCGAGGTATTGGACAGCCTGAAGCTGAGCTATCCCAAACCCAGCATCTCTCACCGCCGGGAGCTCCAGGCCATCCGCAAGCTCCTCTCGAAATAGTTCCTCGGGCCCAGCATGAATGCCGCCGCAGCGCACATGGACAGGCCGGCCGTACTGGTCATCTTCATACTCACGTACCTGGGCCTTGCGGCCGGACGCGTGCCAGGGCTGAAGCTCGACCGCACTGGCATTGCGATCCTCGGCGCCATCG
>JAJXVO010000417.1:2324-2610 GCA_021782105.1 bacterium
GGGCGACGTGGTTGGATACGTGAACTGGCCGACGATCCTGCTGCTGTTCGGATTCTTCGTGATCTCGGCCCAGCTGCGGCTCTCGGGTTTCTTCGACAGCGTGGCGCGCTCCGTCGCACGGAGGCTGGATCACCCTGCGAATTTCCTGCTGCTCCTGATGCTGGCAACGGCCGGACTATCGGCGTTCCTGAATCACGACATCGTGTGCTATGCCTTCACACCGATCGTCGGCGCGGCCCTGCTGAAACGTCGCATCAATCCGGTGCCGTTCCTGATAGCGCTCGCC
>JAJXVO010000418.1 GCA_021782105.1 bacterium
AGGTCGCAAGGTCATTTGCCTGCGCACGTTTTCCAAGATTTACGGCCTGGCCGCCCTGCGCGTCGGCTACGGCTACACGACGCCCGAAATCGCCTCCCTGCTCAACCGCGTGCGCCAGCCCTTCAACGTCAACGCCATCGCGCAGGCCGCCGCCCTCGCGGCACTCGACGACGAGGCCTTTGTCCGCCGCTCGATCGAGGAGAACCGCGCCGGCCTCGCCCAGCTCGAGACGGGATTCAAGGCCCTCGGCCTGGCCTACGTGCCCAGCGTCGGCAATTTCATCCTCGTGAAGACGGGCGCAGGCGCGAAGCACTTCGACGCCCTGCAGCGCCGCGGCGTGATCGTCCGCCCAGTCGGCTCCTACGGTCTTCCCGAATGGCTGCGCATCACGGTCGGCACAAAGTCCCAGAACGAGCGCCTGCTGCGCGAGTTGAAGGCCGTGCTCGCAGTCTGACCGCGCGAGGTCCCGATCACGCGACGCCGGATTCCAGTGCGCCCTGGAGGGCCGGAAGCCCCGGGAACACTCGGTCGGCTCCCGCCTCCGTGAGGTCGGCCGCGGCGTGCGTGCCGGTGGTGACGCACCAGCATGCCCCAAGTCCGCCGTTTTTCGCCGCCTTCACGTCAAACGGCGAGTCGCCCACGAGCAGGGTCGTGTCCGCATCCGCCCCCAGCTGGTTCAGGACGTGCCGGGCAAATTCGGGTTGGGGCTTCACCCAGGGCGTGTCTTGGGCGCCAAACACCGCCTTCACATGCGGAGTGATTCCCAGGTGCCGGCACAACCGCCGTCCCGAGGGACCATGCTTGTTGCTGAATACCGCGCAGGCCACGCCCTGGGCATTCAGCCAGGTGAGCAGCTCCAACGCCCCCGGCATGAGCTCCGGATCGTCCAGCATCGTCCGATCCCAATAGGGCCGATAGATTTCGAGAGCCGCTTGGATCTTCTCCTCGGGCAGGAATTTCCGCATGGCGTTTTCCAGCCCGCCACCAATGGCCGCGCGGACCTGATCAAAGGTGGGCGCCGGATAGCCCAGCTGCGGCAGGGTGTGGCAGTAGCTGCGATGAATCGCCCGCAGGTGATCCACCAGGGTGCCGTCGAGATCGAACAGGACCGTGCGAAAACGCATGATTGCGGCAAAGGCAAAGGCGCTCGTGCGTCCCTGGCCACCGAATTTTGGCTTTTCCGGCGACCGCTTCTTGGCAATCGTTCTCATTTATGCCCGGTCCCACGACCAGCCGCTCTGCCAGCGCCTCCCTGCGCCCTCTCGGCGATCGCCTGGAGCTTGTGCTCGGCGGCGAGTGGCGGATCACGGGCGATGTGCCCCGCTGGAGCCCTCCCGACAGCCCGGGCAAGCCGGCCGCGCTGTCGTGCCGGGTCGACGAGGGCCTCTTCTGGGACAGCTCCCTTGTCTTCTACCTGAGCACCGCCCGCGCCTGGTGCACGGCCAACCAGGTCGCGTTCGAAACCGCCGGCCTCCCCGCCAACCTGCTCACCCTCCTGGGCCAGCTCGACAGCGCCGGCACCGCCCCAACCAAGGAGCGGGGCGTCGGCATCCTATCCCTGGTCGGACTCGGAGCCCAGGACCTCGGCGCGCAATTTACGGGCCTCGCACACTTTGTGGGCGAATGCTCCATCAGCGCGGTGCGCCTGGTGCGCAACCCGCGCCTGTTCCGCTGGAAGGACTGCCTCGACGAAATGCAGCAGTGCGGCGCGATGGCCCTCCCCATCGTGAGCCTGGTGAGCTTCCTGGTGGGCGTGACGCTCGCCTACACCGCGGCCATCATCCTGCGCCTGTTCGGAGGCGACATTTGGGTGGCGGATCTCATCGGTTTGTCGGTCACACGCGAAATGGGCGCGGTGATGACCGGCGTCGTCCTCGCCGGCCGCACCGGCGCCGCCTACGCAGCCCACCTCGGCAACATGAAAGCCAACGAGGAGATCGATGCGCTTTCGACCCTGGGCGTCGAGCCCGTGGACTTCCTCGTCGTTCCGCGCATGGTCGCCCTGGCCCTGATGACACCCTTGCTCGCGCTGTACGCGAACCTCCTGGGCATCCTCGGAGGCATGATCATCGCACTCGGCATCCTCTCCATCCCGCCGACCGCCTACTGGGTCGAACTCGTGTCGATCGTGGACCTCTCCGACGTGACCACCGGCCTCATCAAGGCCTCCGTCTTCGGGCTCATCATTGGCATGTCCGGTTGCCTGCGCGGCCTCCAGGCGGACCGCAGCGCGGCCGGCGTGGGCCGGGCCGCCACCTCCGCGGTGGTCACCGCCATCATCCTCATGGTCATCGCCGACGCCCTGTTCGCGGTGATCTTCAACATCGTCGGCTGGTAACGCCCCATGGTCAGCCAGGCAGACACCCCGGATTCCACTCCCGCGATCGAAGCGCGAACGCTGACCTGCGGATACGAGGGGCGCGTCGTGCTCAAAGACGTGACGTTTTCAGTCCGGCCCGCGGAATTGTTCTTCGTCATCGGCGGCAGCGGCTGCGGCAAGAGCACCCTCCTGCGGCACCTCATCGGCCTGAACCCCCTCATGTCCGGCGAAGTGCGGTTCAACGGCCGGACCTTCGACGACAAATCCGGCGCGGCACGACGCGA
>JAJXVO010000419.1 GCA_021782105.1 bacterium
CGCCTTATGGCGTGTCCAATCCACTTCCCGACCCCGAACTGGTCCTCTACGACTCGAAGAGCCAGCCAATATCGACGACGGTGGGATGGGACAGCTCGCTCGCGTCGGTCTTTGCGAAAGAGGGGGCCTTTGGCTGGCCCCTGGGCAGCCTGGATTCCGCGACGGTCCTGACGCTCAATCCGGGGTTGTACACGGTGGAAATCAAAAGCAAGACCGGCCAAACGGGTGTGGCCTTGGCGGAGGTGTACGATGTGAGCGGAGCCACGAGTTATCCGCTGAGCCTTTCGGCGCGGGCCTTTGTGGGAGCGGACAGCAACGTATTGATTGCGGGGATATCGGTCCAGGGAACTGCCCCGAAGCGCGTGTTGATCCGGGCTGCGGGTCCGGCGCTCGCGGCGTATGGCGTGACCGGATATCTCCCGGACCCGGTGCTGGAGCTGTACAACAACACGACGTCGACGCCGACCCTGATGCAGACCAACGACGATTGGGACGTGAGCCTGGCGGGGGACTTTGCGCAGGCCTCGGCGTTTGACTGGACGCCGGGAAGTACGGATGCGGCGATGGTGGTCACCCTTCAACCCGGGCTTTACACTGCGATCGTGCGGGGCAAGCCGGGGCAGACGGGCGTGGCGCTGGTCGAGGTCTACGACATGGACTGAACCGGCCTGATTGAACCACCGAGGCAGCGCTGAGCCTGCCGTCATTTTGATCTAGATGACGCAGTTGTATTTGAATCACAGAGATCACAGAGAAAACGGGTTACAGAAGAAAATCGGGACAGGAACTCTTCACCCATGAGCCACGAAACCATCCGACTCTCAGTCATCCTGCTCTGAGCCCTCTGTGTCTCCGTAGTTCAAATACAACCGTTTTTTAGGTTGAATCCCGCCCGGCCGCCCCGGGATCACTCCCAGCGGAATTCGATCCGTTTCTCGACTTCGGGGGCGAGACTTTGGTGGACGGGGCAGGAGTGCGCGGCGCGCTCGAGGATCTCCTGGGGCACGGCCTTGGCCGCGGGCGGCAGCCAGAGCGTGAGCGTCAGGCTCGCGACACGGCGAGGGGGAGGGGTCATTTCCTTCTGTACCTCGTAGCGCAGGCCCTTCAAGTCGACGCCCTTCACGCGGGCGGCCATCGCCACGATGGTGCACACGCAGGTGGCGAAGGCGGTGGCCAGCAGATCGGTCGGGGAGAACGCCTCTCCCCGGCCCTGATTGTCCTTGGGGGCGTCGGTGACGAGCGAGTTGCCCGAAGGTTCGTGTGTCGCGACGCAATGCAGGTCGCCCTGGTATTCTCCGGTGATTTTGACCATGCGCCCAAGGACGGCCGGAATCGCGGGAAAATACAAGCCCGCTGGGGGGGGGCGCCGCCGCCGGCCTAGCCGCGGGCGAGGAGCTGGCGGGTGAGGAAGGCGGTCTGCAGGGAGGAGAGTTCCTTGAGGCCCTTCTGCCCGAGGGCGATCAGGCTCTGGAGCTGCTCGTAGGAGAAGGTGGACTCCTCGCCGGAGCCCTGGACCTCGACGAACTGGCCGCGGCCGGTCATGACGACATTGAAATCGACCTGGGCGTCGCGGTCCTCGACGTAGGCGAGGTCGAGCAACTCGCGGTCGCCGAGCAGTCCGACGGAGACGGCGGCGACGGAGTCGGTGAGGGGGTTTTCGGAGATGCGTTTCTCGTCGATGAGCTTCTGGACGGCGAGGCGTGCGGCGAGGTAGGCGCCGGTGATGGAGGCGGTGCGGGTGCCGCCGTCGGCCTGGAGGACGTCGCAATCGATCCACAGCGTGTTGTCGCCGAGCTTGTCGAGATTGATGATGGCGCGCAGGGCGCGGCCGATGACGCGCTGGATCTCGATGGTGCGGCCGTCGGCCTTGCCCTTCGAGATGTCGCGCTGCTTGCGGTCGAGGGTGCTGTAGGGGAGCATCGAATACTCCGCGGTGAGCCAGCCGCCGCGCACGCCCTGCTGCTTCATCCAGAGGGGGACCTTGGGCTCGACGGTGGCGGCGCAGATGACCTTCGTGCTGCCGAAGGAGACCAGAACGGAGCCGGACGCGTGTGGGGCGATGTTGGGCTCGAAGGTGATGGGGCGGAGTTGGTCGGCGCGGCGGCCGTCGGCACGGGTTGACATGATAAGGGGGTCAGCTCTCGGTCGAGCGCTCCTCGCGTTCGACGGGCTTGATGGTGTGGGTGATGTTCGTGGACTGGCTGGCCATGTACTCGATGAGGCGGTCGTTGAACTCCTTGGCGGAATCGTGGCCCATGCGCTTGAGGGCGAGGGTGAGGGAGGCGACCTCGACGAGGCGGGCGATGTCGCGGCCGGGTCGGACGTACAGCTCGACGTGCGGCACGCGCAGGCCGAGGATCTCGTAATAATTTTCCTCGAGCCCCGTGCGCTCCTCGAGCACGTCGGGGGTCCATTCGTGGAGGGAGACGACCAGGTCGATGCGCTTTTCGAGGCGGACGCTCTTGATGCCGAACATCTCGGCGATGTTGATGATGCCGATGCCGCGGCATTCCATGTAGCCGCGGTTGAGTTCGCGGCTGGAGGCGATGAGCTCGCGCTCGTCGAGGAGCTTGATGACGAGATCGG
>JAJXVO010000420.1 GCA_021782105.1 bacterium
AAGGAGTTAGGAGCTAGGAGCTAGGAGTTAGAATGAAGCCAGCGGCGTACTGCGTACGCGGGATGCTTGGTAGGGTCCGATCTCCGAGCGGACCGCGGTTGGTGCGGAGCGGCGGCGGCTGGAATCATGCTCGCCCAAGGCCCTGAGCGAAGTCGAACGGGCTGCTCGCTCCTCGATTCTCGCCTCTTTGAAAGTAACCGGGATGCAGGGGATGCCGGAGGTGATGGGGCGGGCGGGATAGCAGTCTGCACCCCGGCCAGGGCCACGAGCCGAGGCTAGTGTGCGAAAGCTGAGCCGAGGCTCAGCACTCCAAACCGGAAGGGCGGCCGCACAGGGTCAGAGGACAGAAGGCAGAAGAGGTCAGAGGTGAAAGATAGGAAGTCACCTAACCTCGGCAGGGCAAAGACCACGGGAGACGGCCGTGGTACGCCAGATTCGGAGGGCGATTTCTGTCTTCTGGTCTCTGGTCTCCGCCCTCCTCAGGCGCGGCGGGCGGTGAGGAGGAAGATCGGAAACCTGCGCTCGACGCCGGCGGCGTTCGTCTTGCGCATCGTGTAGGCGGTGGCCGTCTGGATCTCCGAGAAGCCGGCATCTGAAAACTGTCCTTCGATCATCGCGCGTTGGAATCCGAAGTGCTCCACGCCAGCGTTGTCGGAATGGAAATCTCCCGGCTCCGGCTCAAGGTCGGCCACGGCGACGCGGCCTCCCACGGGAAGCATCGCATGAAACCGCCTCGCCAAAGCGCCGGTGTCCTTCACGTGATGAAAGGTCATCGAACACACGACGATGTCCGCGCGGAGCGACGCGTCGTCCGAGCCGTCCTGCGCGAGGTCCAGCAAGCGCGGCTGCACGTTGTCCACGCCCAAGGCGGCGAGTTTTGTCCGCATGACGTCGAGCATGCCGCGAGAGGAGTCCGCGGCGATGACACGCCCCACAAGCGGGCTGAATTTCAGGGCCATGACGCCCGTGCCCGCGCCATAGTCGAGGACAGTCTGGTGGGGTTCGGGACTCAGGCGGTCGATCATCGCCTGGCTGATCGCGAGCGTCATGGCCAGACGCGTCGGATTGTTATCCCACTGTGCCGCTTCCCGGTCAAAATCGCGCTTCATCGCGGCCCAACCGTTCCGCCCGCAGCCCGCCTTCGCAAGGCATTTCAGGGCCGCAATTCCGGTGAACGACCGAGTCCGCGGGTCAGGAAGGGGCGGACTGGCGAATACCCCGAGTTCGGAGCCCCGATTTTCCACTATTCCAGCCGCCGTCTCCTGACATACAGTTGTCAGTGTGCCGTGTTAGGATGGACGTATGACACCAGCGAAGACTGAAAAACTTTGGACGGTAGAACATTCCATTCTGGTCAATTCGACGCCCGCGGTGGTGTGGAGATTTTTTGAGGACACCCGGCGGTGGCACACCTGGAACAGCGGCGTGGCGGACATCGAGATGCGTGGGCCGTTCAGGACGGGCTCGCAGTTCTGGATGACCCTGCCCGACGGGGTCGTCATCAAGAGCAAGCTGACCCTGGTGGAGCCTGTGCGGCAGTTCGTCGACGAGACCGCGTTCGCCGGCGCAGTCATCACGGTCCATCACCGGCTCGAGGCCACCGCCCTGGGACAGACGAGGGTCACCTACCAGCTCGACGCCAAGGGTCCGGTGGGCAGCGAGGTCGGGCCCGTGATTGCCGCGGATTTCCCCGACGTCCTGCGCAGCCTGGCGCGCGCCATCGAACAATGCGCCGCATGACCGGGATCCCGCGCGACGGCGGAAATCCGGGCTAATTTCCAACCTTTCATCGCTCTGCGCCTCCCTCGGAGCCGTTGGAGTCCTATTCCGACAGCGTAAGGGAGGGACGAGTGATTTCCTTGCTTCTCTCGGTGCACGGGGAAGCGCATGGCTGAGTCGGTTTGCGGCGGAACCGGGCGTTCGCTGGCCCGCCTCGCAGACCCGATTCCAGGAAAAGGTGGGCGAGTCGCCCCCCGCCCGTCCAAGGCGGCGTCGGGCCACGGCACAGCATATCGATCAGCCGCCGTTGCAGTTCGGACCTACCCTCTTTCCTCTGTCAGCTGACACCGTCCGCCAATCTCCGATCATCCGCTTACCTCTGGCCACTCACAGGCTCGGGCACGAGGTAGGCTTCGACGATTGCGTTACCGGACTGGCCGTTGGCGTCCTTCACGATCGCGGTGTAGGTGCCGGCAGGAAGGGTCACGAGCATCGCCGAATCCTCGGTGTAGGTCAGGGCAAAGTCGTCGACCGTGGACGTCGCGTCCTGGATTGCGGCCGCTTCGGTCGGGTCGCTTTGCCAGCTTGTATTGGATTGGATCGGCAGTCTCTGGGAGTTGTAGAGCGTGATGGTCGGATTTGGCAGGACGTTGCTCACGTAGTAGCGCGATAGCGACGGCCCGACGGCGCGAATCAGGACGGTGCCAGGATTTTGCAGGATCAACCCCACGGTCGCCGCGGAATCTCCGGTTCCGACATAGCAGCGCGTCGAGATCGCGGAAAATTGATTTTCCGGGGCGAGTGTTCCATTCGGGCTGTACAGATACACCTCCACAATCGCGTTGCCGGTGCCACCG
>JAJXVO010000111.1 GCA_021782105.1 bacterium
CGACCGTGTGGTGCTGGACGAAGCCTACCTGCGTTCGGCGCTCGGCCGCGCGTTGGGACGGCGTGGAGAGCTCGGGAGGGCGGACGGTGTTGGCGCCGGCCGCTTGGTGTGGTCGGAGGCGGACGACATTCCCGGCGTAGTGGCGGACCGGTTTGGCGACACGGTGGTACTTCAGGTGCAGACCCTGGCGATGGAAAAGCGGACCCCTCTGCTCATCGCACTGTTGCGGGAGCTTCTGCGGCCGTCAGAGATCGTGATTCGCAACGATGCGTCGATCCGGAGGCTGGAAGGCCTGCCGTTATCTGTCGCCACGGCGAGTGGTACTGCCTGGGAGGCGAGATGGATGACGATCGACGGACTGGATTATTGGCTCGACCTTCAGAACGCTCAAAAAACCGGGTTCTACCTGGATCAGCGCGAGCAGCATCGTCGGGTCGCCGCGTATTGTGCGGGAAGGAGCGTCCTCGACGCATTCTGCAATCAGGGGCCATTTGCCCTTCAGGCGGCCCGAGCGGGAGCGACCCGGGTGCTCGGCCTGGACAGCAATGCGGAGGCCGTGAGCGCCGCCCAGCGGAATGCCGAGCGCAATGGACTGGCGGCGCAGTTTGCCTGCGCAAACGTCTTTGACTGGTTCAATGACTCCGCGCGCAACGGCGAAGCCCCCTGGGACCTGATCGTGCTCGATCCGCCGCCTTTCGCCAAATCGCGTTCGGCACTCGAAGGAGCACTGCGTGGATACAAGGAGATCAACCTGCGGGCGATGCAACGGCTGGCGCCCGGAGGGATTCTCGCGACCTATACGTGCTCGCACCACATGCAGGATGCCGAACTGCGCATGGTGCTCGCCCAGGCGGCCACGGATGCTCGGCGAAGGGTGGAGGTGCTCGAGTGGTGCCATCAACCCGCCGACCATCCGGTGATCGTGACGATGCCCGAGAGCGAATACCTGCGCGGCTACATCGTAAGGGTCGACTAGAGCGTCCAGTGGGCCAGCACAGACACGCTCCGCCACCCCCATGCGGCGCGTGCACGGACTAGTCGGTATCTTGAGAGAGTTCGTCGTGGGCCCCGGCGTTTCCGCCGAGCTCAACCTCGAAGAAACCCTCGTCCTGAAGGATGCGGATCACGCCGTTGATGACGGACTGGCGTTCCACACCCGAGAGTTTTGGATACTTGGAAGACAGGAGCTCGGCCAGGTTGGCGCGGGCTTCGGAGACGCTGGCCGCGTCGGCGAGAAGATCGTCGGCCTGATTGGCGATCGAATCGGCAATGGAGTCGAGAGTCATGGACCCAGTTTGGAGGGAGTCAAAATAAGTGCAAGTTCGAGGCAGTAACGCAGGTGATTGGCAGACACATTCCCCTTGCCGAGCGGGTGCGGGAATCGGTTATATCGCGACATGATTATCGATCCCAGGTTTCTCCAACTGGCCGACGGCATCGCAGGATTTTCCATCGAATTGAAGAAAGGGGAAAAGGTCATGATCGACGCCTACGACATCCCTGATGCGATGGTGATCGCGTTGATCCGCGCGATCAGGGCGCGGGGCGGGCATCCCTTCGCGCAGATCCATCGTTCGCGGGTGACGCGTGAGATGATGATGGGGGCGACCGAGGTCCAGTATGAGACGTTGGCCGGCGTGGAGCTGCAGAGGATGCGAAGCATGGACGCGTACATCGCGCTGCGGGGCGCGGAGAATATTTTCGAGGCATCGGACGTGCCGTCGGATCGCATGCAACTGGTGAGCCGTGCGATGAAGGCGGTGATGGATCACCGGGTTGGCAAGACGAAGTGGGTTGTGCTCCGCTGGCCCTCGTCGTCGATGGCGCAGCAGGCGGCCATGAGCACCGAGAAGTTCGAGGACTTCTACTTCCGCGTCTGCACGCTGGACTATCGACGGATGGTGCCGGGGATGAAGGCACTGTCGGAGTTGATGAGGCAGACCGACCGTGTGCACATCAAGGGACCGGGCACCGACCTGCGATTTTCGATCAAGGGCATCGGAGCCCGCGAATGCGGCGGCCAGCGCAACATCCCCGACGGCGAAGTGTTCTCGTGCCCAGTGCGCGACAGCGTGGAAGGCGTCGTGCAGTACAATGCGCCCACGGTTTATCTGGGTACTTCGTTCGACAACATCCGCCTCGTCTTCAAGAAGGGGCGCGTCGTCGAAGCGACGTCGAACAACACCCGGCGTCTGAACGAGATTTTGGACAGTGACACGGGAGCCCGCTACATCGGCGAATTCGCGCTGGGCTTCAATCCGTACATCCTCGAGCCAATGCGCGATATCCTCTTCGACGAGAAGATCGCGGGCTCCTTCCATTTCACTCCGGGCCAGGCCTACGAGGGCGTCGGCAACGGAAACAAGTCCCAGGTGCATTGGGACATGGTGTGTATCCAGCGCCCCGAATACGGCGGCGGCGAGATCCACTTCGACGGCAAACTCGTCCGCAAGGATGGGCTGTTCGTGCCGACCTCGCTGAGGAAGCTCAATCCCGAGTACCTGCTCGCGAAATCCTGAGCTGTCCGCTCCCCATGGATCTGCGCCCCTTCATCGAGGCACTTCCGAAAACGGAGACCCACCTTCATGTGGAGGGGGCGCTGCCCTACGAACTCCTGCGGGAACTCGATCCGGACCGGTTTCCACCCGAGCCCGCGTTTCGGCGAAGGGACCACCGCTTTGCGAATTTCCCCGAGTTCGACAGGACGCTCCTCCAGCATGCGCTTCCGTGGTTCACTTCGGCCGAACGTTATCACGTGGCTGCGAAGAGGATGTTTGCGCGTCAGGCGGCGCTGAACATCCGGTATGTCGAGACCAGCTTTCATCTGCCCGTCACCCAGTTCATCCACGTTTCCGGCCCGGAAATCATCGCGGCGATTCTTTCGGCCGTACCGGCTGGCATGACCGTGCGGGTCTTCGCCGGCATGCCCCGCAATGCCTACACGGGACAACTCAAGGCGGTGATCGATGAACTGGTGGATTGGGACGACTTGGCCGGCGTCGACCTGCATGGATTCGAGGTGATGCCGACGGAGTCGTGGACGGCGCCGGTGTGGGCGCGGGTGCGAGCCGCAGGGAAGATCACCAAGTGCCATGCGGGGGAATTTGGGGGAGCGGACCGCGTGCGCGAGGCGATCGAGGATCTCGGGGTCCGCCGGATCCAGCATGGCGTACGAGCTGTGGAGGATGCCGCGGTCTTGAAACTTGCGGCCGACGTGGGCGCCACGTTTGACGTTTGCCCGATCAGCAATGTCCGCCTGCGTGTCGTGCCTTCGATGGCGGAGCATCCGCTGCGGCGCCTGATGCAGGCGGGCGTGCGCTGCACTCTCAGTACGGACGACCCCCTTTGTTTCGCCAACTCACTTGTGGACGAGTATCTTGCAATAGCATCCGAGTGCGATTTCAACGCCTCTGAACTGGCCGCCCTCGCGCGTGCCGGCTGGGAGGTCGCCGAGGTCGCATCGGAGGAGCGGCGACGTGCGCTGGGGGAGATCGACCGCCTTGCTGAAGGCAACGGTTCGCACTGAGTGGTGACCGCCCGAAATTTTTCTTTTTGATTCGGGCCGGATCCCCAATGCTGGTCCCTTCGTGCGCCACGGTGGCGCCGAATCCGTCACCATGAACGTTCCCTTCATCGACCTATCGATCCAACACAAAGCGCTCCGTGAGGAAATCCTTGCGAGTCTGGCGGCCACCTATGACGCCACTCGTTTTTGCCTGGGCGGCGATGTGGAACGGTTCGAAAACGCGTTTGCCGCGAAGCTGGGATACCCGCGGGTACTCGGAATGAACAGCGGCACCTCGCCGTTGCATGTCGGGTCGATTGCCGGTGGATTTGGTCCCGGTGACGAGGTCATCGTGCCGGCGTTCACCTTCATCTCCTCGGCGTGGGGAGTGAGCTACACGGGGGCGACGCCGGTGTTTGCGGACATCGATCCCAGGACCTACAACCTGGATCCCAAGAGCGTTGAGGCGCGACTGACGCCACGCACCAAGGGCATCGTGGTCGTGCATCTTTTTGGGCAGCCCGCGCCGATGGACGATCTGATGGCGATCGCAAAGCGCCGCGGCCTGTTCGTGGTGGAGGATTGTGCGCAGGCGGTGGGAGCCCGTTACAAGGGCACGCCGGTGGGGCTCATCGGTGACTGCGGCACGTTCAGCTTTTATCCGACGAAAAATCTCGGGGGTTGTGGAGAGGGTGGCGCTTTCACATCGCGCGAGGCCACCGTATTCGAAAAGGCAAGACTCCTGCGCGTGCACGGCATGGCTCGCCGGTATTTTCACGACGTGGTGGGCTACAACTACCGCATGGATGGATTCCAGGGAGCCGCGCTGAATGTGAAGCTGGCGCATCTCGCCGCCTGGACCGCCCGCCGCCGCGCGATCGCGGCCCGCTATCGCGCGGGCATCCGGCTCGCCGATGTGGGCGTCGCCGACGAGCCCGCGTACGGCGAAAGCGTCTACCATCAATTTACGATCACCCATCCCCGCAGGGATGCGCTTCGCGAGCACCTCACGCGCAGGCAGGTGGGGACCGACCTGATCTACCCTGTCCCGCTGCATCTCCAAAAGGCCTACGCCCCGCTCGGCTACGGCAAGGGATCCATCCCGAATGCCGAGCGAGTTTGCGAAACGTGCGTGAGCCTTCCGATCTTCCCGGAATTGACCGATGAACAGGTGGATTACGTCATCGACTCCCTCAACGCATTCTAGAATTTCCGAGCACATGGAAATGACGACGGGAGACCAAGGAACCGCCCCCTGCGAGGCGGATCGGGGCGTATTGGCCGTTACTCTGAACCGATGAGAAACGGAGTCAGCGTCAAGGTCTGTGGAATCACGTCCCGGGAGGACGCGGAGGCTGCGTATGCCTGCGGAGCCGACTACGTGGGCTTCATCCAGTATCCGAAATCGCCGCGCTACGTGGAGCCGGAGCGGGTGCGGGCGATGCTGCCCGACCTTCCGCCAGTGAAGAAGGTGGGGGTCCACGTTTACAGTTCGATGGACGAGTTGGAGGCCTATACGCGCATCGGCTTCGACTACATCCAACTTCATTTTCCCAACGACACGCCGTTCTTCGAGGCGGCGCTGTGGACGGAGATCCTGCCACCGTCAGTGTTGTGGATGGCGCCACGGATTCCGCCTGGCAGGGAACTGGATCTGGCGTTCCTCCCCCTGGCGGACCACTTCCTGATGGATACCTATCGCGAAGGCGTGTTCGGCGGTTCCGGGCAGGTGGGCGATTGGGCGGCCTTCCGCCGGCTCCAAGGGCTCTATCAGAAGATACGTTGGGTTCTGGCGGGCGGCCTCTCAGCGGACAACATTGCCGCGGCGCTCGAGGAGACCAGGGCGAAGATGGTCGACGTGAGCAGCGGCGTGGAATCGGCGCCCGGGAAAAAAGACCCCGCGAAATTGAAGGCGTTTTTCGACGCGATCGGTTGAGCGCGACTCAGGGCACGAGGTCCATCACGCCAAGCGGAATCTCGTATTCCCGGCGTCCCACCAGAAATGCGAACGTGATGGTCTTGGCGGTTTCGACCAGGTGGGCATAACGCTCCGAGCCCCATTTATCCACGGGTTCCTGATTGATCCGCGTGATCAGATCCCCCTCCTCGACGCCGGCCCTTGCGGCGGGGGAGTCCGAGATGATGCCGACCACCTTCCAGTAGGCGCCCGCCTTTGCGACGCTGAAGCCGGCACTGCGCAGGGGAGGGAAGAGGATGGGAAGCGTGGACTCGCGATAAAACGTCACCTGATTTTGCTTTTGGTCGAAGGTGACGATGAAGTCCTTGAGCACTGCACCACCGATCGCGGGAAGCTCACTGGTGATCTCGGCGACGGGATGATCGAGGCGATAGGCGCCGAGTAGCACCGTCTGGTCGAGGCGTGCGACGGTTTGTTGATGGTCGCCTGAGAGCGAGGAGACGAAGGGACCGGGCCTGGGGGGCTGCGAATAGACGAAATCCATGCCGAGCGGATTCAGACGCAGGGTGCTGTCGCTTCCGGAGTCGACAAGAGCGAAGAAAGTCTTGTTGCCGAGCCCGAGGGGGATGATCGGGACATGCTGGCTGTTGTTGAAGTGAATCGTCGAGCCGGGCTGCAGGGCCGAGGCCGAGTTTGGCGGAGCCAGAACGATGCGCCGGCCCGGATAGTCCAGCGTGAGCAGGACGTTGCGGAAAAAGGTGAATCCGAGGATCCCGTCAATTTGAACCCCGAGATGGAGGGAGATTTGCGTGCAGTCGTAAATGAGGGCCGGGAGGTTCTCAAAGTGCGCATCGCCAAAATCGATCTGCCGAACCATGACGGCGGGCAGTTCGGAGACTTCGCCCTCGGACGAGCGGACGGGCACGCTGAGGTTCTTGCCCGTTGCGTTATCTCGCATCGGAATCCCGTAGCGCCGGGCAATCAGGGGCGAAACGAGGGTCGTTGCCGCTCCGGTATCAATCAGGAAATGGTAGGGGCCGCGCCGGTCCCATTTTGCCGTGACGATCATGTAGTGGCTGATGACCTGTCCGGGGACGACGACCAGCGGGGAGTCGATGACGGTCTTTTGCGGGTGGGGCGAGTTGTGATGGAAAAACCACCACGCCTGCAGCGATCCGGGGTTGATCAGCAGGAAGGCCAGGACGGCCGCAAGCCGTGTTGCGCCGCGCAGCTTATCCCGCTCCGCGGCGAACAATGCGAGGAGACGGGGACGCACGGCGCGGAGCAGGCGGATCATCGCACGGGCTTGGGGAGCTGGACTGCCAGGGTAAACGCGACCAGGGCGACCACGGCGCCGGCGACATAGAGGCTGAGTGCAGAAAAACTCCAGTAGACGAGGCCAGCGACGATCGGGGTGATGGCGCGGGCCAGAGCGCCGAGAGAGCGAAACACGCCGATCGCTTTGCCCTGTTCGGCGGGAGAAGAGTGAAGCGAGATAAGCCCCGAAGTCGAAGGATTGACGAAGCCGGCGCCGACGGCGGCAAGAGCGATTCCGAGATAGAGCAACCAGGACGAGAACGCGAATGCGATCCCCAGGAGGCCCAGCATTTCGATGGCAAGACCTGTGGCGAGCACAGTATTCTCATTCGACGGTTTGAGCAGGCGCCGAACGAGGACGCCCTGGGTGAGGATCGAGCAGACGCCGAGAAAGGCGAGCAACATGCCGTTCTGTTTCGCGTTGTAATGAAAACGATCGGCAGCGAGGTAGGTGAGGGTCACCTCCAGGCTCACGAAAGCCAGCGAATGGATAAACGAGATCAGATTGATCCTCCGGACAATCGGATCGCTCAGAAAATAGATTGCCTTGAGTGGATTGCGTATTCGTTCGGACGACATGCGCTGGCGGTGTGCCTGGTCGAGCGGCTCGGCGAAGCGGCGGGCGATCCATATCACGTTGATCAGGCTGAGGATCAGGGACAGAAGTGCCGGGAAGGAAAAGACGTTCAATCCAAACGCCGTGCAATGAGCCAGCGGGTTGAAACGCATGGCCAGGGCTCCGATCATCGGTCCGGTAACCAAGCCGAGTCCGAATGCGGCTCCGACAAGCCCCATGGCCTTGGTACGTTCCTGTCGCGAAGTGACGTCGGCCACGGCGGCGGTGGCCACGGAAATGTTACCCCCGAAAATGCCGCCGATTGCGCGGGAGACCACGAAGAGCCAGAAAGAGCCGCTGAAGACCCAGACCAGGTATCCGAAGGCGGTGCCGGCGACCGTCCAGAGCAGCACAGGACGCCGTCCGCGACGGTCGGACAGGCCGCCCCAAAACGGCGAAAGCAGGAACTGAAGCACTGAGAAAAGCGAAGCCACCACACCGCCAAACAGCACCTCGGCGTAGCCCTCCTTATTGCCGACCAGATGGGCCGCCGAAACGCTCGCCGAGTACAGGTATCCAAGAAGCCCCGAGTGTCCTTCCGTGCTCAGGTAATGGTGGAGCAGGTCGGGCAGCAGCGGAAAGATGATCGAGAAGCCGACCAGATCGATGTACAGCGTCAGGAAGATGACGCCTAGTGACAGTTTACGTGCAGGAGGTTGAGGTGAGTTCACGGGTATGGACGAACGGTTATTTGCCGTAGCGCATCTCGACCGCGGCCTCGGTGAGAGGCTCGTAGCTCCGATTCCAAAGTTTGTCGTTGTGGCTCATTTCGATGGCGTCCCTGACGACGCGGAGGGATTCGCGGAGGTGGACATCGGTCTTGCCGAAGGTGTCGGACTTGGTCGTGTCGTCGAACTCGTCGTCGCTCGATCCTTCCTTTTTAGGCGGAGCGATCTTGGGCTTGGCGGGCTTGGGGGCGAGGCGCACCTCGGTGAAGGTGTAGGCGTTCTTTTCGAGCGCGTGTTTTTCGGCCTTGGCCGCCTTGCGGAAGGCCTCGTCTTCGACCTTCTCCTTCTCGCGGGTGGCGAGATTGAGCGATACGAGCTTCTGAGCCTGCTTTTCCTTGAACCAGTTGAGCGACTTCTGAAGGTAGGCGAACTCGGGCATCGTCTTTTGGCGCTCGAGGCTCATGGCCTTCAGGGGGCCGAGGACGCTGGGGGGGATGGGAGCGCCGTCGTAGAAGCTGCTGGGAATTTCGTCCCAGGGCAAAGCATGGGGGAGATCGCTTTCACCGATCGGAATGTAGTCTTCGTAATCGTCGAGAATGATGTCGGGCACGACGCCCTTGAGCTGGGTGGAGGCACCGCTTGGGAGGTAGAACTTCTGGATGGTCAAACGCACCGCGCCGGTCTTGACCGATTCGGGGACCGGTGGAACGAGGAAGCGGCGCAGATTGAAGATATTCTGGACCGTGCCTTTCCCATGGGTGGAATCGTCGCCGATGATGATGGCGCGGCCGTAATTTTGGAGAGCCCCAGTGACGATTTCGGAGGCGGAAGCGCTGAAGCGGTCGACGAGGACGGCGAGCGGGCCCTTGTAGGCGACGGAAGGATCGTCATCGCTGTCGACGTCGATCCCGCCGTTGTAATTGCGAACCTGGACGACGGGGCCGCGGCCGATGAACAGGCCCGCGACATTGATCGCCTCCATGAGCAGACCTCCGCCGTTTTGGCGAAGGTCGAGCACCATGCCCTGAACGTGTGCGGCCTTGAGTCGCTTGATAAGGGCTGCCACATCTTTGCTCGCGGTGATGGACTGGCTGTGTCCGTCGGGGTTTTCGCCACCATAGAATGCGGGGAGCGAGATCACGCCGATGGGGAGGGTGGTCTTGCCGTCACCGGACGGCACCTGGAAGATGGCGCCGAAGGCTCTTGCGGAGTTGAGCTTCACCACATCGCGCGTCAGCACGATCTCGCGCCGCGCAGAGGAATCGGTGGCGTTGGAGGGCTGGACGATCAGGCGCACTTTGGTCCCCTTGGCACCGCGGATCAGGTTGACGATCTTTCGCAGCTGCATGCCGATGATGTCGACGGGTTCTCCGTCGCCCTGTGCGACGGCGATGATCTTGTCGTTTGGCCTGAGCCGATTGTCGAGGTCGGCGGGACCGCCTGGCACGATTTCGCGCACGACACATTTGTCATCGTCGAGACTGAGCACGGCGCCGATACCGACGAGTTGGAGCTTCATCTGGATATCGAAGTCCTCGTAGGACTCGGCGGAAAGGTAAGCGGAGTGGGGGTCGTACAGCCCCGCGAAGCTGGACAGGAACGTCTCGGCGATCTCGGTATCGTCGATTTCGGATACGTTCTTGAGCATCCGTTCGTAGCGTTTACGGACAATTTCCTTGGCTTCGGGAAGGGTTTTCTTGCCGAGCATCTCGGCGATGATCTCGAATTTGAGTCGCTTTATCCAGAGGGCGTCGGCGGCGGCCATGTTTTGGGGCCAGTCGGACTTGGAGCGGTCGATTCGATAAAAATCGTGGCCGTTGAGATCGATGTTCTGATTGAGCTCCTTGAAGACCCAATTGACCCGGTCGGTCATGCGCTTCCGGTACACGGCAAAGATCTGGTAGGCGACGTCGATCGAACCGAGGGAGCGCATGTTGTAATACAGCGTCGGACTGTAGCGCTTCTCGAAATCGGTCTTGTCCGAGCCCAGGAAGAAGAGCTTCTGGCCGTCGATGGCCGACATGTAGTCGGGCAGCACGCGGATGTAGTCGCTGGGCTGGACGGCGTTTCGATTATAATGAACCTGTTCGAGCAGGGCGAGGAAGGTCTGAACCTCCTCTCGCATTTCCGCCGAAGTGTGGCCTGGCTCGGTCGTGGCACCGAAGGCGAGGACAGGCAGAAGGAATACAAGGAACGCAAGAACAGCGCGGCGGATGGGCGATGAGTGAGCCATTGGGTCTCTGTGTGATCTCCTGTGAGGAAAATGGTTTCGCAACGAAAATCTGCTTCGGGGAGCTAGTTGCGACTAAGCAAATCCTTCGCCTCGTCGAGGGTCTTTTTCTCCTCGGGGGTAAGTGAGGCGAAGCCCTTGCTGTTGATTTTGTCGAGGATTCGGTCGACTTCGGCCTTGAGCTGGACACGGCCGACAAGGTTCACGGTGAACGTGGGTTTGCCTCCGGTAGCCGCCTTGGCCTTGGAGGCCTTCTTGACCCACTCCGGCGGAATGGGCGCCGAGGACCTCGGCCACGGGAAGCGAAACGGGACGGGGCTCAACACGAAACGATAGAACCCCAGGGCCGCGATCATCCCTCCGATGTGTGCCGAGTAGGCGATGGCGGCGGTGTGGCCGAATAGCTCGAAGAATACGAAACTGAACAGCTCGAGAAATCCGACCGAATAGCCGAGGTATTTTGCCTTCGGCAAGGTGATTGGGAAAAACAGGAGCAGGAAGGTGATCGGCCGGTCTGGATAAAGGCAGACGAAAAGCGTGAACAGACCAAGCACGCCGGCCGAGGCCCCTATCAGTGTCCCCCCAGTGGTCCAATGCACGGTCGACCAGAGCAGCCCCCCTCCCGTCACGGACACGAGGAATGCGGCGAGAAAGAGCCGACGTCCAAGGACGGTTTCGAGCTCCCGACCTATGAAATAGAGCCCGAGCACAGAAAACAGCAGGTGAAGCAGGTTCTGGGGATCGTGAAAGAAGGCGTAGGTGACCAGCGTCCAGATGCGCAGACCGTGGAGGCCCTGGATGCTCAGATAAGTCATCCCCGCAAAGGCTGAATAGATTGACGGGTAATCTCCAAGGAGGCGGAGGAGAACGTTTTGTACGATGTAGCCGGCAACGAGCGAACAGATCAGCCAGATGAGCACGGAAGTTCTCTCCGTCTCATAATCCGTGCGCATATAGCTACGATAGGAACCCATTTGGATCAAAAGTAGGCAGACGCCCCCCAAATACAAGCGTTCCCGGCGACGGGAGGGAAGCGCGGTTCTGGGCGAAATTTACTCGCGCGAGCCCACTTGACATTTCAGGGGGCGACCGGCTTTCCTTTCCGTCACCTATGGCAAATAAAGCTGAAAAATGGCCCGTCAACGTGCCGGGGAAATTTTACGTCGATCAGCAGTGCATTGACTGCGATCTCTGCCGCGAAACGGCTCCCGCGTTCTTCTCACGCAACGACGACGGAGGCTACTCCTACGTCTCCAAACAGCCCGTCGCCGAAGACGAGATTGCGCAGTGCGTCGAGGCCATGGAAGGCTGCCCGGTCGAAGCGATCGGCAACGACGGCGACTAAGCCGCCCCAACGTTTTCAGCGCCAGCGTCCGGCAGCCTAGGTCGGACGCTTTTTTGCGCCCCTATTGTTATCATTCGGCAATTTTGCCCTTAACATTTGGGCTGGTTTTGCGTCGAAAACTTTCTACAAACGCGGATCGTATGAAATCCGTTTATTCCTTCATCGCCCTGGCTGGAGCCGCTTCGGCAGCCCTTGGGCAAAGCGATCCGGTCGTGAGCCTGGAGCCTGTATCGGTCTATTCGAT
>JAJXVO010000421.1 GCA_021782105.1 bacterium
GCCTCGACGTGACCGACGGCACGCACCCCGTCCTGCACCTGGCCGCCTCCGGCTCGGCGGGACTCGGCGCCTGGCATGAGATCGCCGCCAAGGGCTCCCTGCACGTGGACCTGCCGGCCCTCATGCGCCAGCCGGCCGCCCCGGCGGGCGTGGCGCTTTCGAGTGGCGTGCTCGATTCGACCTTCGACGCCACCCTGTCCAACCTCATCCGCGCGAAGGCCAGTCTCACGATCCGCAAGCTCGTATCCGCCAATGAAGGACAGCCGCTCGGCGACGTGGACCTCGGCGTCGACGCCTCGCTCGGCGGCGGCGGAGCGGACCGCCTCCACATTCCCTTCAAGCTCACCAAGGCCGGCCGCACCTCCGATGTGCTGGTCGACGGCACGCTCTATCGCTCCAAAGGCGCCATCGGATTCGATGGCACGATCACCAGCTCCAACCTGTTCGTGAACGACCTCAAGGCCCTCGCCGCGCTCGCACCACAGACGAGCGCCACCCCGTCTGCGGACACGACGGCCGAGGCTCCCGCCTCGCCCGACGCGGGCACGGCGACAACCACCTCGTCCGCCCCGATCACCACGCAGGCGCCTGCCCCCGCACGCGACACCCATCCGTTCTGGGCCGGCGCCTCGGGCAAGGTCCAGGTTCGCTTCGGCAAGATCACGTACGGAACGAACTACGTGGTCAGCGGCATCAAGGGCTCGGCCGAGGCCACGCCCGCACGGCTCGCGCTCGACGGCCTTTCTGGAAGCCTGAATGGGAATCCCTTCCAGGTGGGAGCCAACATCACGTTCACTGCGAGCCAGCCGCAGCCCTACACCCTCGCCTCCAACCTGAAGGTCACGAACTTCGACGTCGGCGCCTTCCTCAAGGCCGCGGATCCGGACGACCCGCCGCAGCTCGAATCCAAAGTTTCCGTCAATGCCGCGCTGCAGGGACAAGGCGCAAACCTCGTGGCCCTCGCGCAATCGATTCGAGGATCATTCGACGTGAACGGTTCGCAGGGCGTGCTGCGCGCCCTCGGTCGAAAGACCGGCACGGCCGTCAATGTCGTTTCCACGCTGGTCGGCCTCTTCGGAGCCGCCCGCGGTTCGCAGGGCACAGTCGCCGTGGCGGATCTCGCACAGAAACTCAACGAGCTGCCCTTCGACACCTTTACGCTGCATGCGGAGCGCGGGGCGGATCTCAACCTGAAGGTCACGAAGCTCGAGTTCCTCTCTCCCGACACCCGTGTCACCGGCAGTGGCCAGATCACCTACCAGGCGGGGGTGCCCATCCAGAACCAGCAGATGACCTTCACCCTGCAACTGGCCGCGAAGGACCAGATGGCCTACCTGATGAACCGCGCAAACCTGCTCAGCGGACAGACCGATCACAAGGGTTACAACACCATGTCGTCGACCTTCACGCTCTCCGGCACGCCGGTGAAACCGAATTCGAGCGACCTTTGGAGCATCATCGGCAAGGCCGCCATCGGGTCGCTGCTCGGGCAGTAGGCATCCCGCCCTAGTCCACTGCGTCGCGGCCCCCCGCTGCACGCCCACACTGGTCGGTGGGAGCGGCGGAACGAAGCGGGACGCGGGAATAAATTCCGCCGACATGGCGCGATCATTCTCGCTTCCCGCTCCTCGATTCCCGCTTCTTTTCCCCATGTCCTCCCCCCTGACCCTCAACCTCTCCGGTCACCTCGCGCTCGTCACCGGCGCGAGTGGACAACTCGGGCGCGTGATGGCGCGCACGCTCGCGGCCTGCGGCGCCGATGTGGCGCTCACGTACCTGAACAGCCCGGGCTCCGCGGAGAAGATCGCGGCCGAAATCGTCGCGACGGGCCGCCACGCCCGGGCCTTCAAGGCGGACGTCACGTCACGCGACTCGATCTTCGCGCTGCGCGACGCCGTGCGCGCCTGGCGGGGCGATCCCGACATCCTCGTTGCCAACGCGGTGATCCAATACGCGTGGAAACCCCTGCTCGAACAGGACGCGGCCGACTACGAGAGCCAGTTCCGCTCCTGCGTGCTGCAGTCCGTGCATCTGGCGCAGGCCTTCGTCCCGGCGCTCGTCGCCAAAAAGTGGGGACGCTACATCGCGATCAACACCGAGTGCGCCATGCAGAACGGCCCGACCCAATCGGCGTACGTCGCGGGCAAGCGCGGCCTGGACGGCGTGATGCGCGTGCTCGCGAAGGAGATCGGCGAGCATCAGGTGACGGTGAACCAGGTTGCGCCCGGCTGGACCGTGAGCGACCGCGACCGGGCAAACGGCACGGAGGTTCAGGCGGCCTACGACCGCGGCGTTCCGCTGCGCCGCCGCGGCACCGACCAGGAGATCGCCAACGTCGTCGCCTTCCTCGCCTCGGACCTCGCGAGCTTCATCACCGGCGCCTACATCCCCGTCAGCGGCGGCAACGTGATGCCGACGATTTGAACCACAGAGGCATCCGCCTTTGCAAAGGCTACAGCGGACAGCAGGGCCGTCACCGAATCACCAGAAGGATTGGCCACAAGAATCACGAAGTTTCAGTGGCTACGGCATTGGGTTGCGTGCGCCTATAAGCGCATCGTACCCGGCAAAGCG
>JAJXVO010000112.1 GCA_021782105.1 bacterium
GGAGGAGCCGAGGGTCCGCACGTTGAAGCGGCGAAAGGGGTACGCCGCGGCGGCGCCGAGGGCGAGCAGGCCGGCGACGAGGCCGAAGCCGCGGACAGGGGACTGGAAAAAATGCTGAAACGCGCGAGCCGTGGGATGAAGCGCGGAGGAGAGCGCGAGTGCGGCGAAGTAGGCGAGGGACAGGGCGTCGAAGACGAGGGCCTTGAATTTCATCGCAGTGCGGGGGTCAGCGGATGTGCATCTCGCGGGCGCCTTCGCCGTAGATTCGGGCGAACCAGGCGTCGTCGATTTCCGAGGGGGAGCCGGAGAACACGATTTCGCCGGCCTTCAGGGCGATGACGCGGGAGCCGTATTCGCGCACGAGACTCAGGAAGTGGAGATTGCAGAGGATGGTGATGCCGAGCTCCGTATTCACTTTGCGGAGATAGTCCATGACCGTGTGGCAGGTGGCGGGGTCGAGGCTGGCGACGGGCTCGTCTGCGAGCAGGACCTCGGGTTTCTGCATCAGGGCGCGGGCGATGGCGACGCGCTGCTGCTGGCCGCCGCTGAGGCTGTCGGCGCGGACGCGGGCCTTGGCGCCGATGCCGACGAGGTCGAGGTAGTGCTGGGCGAGGCGGCGGTCCTCGTCGGAGAACAGGCCGACCATGCTGCGCCAGGCGGGCGTGCGGTGGAGGGCGCCCATGAGGGCGTTGGAGAGCACGCTGTGGCGGCCGACCAGGTTGAAATGCTGGAAGATCATCGCCATCCGCATGCGGAGCTCGCGGGCGGTGCGCGCGTCGGGGTGCGTGATGTCGCGGCCCTTGAACTCGATGGTCCCGGAGCTGGGCTCGACGAGGTGGTTGAGACTGCGCAGCAGCGTGGATTTGCCGGAGCCGCTCAGACCGATCACGACGAGGAACTCGCCCGGCTGGACGTCGAAGCTCACCCCCTTGAGGGCCTGGACGCCGTTCGGGTAGGACTTCTGGAGATTCGTGATCCGGAGGAGGGGCGAGGCGGCCATGGGGCGGCTAGTTGACCATGTCGCTGGCGGACTTGCCGACGAGCTTGAGGAGTTTGCGCACGGAGTCGTAGTCGCGGTCCGTGGCTGGAGCGAGGTCGGTGACGTCGTAGAGGGCGGTGAAGCTGCGGCGGCCTGCGGGGGTGTGGACGAAGGCGACGAGGGCGTTGGCGATGGTGCGCTTCATGACTTCGGGCAGGCCCTTGCGGAAGGCGACGGGGTCGTTGGGGATCTCGTCGGTGAGGGCGAGGATCTTGATCTTTTGGGCGACGTCGGGGAATTGCGAGAGGACGAGGCGGCGCGCGTCCTCGATATGGCCGTTTTCGGGCGGGCTGTAGAAAGTGGCGCCGGCGTCGACCTGGCCCTGATAGACCATGGTCACGACATTGTCGTGTTTTTGGGCGAACACGGTGTCGCCGAGGGTGACGCCGTGATCGTGGAGGTATTTGTAGGGAAGCAGGTATCCGGAGGCGGAGACGGGGTCGACGAAGGCGAAACGTTTTCCCTGGAGATCCTTGATGCTGTTGATGCCCCGGTCGGTGCGGACGATGATCTGGGAGCGGTAGGAGGAAAGGCCGTAGCGGATGACCTTCAGGCGGGCCTCGACGCCGTATTTTTCATTGGCGAGGAGGTAGCCGAAGGTATTGAGCACGGCGACGTCGGCGCGTTTGGTGCCGAAGGATTCGACGACGGCGACGTAGCTGGCGGGGATGGCGACCTGAAACTTGTAGGGCGTGTGGGATTCCAGGTACTCGCGGATGATCTCGGACTGATCCTTCATCGTCTTGGCCTCGACGGAGGGCGTGAAGAACAGCTTCACGGGATTGTCCTTGGTCCCGAGGGGGGCGCGGTTGGAGCAGCCCGAGAGGGCGAGCCCGGCGATGACAAGGGCGAGACTGGCGGAGAGGAAGCGGCCGAAGGGGCGGTTCATGGGAGTCACTCCTGATTGTAGCTTAAAGGGGCGGATTTCGCGTGACGGTTTCGTGACAAGGTGCATCAAACGCGGCGGCCCGCCAGCGCGGGGCGTGGGCGGGCCGGAGGGTGAGTCAATGCGGGGCCGGCACGGAAGACATGGTTCGGGTGCCTAGAAGACCTTTTCCTCGAGCAAGGCGAAGAGCTGTTCCTCCTTGATGCGAGTTTGCTGCATCGAGTCGCGTTCGCGGAGGGTGAACGTGCCGTCTTTCTCGATCGTGTCGAAATCGATGGTCACGCACCAAGGGGTGCCGATCTCGTCCTGGCGGCGGTAGCGGCGGCCGATGGCGCCGGACTCGTCGTAGAAGACGTTGTAGCGGCGCTTGAGCTTGCGGTAGAGGTCTTGGGCGCGGGCGACGAGCTCGGGCTTGTTTTTGAGGAGAGGGAACACGGCGAGCTTGATCGGGGCGATGCGCGGGTTGAGACGGAGGACGACGCGGGTCTCGACGTTGCCCTTGTCGTCCTTGACCTGTTCCTCGGCGTACGCCGAACAGAGCACGGCGAGGAGGATGCGGTCGACGCCGACGGCGGGCTCGATCACATGGGGGACGAATTTTTTCTTGGAGGCCTCGTCGAACATCACCTGGGGGACGCCGCTATGGTCCTCGTGCTGCTTGAGATCGTAGTTGCCGCGGGCGGCGATGCCCCAGAGTTCCTGTACGCCGAAGGGGTAGCGAAACATGATGTCGGTGGTGCCCTTCGAGTAGAAGGCGAGCTTGGCCTTGGGGTGGTCGTATTCGCTGAGGTGAGACTCGGGCAGGCCGATGGAGTGGAGCCAGGTCTTGCACCAATCGATCCAGTGGCGGTGCCACTTCTGCCAGTCGTCATCCTCGTGGATGAAGAACTCCATTTCCATCTGCTCGAACTCGCGGGAGCGGAAGATGAAATTGCGCGGCGTGATCTCGTTGCGGAAGGATTTTCCGATCTGGGCGATGCCGAAGGGAAGTTTGACGCGGCCGGTGTCGACGACGGGGCGGAAGTCGGCGAACATGCCCTGGGCGGTTTCGGGGCGAAGGTAGGCGACGGCCGAGGCGTCGCGCAGGGCGCCTACGTAGGTCTCGAACATCATGTTGAATGCGCGGGGCGGCGTGAGGCTGCCGGGTTCCCCGGTGGCGGGGGAGGGGATCAGATCGATCTCCTCGGGCTTGGCCTCGGTCATGTCGCGGGGCTGCACGGGCTCGAGTTTGCCCTGGATGGCCTTCTTGCGCTTGAGGGCCTCGGCGGCTTCCTGGAGCTGGCCGGCGGTGTTCTCGCTCTCGAGGGCGCTGACGTAGCCGATTGTTTTGCCGTCGACGACGACGGGGGCGAAGAAAAGTTGGTCGGCGCGGTAGCGCTGTTTGGAGACCTTACAGTCGACGAGCGGGTCGGTGAAACCGGCGACATGGCCGGAGGCCTGCCAGACCTTCGGGTGCATGATAATGGAGGACTCCAGCCCCACGACGTCGTCGCGGCGGCGCACCATGTCGTTCCACCAGCAGTCGCGAATGTTCTTCTTCAGCTCGACGCCGAGGGGGCCGTAGTCGAAGAAGCCGTTGATGCCGCCGTAAATTTCGGAGGATTGGAAGATGAACCCGCGCCGCTTGCAAAGCGCGACGATGGTTTCCATGGAGACTTCGGGTTGGGAACTCGGCGTGGTCATAAGAAGTGCCGACTAAGTGGGAGGGCCGCGTGCGGGTCAACGCCGCGATTGGCCTGCGAGAGACATGGACACTGGTGCAGGCGAGGGAGCGTGGAACGAGGGCATTGTTGCGGGGAAAGGCGGGCGTCTGGCGCAAGCGAATTGCGGCTGGCATATCGAGCAGGACGCGGAACTTACGTGCAGAGCCGGCATGGCAAGGGCAGATCGTTTTATATAACCGGGAACTTCCGGGGGTATGGGAGGGGGTATGACGATGGAATATTGGATAGGGGGAATGTTATACTGGCGTGGGCGGATATTTCATAAAATTATGCAAACAAATGACAAATGCGTGAAATGGCCGACTTATGGAACCTGCGGCGTGTTTACGGGTGACGAGTGGGTTGGCGGGGAATTTTTGGAAAGCCCACGATAATACTTGCATAATATGTACGCTATATAGACTGGGAGCTTCTATGTTAACCGACAAAATCAAGGAACTGGAAGTTGCTAAGGCGAAGGTGCAGGAACTCGAGCAAAAGATTGTCTCGGAGCGCCCGCAGGAACTGGCCGGTCTTCCCGGCCGCTATGGCTTTGATTCCGTCAACGCTTTCCTCAAAGCGGTGAAGGAAGCCGTGGCCGCCGTTGGAGCCGCGCCGCGCCGCGGCCGCAAGAGCAAGAAGGCAGCAGCTGCTGCTCCCAAGAAGGTGAAGAAGGCCCGCACGCGGGCTCGAATCACGGACGAGACGAAGGTCCAGGTCAAAGAGATGGTTCTCGCTGGAAAGTCTGGTGCTGAGATTGCCAGCAAGCTTGGGATTTCGCTCCCGAGCGTGCAGAATATCAAGAAGGCACTGGGTCTGGTGAAGGCTCGTGGGTCTGAAGCTCCTGCCGCCCCGGCGACACCGGCTTCCTGAGATTCCGTATTGTATTTCCATCAACCCGGCCAGGTGGCCGGGTTTTTTTGTCGATACCGCATGCGAGCGCGGTGGTTGGGGGCGAAGGAATCGGGACTATAACAAACCGGCGGGCTCTCAGGATCCGGTTGAGGAGAACAACACAGCGAGTTGATGGAAATAGGCGTTTACGTAGGCGTGCAGGAAAAGGAAGTGAACGGCTCCTGCGATGGCAAGCATCGGTCCGTAAGGGACCTGAGCTCCAAAGCACAATTCGGTGGGCTGGCCTTCCGCGGACTCGGCTTTCAGTAGTTTCTCCGGGCTTTTATGGAGCAGTTTCGAAAGTGGAAATGCGAGGGCGAACCAGACTGTGCCGATCAGCGCCCCTCCGAATATGGCGGTCACCGTGCCTTGCCACCCGATGAACGCGCCCATGGCGCCGACGAATTTGACGTCGCCGAAACCCATCGCCTCCTTCTTGAGGACGGCTTCTGCGGCGAGGGCTATCCACAATACGAGTCCTGATCCGATCAGCACGCCGAGGACGGAGGACATTGCGGAGCGGAAGGCGTCGATAATATAGATTCCGGACGCATCTCCGTGGAGTTGGGGAAAGAGAATGGAGAGAAGCACACCGGAGACGGCGAGGCCGAGGGTGAGACCGTTGGGGATGACCATATGGTCGAGGTCGATGAACGTGGCGCAGACGAGGCAGGACACGAAGACCAGCCCGCACACGGCCTGTGAGGGCGGGAGCAGCAGCCAGCAGGCGGTGAACAGCAGGCCGGTGAGCGCTTCGATTGCGGGATAACGGATGGAGAACGGCCGTCCGCAGCAGCGGGCGCGGCCCCGCAGGAGGATCCAGGAGAGGATCGGAATATTATCGTACCAGGCGATCGGGGCACCGCAGGCGCAATGAGAACGGGGGGACACGATTGATTCGCCTCGTGGCACGCGCAGAATGCAGACGTTGAGGAAACTGCCGATGATCGTCCCGAAGACGAAGAGGAAACACGGAATGAGCCAGGGGAAAGCCGAGTTTAACTCGTGGAACGTTTGGAGCATCGAAGGCGGGGTTGCTCGAACGGAGCAACGGGATGTCAACGTGCGGGGCGGCGCATCACAAACCCCAAATCCGCATTTGGAGTGAAAAGGCGCGAGGCGTCAGAGCCCAAGTGCGGCGTGGGCGCCGGCCGACATGGAAGGCGCGAGAAGGCTGGCGGGGAGGCAGGTCCAAAGGGAGAGGGCCCTGGCGCCCTGATTCACGAGCATCGACAGCCCGTGAGCGTGGGGAATTCCGAGGCGGGCGGCGTCGCGGAGGAGCGCGGTTCGTGGGGGATTGTAGATCATGTCGTAGACTGCGCGTAGGCGAGGGAGGCGGGAGAGGTCGATTGGGGCGTCGTCGTCCGGGCGGAGGCCGAGCGAGGTGGCGTTGATCACGAGGGCGCCGTCCGGCAGGGAGGGGGGCGGCGCGGATGGATCGAAACCCTCGCAGAGCTGGCCGGACGAGAGCAACGGGGTGAGGTCCGCGATGAGGGCATCGCGATTGGCGGCAGTGCGGTTGGCGATATGCAGGGAGATTGCGCCCGACTGCAGACACTGGACGGCGGCGCCACGCGCGGCGCCGCCGGCGCCCAGGAGGATGACGGCGCTGCCCCGGAGCTGCACGCCGAGGTCGGCTCGAATCCCGGTTTCCATTCCGTAGCCGTCGGTGTTGAAAGCCTTCCAACCGTCGTCCCTGGCGACCAGCGTGTTGACGGCTCCGATCGGCCTGGCGTCGTCGTCGATGTCGGTGACGAGCCCGAAGGCGATGACCTTGTGGGGCACGGTCAGGTTGAGACCGGCGAAACCGCGGGCCCTGAACAGCGGGAGGGCCCGGGGCAGGTCGGCGGGGTCGATGTCGAACTTGAAATAGCGCCAGTCGGCGAAACGCGTATCCGATTCGGCGAGACGCGAGAGGGCGGCGTTGTGCATGGCCGGGCTCACGGAATGGGCGATCGGGTGGCCGAGCACGGCGAGGGAGGGGCCGGGCCGGCTCCAGGTCTCGAGGTCAGGCAGCGTATGGACGGGGTCCTGGGACATGAGGAACCGACTGCGCCGCAGGACGCGGAGGCTGTCAATCGCGGGGATGGGCGCGGTCAGGCCCTGCCGAGTTTTGCCGCCAGGAACGGCGCGGTGGGGCTGCGGCGCCTGGAGAGCAGGCCCTTGAGCGGGCCCTGATAGAGGAGCTTGCCGCCGTCGGGTCCGCCTCCGGGGCCGAGTTCGATGATCCAGTCGGCTTCGGCGAGAAGGTCGAGGTGGTGCTCGATGACGACGACCGTGTGGCCCTGGTCGACGAGCCCGTGGAGCAGGCGGATGAGTTTTTCGCAGTCGCTGAGGTGCAGGCCGATCGTGGGCTCCTCGAGGAGGTAGAGGTGCCGGGGGAGGAGGCCGCGGCTGCGCTCCGTGTGGGTCTGCAGGCCCTTGGCGAGTTCGGTGACGAGCTTGAGACGCTGGGCTTCGCCGCCCGAGAGGGTCGGGGAACTCTGGCCGAGCGTAAGGTAGCCGAGGCCGCAGTCGACCATCAGCCTGCAGGTTTCGCGGAGGTGCGACTCGAAGGAGAAGAACTCGGCGGCCTCGGAGAAACTGAGCTGGAGCACCTGGCCGATCGTGCGGCCGTTCCAGACGACGTCGTCGAGCTCGGAGCCGTAGCGCAGGCCCTTGCAGTCGTCGCAGGGCAGGTAGGCATCGGGCATGAAGGCCATCTCGAGTTTTACGCGGCCCGCGCCGTCGCAGGCTGGGCAGCGGCCGCCGGCGGTGTTGAACGAGAAGCGGGAGGCGGTGTATCCGCGGATGCGCGACTCGGGAAGGCTGGCGAAGAACTCGCGGATGCGGTCGAAGATGCCGAGGTAGGTGGCGGGCGTGGAACGGGGGGTCTTGCCGATGGGGCTCTGGTCGACCTCGATGACGGACTTGAAGGAGTCTGCGCCCGAGAGCCGGTCGAAGACGGCGGAGGGGGTCTCGGCTTCGTCGGCGGCGAAATCGGACTGCCTGGAGAAGGTTTTGCCGGACAGGTTCCTGGATCGGGAGCGGATCGCGTGCGAGACGGCGGGGTGGAGCAGGTCGCGGAAGAGCGTGGATTTGCCGGCGCCGCTGGGGCCGGCGACCATGACGAGGCGGCCGAGGGGGAGGCGGAGGTCGATGCCGTCGAGGTTGCGGAAGCGGACGCCGGCGAAGGAGAGCCAGTCGAGGCCCTTTTCCTTGTCGCCAACCGGCCGATACGCGCCGCGCCAGGGGTGGCGGATGCCCTTGGCGAGGAAGAGTCCGGTGAGCGACGAGGGCGAGGCTTTCACCTCGGCGGGCGTGCCCTGGGCGAGGATTTCGCCGCCGTGGAGGCCGGCGCCGGGGCCGAGGTCGATGAGATGATCGGCGCGGAGCATGAGCTCGTCGTCGTGCTCTACGACGAGGAGCGTGTTGCCGCGTTCGCGCAGGGAGAGGAGCGTCTCGATGAGGCGCTCGTTGTCGCGGGCGTGGAGGCCGATGCTGGGCTCGTCGAGCACGTAGAGCACGCCCGAGAGATTGGAGCCGAGCTGGGATGCGAGCCGGATGCGCTGGGCTTCGCCGCCGGAGAGGGTGGCCGTGGACCGCTCGAGGGACAGGTAGCCGAGGCCCACGTGGTCGAGGAAGCGAAGGCGCTCCTCAATCTGAGCGACGATATCCCGGGCGACGAGGCGGCCGCGCTCGTCGAGCTCGAGCTGGCGGATCCGCTGGAGCGCGGGGCCGGAAGGGAGGGCGAGGAGTTCGGGCAGGGAGATCGGGGAGAGCCGGCCGCGGAGCGGGAGGCGGACCGCACGGGAGATGCGGTTGAGGCGCGCGCCCAGGCAGTCGGGGCAGAGGCGACCGGCTTCGCCGAGCTCGTCGCCTGATTCGATGCCGAAGGTCCTGAAAAAGGCCTCGGGATCGTCATCCTCCTCCCCGGACTTCTCCTCGAGCATCCAGGGAAAGATGCGTCCGTGGCCCCGGCAGGTGGGGCACCAGCCCTTGGGTGAGTTGTGGGAAAAGTGTTTGGGATCGAGCTCGGGAAACGATTCGCCGGTCTCGGCGTCGGTGCGCGTGGTGGAGAACCAGGAAAGGATTTTCCCGCTTGGCAGGGCGAGGAAACAGGCGCCCTTGCCGAGCTTGAGCGCGTCGTCGAGGGCGCTGCCGGAGCTGCGGCCCGACTCGAGTTTGGCGAGATCGGCGACGACCGCCTCGATGTCGTGCTCCTTGTAGCGGTCGAGCTTCGTGAAGGCGTCGACGGCCTGGAGACGTCCGTCGACGCGCATGAGACGGTAGCCCTGTTTCTGCAGCCAGGTGGCGATCGGCTGGTGGTGGCCCTTGCGGCCCCGGATGACCGGCGCGCAAAGATAGAGGTGGGCGGAGCGGCGGGCCGCGGGGGTGGCGAGCAGGCGGGCGAGCAGGCGTTTCAAACCCGCGGGGCTGAGGGGCACGACGGGGCGTCCGCTTTCGGGGTGATGCTGCACGCCGAGGCGCGCGTAGAGCAGGCGCAGGTACTGGGCGACCTCGGTGATGGTCGCGACGGTGGACTTGCGCGAGCCGCGGGTGATGCGCTGCTCGATGGCGACGGTGGGTGGGATGCCGGTGAGCGCGTCGATATCGGGCCGGGACATCTGTTCGACGAACTGGCGCGCGTAGGGCGACATCGACTCCATGAAACGGCGCTGTCCCTCCGAGAAGATGATGTCGAAGGCGAGGGTGGATTTGCCGGAGCCGGAGACTCCGGTGACGACGCTGAGCTGGCCGTGGGGGATGGAAAGCGACAGATTTTTCAGATTGTTTTCCCGGGCGCCGATCAGGCGGATGGATCCCGGTGTGATGCCGATGAACGGCACGTCGGCGTTGGGAGCCGGGGGCGGTTCGGAGCCGATGAGGGGTTCGAGGCCGAGGGAGGAGCGGAGATAGGGGGCGGTGGCGGTGGTGCCGGCGGCGCCCTGTTCCGGGGTGCCCTGGGCGACGACACGTCCGCCGCGGTCGCCTGCTTCGGGTCCGATTTCGATGAGCCAGTCGGCCGACTTCAACACGTCGGTGTTGTGCTCGATCACGACGAGACTGTGGCCGACGTCGACGAGCTGCTGCAGCACCGCGACGAGGCGTTTCACGTCGTGGCGATGCAGTCCGGTGGTGGGTTCGTCGAGGAGGATGAGGGCACCGGCGGCGGATCCGAGGCCGCCGAGATATTTCACGAGCTTGAGACGCTGGGCTTCGCCGCCCGAGAGGGTGTTGAGGGGCTGCCCGAGGCAGAGGTAGCCGAGGCCGACCTCGGCGAGGGGGGCGAGGCGCGAGGCGATTTCGGGTTTGTCGGCGAAGAGCGGCAGCGCGTCGTCGACAGGGAGGGCGAGCAGGTCGGAGACGCTGTGGGTGTGCCAGCGGATGGCGAGCACCTCGTCCTTGAAGCGTTTGGCGCCGCAGACGGGGCAGGGCACGAACACATCGGAGAGGAACTGCATCTCGACGCGTTCGTAGCCGAGGCCCTGACAGTGGTCGCAGCGGCCGTCGCCGCTGTTGAACGAAAAGCTCGAGGGGGTGAAGCCGGCGGACTGGGCTTCGGGGGTGGCGGCGAAGAGCTCCCGTATGAGTTCCCAGGCCTCGGTGTAGAGTGCGGGGTTCGAGCGCGGGGTGCGGGAAAGCGGGGACTGATCGACGAGGATCACCTCGGCGAGTGGAAGATCGGGGGTGAGGCTTTCGAAGGTGGCGGGATCCTCGGCATACTCGCGGCGAACGACCTGCATGCCCTGATGGATGACGTGGCCGAGCAGCGTGGACTTTCCGGAGCCGGAGACGCCGCTCAGGCAGACGAAGCGGCGCAAGGGAATATCGAGGGACAGGTCGCGGAGGTTGTGTTTGGACGCCTTTCGAATCCGGAGGAGAGGAAAACGCATGGAATCGGGACCAACGGCATTGAGGGAGACGGGGCGCCGGTGGGGGGGCGGGTCGATGCGTTGCCTGCCGGCGAGGTAGGCGCCGGTGAGGCTGCGTTCGCTGGCGAGAAGGGCGGGGACCGAGCCCTGGAATACGAGGTGGCCGCCCCTGGCGCCGGGCTCGGGGCCGAGTTCGACGACGTGGTCGGCGGCGCGGATCATGGCCTCGTCGTGTTCGACGACCACGACGGTGTTTCCGGCGCGCGTGAGGGTTCGGATTATCCCGATGAGCCGGTCGATGTCGCGGGGGTGCAGGCCGACGCTGGGCTCGTCGAGCACGAACAGGGTGTCGACGAGGGAGGTGCCCAGACAGGAGGTGAGGTTGACGCGTTCGACTTCGCCGCCGGAGAGCGTCCTGGATGGGCGGTCGAGAGACAGGTAGCCGAGGCCGACCTCCTCGAGGTAATGCAGGCGGGTGAGTATTGCGTCGATCGCGATGCGACCGGGATCGGCCACCTGCCGGGCGCCGTCGGCCGCGTCGGCGGGCGGCCTGTGCGAACGGAGCAGCTCAAATAGCGTGTCGACGGGAAGTGAATACAGTTCGGGCAGCGTGCGGCCCTGCCAGCGCCAGCACAGCGCCTCCGGCTGCAGGCGGGCTCCGTGGCAGTCGGGACAGACATTGTAGGTGCGATACCGCGACAGGAAGACGCGGATGTGCATCTTGTAGCTGTTTTTCTCGAGCCAGCGGAAGAAGCCCTTCACGCCGTACCAGTAATCGGGCCAGGTCTTGCCATTTTCCTCTCCGTAGCCGGGATCGCCCTCGAGCACGAAGGCCTTGTCGGCGGCGGGGAGGGCGTCGAAGGGAAGGTCCATTCGGAGCCCCCGTTTCCGGGCGAACTTGCGCAGATCGTCGAGACATTCGCGATAGACCTCGCCCTCCCAGCATTTGACCGCGCCCTGGTCGAGGGAGAGGTTGGTATTGGGAATGGCAAGACGGAGATCGATGTCGATCACGCGGCCGAAACCGCGGCACCTGGGACAGGCCCCGAGCGGGGAATTGAATGAGAACAGTCCCGGCGACGCGGGACGGAAGCGGCGGTCTGTGGAGGGTGAGTGGAGGCCCCTGGAATAACGGCCGGCACGCTGGAAATGGCCCTCCTTTCCGGAGGGCACGAAGAGATGGAGCTGCCCCTTGCCGAAGTGGAGGGCGGTCTCGGCCGCCTCGAGGAAGCGGGACTCCTGCCCGGCGGCGACCGGAAGACGGTCCTGGGCGACGTAGAGGTGGCTGAGTTTCGCCGAGCTGAGCAGGGGCTCCGCGTCGTCGATTCGGACCGCGTCGAAGCGGTCGGTTGTGCCTGGGATCAGCAGGCGAAGGTAGGCCTGGCCGCGCAGGTTGCCCAGGATCTCGGACCAGTCCATGTTTTCAGGCTTGTCGACGCGGAATGCGACGAC
>JAJXVO010000113.1 GCA_021782105.1 bacterium
GGGCGACGAGCACCGACGTGTAGCCCGGGAAGGCTGCACGTTCGACGACGCGGGAACAGGAGGCGTCGTAGAACAGCTTCATCATGTAGCTGAAACGCAGGCGGCTGCCGGGCACGACGTGCTGGAGGTCGGCAAGGGGGGTGAACCAGAACCCGTAACCCGCGGCCTGGATCCGTCGCATGAGATCGTGGTCCTCCCCCGCGGTGAGACGGTTGGGCAGTCGTCCGAGGTCCGTGCGGAAGGTCCCGACCTTGTCGAGCACCGTCCGTCGGATCGCGACATTGGCGGTCGAGGGAAGCTGGTTGCGCCTGAGCGGGCCGACGTCGGTGCGGTAACCGAAATTCGTATACTGTCCTTCGATCCACTTCGGCAGCCCGTCGGGGAAGATGGGAAAGACCTCGCCGCCAACGACGCCCACGGACTCGTTGCCGGGGCGAAGGAAGGGTTCGATCATGTGGCGAAGCCAGTCGGTCCGGCCCAGCACGTCGTCGTCGGTATAGACGATGATCTCGCCCTTCGATTCGGCAAAGGCCCGGTTGCGGGCGTGACTCGAGCTTTGTTTGGTTTCGAGGAAATATTGCGGCGGCTTGGGCGCTTCTGTGAACTCCCCCACGACCTCGCGGGTGTTGTCGGTGCAGTTGTTGTCGACGATGATAAGCTCGTAGCGATCGAGCGGATAATCCTGCCGGGTGAGGAACTTGAGCGCCTCCCTGAGCCAGTGCGCGCGATTGTAAGTGCCTATCGCGACGGTGACGAAGGGAAGGGTCGGTGAAACGGAGGAGTCTGCCATGGAAGCGGGGAGGGAACGAAGCAGTTTCGCCACCAGAAGGCCAGCGCTCAATGAGTGCCCCCCCGGGTGCTGCAAAGCCTCCATTTCGGGCTGGCAAGCGTGTTGCATCAAGGCGGTGCACCTATAAGGTGGGCCGCATATTCCCATGGTGAACCTTCCTTCTTTCCGTTTCCCGAAGTGGGTGTTCGTATGGATCGGCGTGATCCTGGCCGCCGGAGCCATTTTCATTTACGTGCTGGCGCCCTGGTTGATCAGGCGAATCCTTGTGCGTGAAGTGTCGGCCGCGCTGCAGCGCCCGGTGGAGATCGAGTCGGTTTCCATCAATCCGTTCCGGCTTTCAGTCGGACTTTCGGGCGTCAGCGTGCCCGATGCAGATCATTCCGAGCTGCTCGGATGGGACAGGCTTGTCGTGAATCTTTCGGCCGCTTCCCTGTGGAACGGTTCCTGGACTTTCGACGAGATCCGGCTGACGAAGGGGCGCATTCACGTCGGTGTTTCGAGCGACGGACGGCTCAATCTGGAGTCGCTGCTGAAGGGCAAGACAAAGGGCGTGGCCAGCGTAAAAGCCGGCGAGGAACCGTCCGCGCCGCGTCCGATCGTGATCTCGAAATTGGTGCTCGAGGATTGCGAGGCCTCGTACACCGACGCCTCCAAGGGAGCTCATTTCGCCTCCCGCCTGGGCCCGATTCAAGCGGTGTTCAAGAATCTGACCACCAAGAATGAGGAATCCGGCGAAAGTTCGTTTTCAGCGTCCACGGAGCTCGGCGAGCGTCTCTCGTGGCATGGTCGTCTGCATCTGCAGCCCATGTCCACCAAGGGGCGCCTTGAATTGGACGGTATCCGCCTTGCGAAGTACGCGAGGTACATCGAGGCGGTGGCGCCGGTTCGGGTGCCATCGGGGCTGCTCACGTTGACCGTCGACTATGCCGCATCATTCGGGGTCAGGGGCGTAGAGGCCTCGGTGAGCGGCGGCAGGCTCGAGGTCCGCGACCTGTCGGTGGCCAATGCGGGATCGGCCAACGATCTGCTGGACGCCTCGGCGCTGCTTGTCGAAGGGATCCATGCAGACACCTCGACCCACACCGCAGGAGCGACCGACGTGCGTCTCACCTCTCCCTCAATCACGCTCAAGCGATTTGCGGACGGACGCCTCGACCTGCCGGTCACCCCGGTCGTAACCGTCCCGGGTGCACCTGCCGCCGTCAGTCCGGCATCGGCGCCATGGACCATCCGAGTGGGCTCTGTGAAAGTCGACGGGGGAACGGTCGCATTCACCGACGCATCGACGCGCCGTCCGGTGTCGCTCAATCTCGGCGGTCTTGCGTTGGCTGTAACCGATTTTTCGACCAAACCGGGCTCCCGCTCCACCGTCGACCTGTCTTTTAAGTATCAGGAAAAAGGTGACGTACGGATCCACGGAAGCGTGGGCATCGATCCACTCGCGGCCGACCTTGATGTTCACGCCTCAGGTATCGAACTGCCATCAGCGGGACCTTACCTGGCGCCCTTTGCGAATGTCGAGCTGACTGAGGGAGCGGCCCGGGCGGCAGGGCACCTCACCGCGGCGGTCGGTCCGGATGGACGTCTGAACGCCACCTGGAAGGGCGACGCGGGGCTTTCCGGTCTGGATGTGGTCGATCCCGTGGGATCGGAGCGGCTGGTGTCGCTCGGCGATCTCGCGGTGAACGGCATGAACCTCAACCTGGCTCCGTTGGCCGTGGACATTCGATCGGTGGTGTTGAAGGACCCGTCGGTGCGAGCGGTCATGCTGGCCGACAAACGTCTGAATTTCGCCACGGTACGGCCCGCACGGTCGGCTGCTGCGGCGTCACCTGCGGCACCGACCGAGGGTACGCCCGCCCCGGTCGTCGCGATCGGGAGCTTCGAGGTGAGCAACGCCCGCGTTTCATATGAGGATCGTTCGTTTACGCCGGGGTTCTCGCTGGTCCTCGATCATTTGGACGGTCGTGTCGACGGGCTTTCTTCAAAGGACCTCGCAAGGGCCTCCGTCGACATCGGGGGCGATCTGGGTAGCGCGAGGCTGCAGGTCAAGGGGCAGATCAACCCGCTCGCGAAGGATGTCTACTCGGACGTCTCGGTCAGGTGCAACGGCATCGAATTGCCGCCGTTCACCCCATATTCCGGCCGATTCGTTGGTTACACGGTCGCAAAGGGAAAGCTCAGCTTGAACCTCCGATACCGCATCTCATCGAACGAATTGATTGCCGAGAATCATGTAGTGCTCGACCAGTTTTACCTGGGCCAGCCGGTGCCGAGTCCGGAGGCGGTCAAGCTGCCTGTGAAGCTGGGCCTGGCTTTGTTGAGGGACCGCAATGGCAGGATCTCGGTGGATCTTCCGATCCGGGGGAACCTGGGCGATCCGGATTTTCGCTACGGCAAGCTTGTCTGGCAGGCCGTGGGCAACGTCCTTGTGAAGGCCGCGGCGTCGCCGTTCTCCCTGCTCGCGGGAATCGTGGGCAAGAAGGAGGACCTCAGCCGGATCGACTTCGAACCTGGACGCAGCGTGCTGGGCGCTGAGGCCCTGCAGCGGTTGAACGATCTTGCGAATGCCCTGCGGGAACGCCCGGATCTGACCCTCGAAATCGCTCCGGCGACGTGGACCGCCGCCGACGACCGTGGCCTGAGGGAAGTCGCGCTGGAACGCGAACTGAGGGCCATGAAGTGGAGGGACCTCTCGAAGGAGGGACAGGCGCATGGCGACATCTCGTCGGTGACGCTGACTCCGGCTGAGTTCGAGCGGTATTTGACAATCGCCTACACAGCGGAGCATCCCGCCGGGGTTGCCGCTGCGGCGGCGAAACACCCCGCAGAGGCGCCGGCGGCGGCCGCCGCGCCGCGCACGCGGAAGGATTCGGAACGCACGCTCGCGATCTGGCGGACCCTGGCGCGGCTGCTGCATTTCCCGACGCGGCATGCTCCCGCGCCGACCGCCCCGGTGGCTGCGCCCGCGACCGCCGTGGCCGCGACTCTCTCGGGGCCCAGCCTCGTGGAGATGCGCGCGGCCTTGCTGGCCGAACAGAAGGTGCCGCAGATCGATCGCGAGAAATTGCTGGCGGACCGCGAGGCGCGGATTCAGTCCGTGTTGACGACTCAGGGGAAAATTGCCCCTGGACGCCTGTTCCTGGTGAATGCCGCCGCGGCCGGCACGGCGCGAGCGTCCGACGGGATTCCGAGCGTGCGTTTTACGCTGCGGTGAGCGTCATTCGATGAGGCCGCCGCGTCGCTCCATGAGCTTCGCCAGCTCACCGGGTCGGTCCATGATCCGCCAGCGCTGGTGAAGCCAGAGCCACGATGCGCACAGGTTCTCGTCCTCCGCGAGCATTCGCTCAAAGCGCCGATTGAGAGCCACAGTGACCCCTTTTTCGGTGCCATCGGATTCGACCGGGACGAGGTCGATCTCGAATCGCCAGAATCCGAGCCGGCGGGTGAAGATGATGCACACCTTGGCGCCTGAGCGTTCGACGAGCATGCCCGGAAGCGGAGTGGTGGAGCATTCGCGGCCGAAGAATTTCGTGAGATATCCGTGCGACCCCGCGCTCTGGTCGAACAGGATGCTCGCGGCTCCATTTCGCTGGAGGGTGTGGAGCGCGGCGTGGAGACCCGCCTTGCGCGAGATCATCCGCACACCGAAACGCTCGCGCGTCTTTCGCAGCCAGTCGTCGAGTGAGGGCGTGCGCAGTGGACGATAGATCGTAACGATCTCGGTTTGGGAGAGCGACGGGGAGACAAACAGCCGCAGCCAGGTGAGGCCCTCCCAATACGCGAGGTGCACGGTGGCGAGCACCACCGGATTAGGATGAGTCGTGAGCTCCTCGCAGTAGCTGCGGGTTGCGGCCGAGGCGGAAGCCATGCGGCGGATGCGGGCCTCGTCGAAAAAAGGTGCGGCCAGCGAAAGAAAACCGGTTTCGACGACCCGCACGCACGAGGTGATGGCGATCCGTTTGTGCCAGGCGCGGTCCTTTGAGGGAAACGACTGCCCCAGGCTGGTGAGCATCAGTCGCCGCCGAGCCGGGTAGCCGTAGTAGAGGAGCGTGCCGAGCGCTTTGGAGGCGGCGGCGAGTGCGAACTCAGGGCAGTGCGCGACGAGCCAGCCGAGAAATTGGACGAGAGGAAGCATGATCGGTTTGCGGAGCCCTGGAGGGGGCGCATTTTGTGATAGCCAGTCCAGACAAATGCCGGAGACTCGCCGCCGTCAAAGTCTGTTTTCCGCCGCCATGAGTCCCGCACATGCCCCAAAGTCGATTTGCCTAGTCCGCCTCTCCGCGTTGGGCGATGTGGTGATGGTCGTCCCGCTCGTGCGGGTCCTCCAGGCCCGCTGGCCGGAGGCGCGAATCACCTGGGTCATCGGAAAGGCGGCGCATCCGGTCGTCGCCGGTCTCGCTTCGGAAGGCGTCGAATTCGTGGTCATCGACAAGCCGAGGCGCCTGGGCGACTACCGGGCGCTCTGGCGAACCTTGAAGGGACGGCGGTTCGACGCCGTGCTGTGTCTCCAGGCCAGCTGGAGGACCAACCTGATCTATCCCGGGATCGCGGCGAAACGGAAAGTCGGGTACGGGCGCGACCGGGCGAAGGATCTACATCGATTCTTCGTGCGCGAGACGCTGCCCGACTCGCCGCCGCATCTCGTCGATGGATTTCTCCAATTTGCCGAAGCGCTGGGTGCCGTGGTTCCGCAGCGAGCTGATTGGCGCCTGCCGATCGACCCGGAGGCGGACGCGTGGTGCGGGCGCATGCTGCCGAACCAGCCCTTCATCGCCGTGAGCGCCTGTGCCAGCAAGCCCGAGCGGGACTGGCCGGCTGAGCGGTGGGCGGAGCTGCTGCGCCGCGTGCATGAGCGCTGGCAGCTGCCGACCGTGCTGTTTGGGGGGCCAAGTCCACGCGAGGTGTCGGTGGCTCGTGAAATCGCCGCCGGTTCGGGCGTCGCGGTGCTCGATCTCGTGGGGAAAACCAGGATCCCGGAACTCGTCGCGGCGCTGTCCCGCTGTCGGCTCCTGGTCGCTCCAGACACCGGTGCCGCACACATCGCAAACGCGTTCGGTCGTCCGGTCGTGGGTCTCTATGCCGTCGCTCCCGCAAGTAGGACCGGACCCTATGGGAACCTTGGATTCTGCGTCGACAAATTCAGCCAGGCCGTGCGTGAACTCCAGGGCCTCGACCCGGCGTCGGTCCCCTGGGCGCACCGCGTCCATGACCCTCGGGCCATGCAATTGATCACAGTAGACGAGGTTTTTACCAAATTCGATTTGATCCTGTCGCGTGGCGAAACCTAGTTTCCGAGCTGTTGTCGTTCCCAGCTATGCCGCGCGTCCTCATCATCAATCCCTCTTCCCTTGTAGAAATCGTCCACGGACTTCAGGTCGCGACGTCGATGAAGGCCCAGTGGTCGAAGGCGAAGGACCCGCTTGTGATCGATTGGGTCGTGCGCGACATCTATGCGCCCCTCGTCTCGGCGTGCGAGGCGGTCGACACGACTTACGTGTTCAAACGTTTCGGATCGACGCTCGATTTTTTCCGGCTTGTTCGCGAGCTTCGGAAGACCCGGTACGATTTTCTTTTCGACTTTCAGGGGTTGCTGCGGACAGGCCTTATGACCTGGCAGGCGCATGCGAAGCGCAAGGTGGGGCGGGCCAACGCGCGCGAGGGCGCCTCCACCTTCTACGATGAGAAGGTTCCACTCCCACCGCTCGGGCGACGCAGCCACAAGCTGGATATCCTGCTTCAGTTCTGTACGGTGCTCGGACTTGAACCCGTTCTCGCCGGCGAGCTTCATTTTGAGGGCGTCGAAAAACTGCGCCTGAGTTTCATCGAAGGTCGCCGCGGCGTGAAGCCGGTGGTGATGTTTCCCAATGCCCGCCGCATTGAGAAGAACTGGTCGGGCTACAAGCAGCTCACGAAGCTCATCCTCGAGGCCGACAAATCGCGCCGCGTGATCTGGGCGGGCAACGCCTATATTCCGGACAAGGGCTCCTTTCCCGGCGAGCGGTTCCTGAATCTCACGGGCAAGACCAGTCTGCTCACGCTGCCCGCCCTCGTGCATCGGGCGGACTGGGTGATCGCCAACGACAGCGGACCCATGCATCTCGCGGCGGCCTTCAACGTGAAAACGCTCGGGATATTCGGGCCCTCCGACCCGCGCATCTGGGGACCTTATCCGGCCTCTTCGCCGACCAACCATATCGTCCAGGCCCCGGTGGGGAATCTCCAGCTACTGCAGGCCAAGGAGGTCTACCTCCGGTTTCAGCAGTACGACAAGGGCGGGTAGGCCGGTCCCCGGCGCCGCATTGGATCAGCGTTGCAGGACCGACGCGGCGCGATGGAGGAGTCGGAGAGTCACTCCGTCGCCAGGGTTGCGCACAAGCACCTGCAGGCCGGCGCTCAACCCGTTATTCAACGGAAGGGGTATTTCGAGTACGGGCAATCCGGCGAGGCTGGCCGGGGCCGCGAGTTCGAGGATCCGCGTGCGGTCGTAAGTCGCACACGCCTCATGTCGTGGCGCGGCAGAAGGAACCGCAGGAAGCACCAGTGCGTCGTGGATTTTAAAATACGCCTCGAAGGTCGCCCGAAGTCTGTCCCGTGTCTCAACGGCCCTCTCGAGATCGTCGGCACTCCAATTCCGTCCGCGGTCGATTCGTGCCCAAACCTGCGGACTGTAGCGACCCCGCATCGATTCAAGCCAAGGTGCATGGATCTCTGCGGCTTCACGGCTGGTCAGCACCGAGTAGGCTTCGCCGGCGTCGGTGATGCTCGACCGCAGTTCACGAGCAGTCGCCGAGTCCGGCGCCTCGGCAAACTCCGGCGCAAATCGATGGCAGACCTCCCGCACTTCGGGGTCGAGCCGACCATAGTCCAGAAAACAGGCGCGGACGCCGCCTTCGGACTGAGCGACATTCAACGCGGTCCCGAGCACGGTCGCCATGTCTTCCGCCGTGCGCGTGAACCAGCCGGCCGTGTCGCAGCAGGGAGCGAGCGGGAACGCGTCGCTGATCCAGGCGTGACCGGGCACCTGTCTGAACCCGTAGAGGCCGCAATAGGCCGCTGGCACCCGCACCGAGCCGCCCGTGTCGGTGCCCAGCGCAAGAGGGACTATGCCTGCGGCCACGGCTGCCGCCGATCCGCTGCTGGAGCCGCCCGTGGTCCGCCCCGGGGCGATGGGATTATCACAGTTTCCGTAGAATGGATTCTCCCCGGTGAGGCCGTAGGCAAATTCATACAGGTGGGTCTTTCCCACGAGCACCGCACCGAGCGAACGGAACGCCTCGATGAGGTGCGCATCGCGCACGGGGAGAGGGCGGACCTCGCCCAGGAAGGCGGAGCCCGCGCGGGTGGGGTGGCCGCGCACGTCGAAGAGGTCCTTCGCGACGTAGGGCACTCCGGACAGCGGCCCATCCTGGCAACCCGCGGCACCGTACGCAGCGATTTCCCCGACAGACGACAAGCTGGCGAAGACCGCCGTGCGTTGATCGACGCTTAGATTCAGTTGGAACCGGCGGTGCACCTCCGCGGCGAGGTAACCCGGACCCCGCTGCGCGAACTCGCGCCAGGCGGCGATCGTCATCGGTTCGAGAGGGAGACGGTGTTGCGGGAGCGGCACGGACACGGTTTTGTGCGACGTTGCCCCAAATGTCCATCCGCCCGCAGGACCGTACCAGGGTGCGCGCTTTTTGTGGCGTCGGGTGCGGAAATTTGGTTCACCGGATCCGATGAATCCAGAAACCAGACTAACGGAACTTGGCCTCGCACTGCCGCCTCCTCCGCCAGCGGCGGGAAGTTATGTCCCTGCGGTGCGCACAGGAAACCTCCTCTACTGTTCCGGCATGCTTCCGATGATGAACGGGCAACTCACGCACGTGGGCCAGGTGGGGCGGGAGCAGACCGTGGAGACGGCCGCCAAGGCTGCCGAGGTCTGCGCGCTGAACACGCTTGCCAACATCAAGGCCGCTGCCGGCTCTCTCGATGCGGTGGCTCGGATCGTATTCGTGAACGGTTTTGTGAATGCCGTGGACGGATTCGCGGACAGTCCCGCCGTCATCAATGGCGCGAGCGACCTGCTCGTGAAAGTGTTTGGCGATGCCGGTCGGCATGCGCGCGCCGCTGTCGCGGTCAATGGACTTCCGAGGCGCGCCACGGTCGAAGTCCAACTGGTGGTTGAGCTAAAGCCCTGAATTTGGAGCGAGTCCCGCGCGTGCGCCCGGATCGGAACGCAGCGCGGCGACCGGCAGATCTGATAAGCGATCCTTATCAGTCTGCAAAATGGGAGCGGGGGTTAACACCCAGAACGGGTAGGGAATGAACCGGGGCGGAAATCGCTTCACGGAGGGGAAGATAATTCCGATCATCCGATTGGGAACCCTCCCTCCGTGAAACAAATATTAGGATACATCATTGCAGGATTTATGACCGCGATCGCCTCGTGGGCGCAGACGACGGTGATTGCCCAGCCGATCGCGGACGCCCAGGGCAATGCGGCGTTTGAGATCGTCCGGGTGCTTCGCGTGGAGGGCAAGTGGAAGACCCCGCCGCGTCCGGGAATGCTTCTTTATCCGGAAGGGCATCAGAAGGCCTATCCGCTCGGACGGTTTGGCGAGGCGGTGGTCATCGCGTTCGAGTACAACGGAAGTTACCAGCATTGGTGGGGGTATCACGTGTACAACGGGTACATCCCGGGTCTCAACGGTGAGGCGCTCGGGGATCTGATCCAGGAGGTGGTGCACAAGGCGGCGCCCGCCGCGCCGGTGTCCCCGTTGGCGGCGAAACCGCGTGAGACCCTGGTGCAGCAGGACGCCAAACTCACCGTGCCTGAGATTGGCCGGCTGCGGAGTCTCAATCCCAAGCTTTGACGCGAGGGTCGGCGCCGGGCTGTGGCCGCGGCGCCGTACGCACGAAAATCAAGGGAACAGTCCCCTTCGCTGCTTGGCCTCGGCCACACGCGCGATGCCGAGGGTCTGGGCCGCGAGCCTGCGACTGAACTTGTATTTTCGCTTCTGGTAATCGACCGCCTCTTTGGCGCTGTCCAGGATTGCGTAGAGCTTCGCGATCACTTCATCGCGGGTCCAATAGAAGTTCTGCAGGTTCTGCAGCCACTCGAAGTACGAGACGATGACGCCCCCAGAGTTGCACATCAGGTCGGGAATCACTTCGATATCGTCGCGCTCGTCGATGACTGCGTCGGCCTGGTTCGTGGTGGGACCGTTGGCGCCCTCCGCGAGGATCCTGCAACGCAGGCGACGCGCGACCTCGGGGGTGATCACGCGCTCGAGGGCGCAAGGCGCGAGGACGGTGCACTCGAGGCCCAGCAACTCGTCGTTGCCGATTGCGTCGCCGCCATCGAAATCGCGAAGCACGCGATTGTATTTCACGTAATCGACGGCTTTTTCGATGTTGATGCCGGACGCATTGTAGATGCCCGTGGTGTAATCGGAGATGGCAATGATCCGGAGGCCCTGCTTGGAAAGGGCGAGGGCGGTCTCGCTGCCGACGTTGCCAAAACCCTGGATCGCCACGGTGGCCTGGGAGTGCGGGATGCCGAGATCCTTAAGGTAACGCGTCACGAGGTAGGCGACCCCCGCGCCAGTGGCTTCGCGGCGTCCGGCGGAACCGCCGACGGAAATCGGTTTCCCGGTGACGACCGCAGGTTCGACGTGGCCGCTGTGGCTGGAAAACGTATCCATCATCCAGGCCATCACCTGTTCGTTGGTGCCGACATCAGGAGCGGGGATATCGAGGTGGGGTCCGATGAATGGAATGAGCTCCTGCATGTAGCGCCGGGCCAGCCGTTCGAGTTCGCCCTCGGAGAGGGCGCTGGGATTGACGATGACGCCGCCCTTGGCTCCGCCGAAGGGGAGGCCGACCAGGGCGCACTTCCAGCTCATCCACATGGCAAGCGCGGCGACTTCGCCGATGGTGACATCCTGGTGAAAGCGGATGCCGCCCTTGGCGGGGCCGTTGGTGAGGCTGTGTTGGACGCGGTACCCTTCGAACACCGTGACAGAACCGTCATCGCGGCGAATCGGGAGAGCCATGGCCATGCAGCGGCGGGGGTATTTGGTGCGATCGCGGAGGTCTTCGGGGAGATTGATGGCGTCGGCGGCTCGATCGAACTGCCGGCATGCCATGATGAAGACCTCGGAATTATAGAGGTTGGAAACAATGACCTTCGACATGGAGGTTTTTGAAAGGACGATGCTCCGGCGTGAGGGATGGGGCAATTCGCCACCGATAAGTGGTTGTACGGTTGAAGCATGTGCATCGGTGGTTGAAAAAACGCCGAATTGGGAAATGACTCGGGGCGATGAGCGAACTCCAGCAACAAGCGACCGTGTGGCTGCTGAAGAAAGCGACTGGGGTGGTGGGGATCCTTGTGATCATCCTGGGCGCTGCCGGCGTGTGGAGTTACCTTCGTGATACGGTGAACCTGGAAGGTCGGCGGCAGGAGGTCATGCAGGTGCTGACAGGGGAACGTCATCGGCTGATGGAGGCGCGGGCGAAAGTGGTTGAGCGCAAGGCGGCCGAGGAGAAGGAGAGGCAGCTGGAGACGGACCGAAGTGCGACGGCGACTCGTGCGCTGCGGACCCTTGGCGAACTCGAGAGCCCGCTGGAGCGGTGGTTTGGTTTGGGGCGGGAACCGCAAGGCTTTGCCGCGCGCAAGACTGCGCTTCAGAAGATTCGCGCGGCTTCGGAGGCGCGGGTACGGCAATTGAGCGAGGATTTGAAACTCGAGGATTACACGATCGAGGGGCTCGATGTCGCCGTCGGCAAGGTCGACCGTCGCGTGGGCCTGCTGCAATCGTCGGAGCCCGCGGTGGTGCGTTATCTTCGTGCGGCGTGGGAGCGCACGCGCACCTATGTGTTGACGGCGTTGGCGGCGTGGCTACTCGGGCCGTTACTTGGGAAGCTGTTGTTGTATTTCGTGGTTGCTCCGCCTGTGTCGCGCGCGAAACCGATCAAATTTTCCGAGGCGTTGTCGACGGGCGTGCAGGTATCCGGTTCGAGCGCCGCGCTGGAT
>JAJXVO010000422.1 GCA_021782105.1 bacterium
TCGCGGTAGCGCGGCGAGAGGTAATCCGGCAGGACAAACCATTCCCAGAGCGAGAAACCGGCATAGCCGCGCTCGACCGTGCGGTTGAGGTTGTCCCAATGGCTCAGCAGGCGGTGGTTGATCTTCGGGGCGGACGAGAGATCGAGATGAGAAACGTCGTGCCCCAGCTGGATCTCGCGCAGCAGACGAAAGGCCCCGTACAGCGCCCCCACGTCGCTGGGCGCGGAGATCGAAACCGATCCCGGCGCAGACCGCAGGGTGTACCCTTCGGTGCCCAACCCGGCCGGCGCGGGAGCGGGGGCCTTTTTGACCACGAGGTTCGGCGCGGCTCCCAACAGGCCTCCGAGACCGCGGGTGAGTTCGTCGCGGGCCGCGGCGATCGTGGGAGACTCCACGCCGGTCGGCGTCACCAGCACGACCCGCTGCGTGGCGGCGAGCGTCGCGGTGCGGTAGGCATCGTGGGTGATCCGATCGTAGCGAAGCCACAGACGATAGCCGTCGTCGGCGTGAACCAGGGCAACACAGGCGAAAACAATGGGGAGCAGGCGGAGAAGTTTCATGGAGACGTGGGGACTACGCGGTTGCGGGGGAATCGCATCGATTGGCCAATCCCAAATGCAGCGGGATGCCAACCCTTCTTCTGGTTAACCGTTGAATCCGCATAGCGCCGTGCCGGAGGCGGGGACGATGCTCCCAGCCTCCGGCACGATCGAAAAATCACGCTTTGCCGATTGCCCAGCCGCCAATTCATGCGACGCTCCCCCTGCGAATCCCATGGCGAAAACGTCGTCCCCTTCCTCCGCCACTGATAAAGCCGGCCTGCATCCGAGAAATCGGCATCGCCTGGGCTACGATTTCGCGCGCCTCACCAAAGCGAGCCCGGAACTCGCGGGCTTTGTGAAACCCTCGCCCGCCGGCACACCCTCCATCGACTTCGCGAATCCCCGCGCCGTGCTCGCGCTCAACCGCGCCCTGCTGCTCGCCGACTACGGGATCAGGGTCTGGGAGTTTCCCGAAGGATTTCTTTGCCCGCCCATCCCGGGCCGCGTCGATTACCTGCACGTCATGGCCGACTTGCTTGCGGAAAACCAGCCGGCCGGCATTCCGCGCGGCAAGGGTGTTCGGGTGCTCGATGTCGGCGTGGGAGCCAGCTGCATCTATCCGATCCTGGGACGGGCCGAGTACGGCTGGTCCTTTGTGGGAACCGACATCGACCCCACCGCACTCGCGGCGGCGCGAAAAATCGTCCACTCGAATTCCCTCCTTCACGGTTTCGTCGAGCTCCGCCACCAGACCTCTCGCCTCCAGACCTTTCAAAACGTCACCCAACCCGGCGAACAGTTTGCCTTCTCGCTGTGCAATCCCCCCTTCCACGCCGACGCCGGCGACGCAGCCGAGGGAAACTTGCGCAAACTGCGCCACCTCGCGGGCCGCACGCTGCCACGCGACACTCCGGTCGTCATGAATTTTGGCGGACGCAGCAGCGAATTGATCAGTCAGGGCGGCGAAATCGGGTTCGCAACCCGCATGATCGCCCAAAGTGCCCGCCTCCCCTCCCTTTGCGGCTGGTTCTCTTGCCTGATCTCCAAGAGCGAACACCTGCCCGCCATCGAATCCGCGCTCAAGTCCGCAAAAGTCATCGAGCACCGCACCATCCCCATGGCCCAGGGACAGAAGAAAAGCCGCATCGTTGCCTGGCGATTTTAGCCTGGCGACGGCGCGCCGCTGCGCCCCTACAGCGTTCTTCGGAACAACAGGGTCGCGATCCCGAGCGCAACCATCGAGAAGCAGACCAGGAACAACAGGTCAGGAGCCACCGCGAGCAGGCTCGTGTTCTTCAGGAGCAATTCCTTGAATCCGTGCACCGCATACGTGAAGGGGTTGATCGTCGTCATCACCCGCATCCACGCCGGAAAGGCGTTGATCGGGTACACCGCGCCGCTCGGGAAAAACAGCACGGTGTTGAGCATGCCGAAAATCGCCCGCGGCAGCAGCGGGTCGTTCACACGCACGACAATCAGGAACATCATGCTGATCAGCGCCAGCGCGGTAGCCACCACCAACAGGAACAGTCGCGCAAGCCGAAGCACGCTGAAGGGATCCGGAATCCCCGCGATCAGCGAACCCAGAGTCACCAGCACCATTCCCGAGAGCACAGCCTTCATCACCCCCGAAAGGTTGAAGCCAAGGATCAGCTCAAACTTGCCAATCGGGGTCACCAGATACCCCTCGTGCAGGCCACGCGCCTTGTCGTCGATGAAGATGATCCCTCCCCCGATCATCGCCGAGATGAAGATCGCCAGCACAATCGTGCCCGGCAGCAGGTACTGGATGTACGGCACGTACGGATAAATTTCCACGACCGACAAGGTCGCCTGCGACACCAGCCGCGGCGCCGGCACCGCGGCCCCAAAGGCCGTGAGCATCTGCTGGAGCGCCCCCCCGAGCGCCGACGACGAGAACTGGTCCGTGTTGTCTTCCATCAGCGCCACAGTCGGCGAAACCCCGTCATGCAGTTGGCGCGAAAAATTCGGAGGAATGTTGAGCACGCCGTTCAGACGCCC
>JAJXVO010000423.1 GCA_021782105.1 bacterium
AGGCCAGGTGTCCGGCGACGGACGGGACCTGCTGGAGCATGGTGACCCGGGCGGGATCGATTCCGGCCTCGGCGAGCTTGCGCGTCCAGGTGTCGCCGGGTGTTTGGTAGCTTTTCAACAGCAGACGCGCTCCGGGCACCCGCTCGAGGATGCGGCGCCAGAGTGAGAGCGTGAAGGCATTGACCTTCGAGAGCGCGTTGAAGGATCCGAACGTGACCTGACCCGAGGCGAGGCAGGGCGTGGGAGCGACGGGGGGAGCATCGGCCGAGGGCGTGTAGCTCCAGGCGGTGCTCGAAAACCGGAGCAACCGCTCGGTGCAGAACGGGTCGGCGTCTCCCGGCGGATCGGCGATCGGATCGCTGAGCCGGTAATCCATCGTGCGCAGCCCGGTCGTATTGGGATAGCCGAGATAGGTTGCCTGGACCGGGGCGAGCCTCCTTGCGTAGAGAGGAAGCCTGTTGAGTCCCGTGTGGCCGGCCAGGTCGATGAGCACGTCGATTGCGTCGCTGCGAATCGTCCGCTCGATCATGTCGCCGGACTGGCCCACGAAATTCCGCCAGAGCGTCGCGTGCTGTTTCAATTGCTCGGATACGGCGTCCTCCACGAAGTGATCGTGGTAAAGCACGACCTCAAAGCGGGACCGGTCCAGGTGAACGAGCAATGGCAGGGTGAAATAAGCCACGGAGTGGCGCCGCAGGTCGCAGGAGAGGAAGCCGACCCGGAGCGGGCGCTCGGGGTCGAAGGGTTTTAGCCAGCGGATCTTTGCGTGGGCGGCAAGTATCGCCGGCGTTTCGACCAGGTGTCCGAACCGCAGGTGCTCGGCGAACAGTTCTTCGCGCGACATCGAATCGAGGTAGTTCAGGGCGAACAACCGGTCGTTGATGACGTCGATGTGAGTGGGCTGGCGCGCAAGGATGGCGTCGAAATCGCGCAGGGCCTCGGGTACGCAGTGGGACTGGAGGTACGAGCGACCGCGGCCGAACAGCGCGCTGATATTGGACGGGGCGAGATTCAGCGCGGTTTGGAACGCGTCGACGGCCTCGGAAAACCGTCCGAGCAGGGCCAGCGAGGTCCCGAGGCCGTTCCAGCCCTCGACGCGCTTCGGGTGGGCCTGCGTGAGCCTGTCGTACCAGGCCTTCGATTCGGCGACGCGGTTCAGGAGCTGGCAGACAAACCCGAGGTTTGCCAGCGCTTCGGGGTGGTCGGGTTTGAGCGCAAGTGCGGCCCGGAGGGCCTTCTCGGCTTCTGCCGGGTGACCTGCCGCCGCGTGCGCGGCGCCAAGCTGGGCGGCAAAGTCGGCGTTCTTCGGCTGCAGACGATGCGCCTGCGCGAGCAGGGTCGCGGCTTCCTGTGCACGCCCCTGCTGCTGCGCGGCGAGTCCCCCGAGCTGCCAGGCCTCGGCGAGCGAAGGGGACGCCGCCCGCACTTGCGCGTACAGCTTCGACGCCTCCGCGAGACGGCCCGCCTTGTGGTGGGCGGCGGCGAGCTGAAGGAGATTGATGATCTGGTTGGGGGGCATGTGAACCTGGATCAGTCCGGCGCGCAGATGATCCGTCGACGGCGCGGCAAGGCGAGCGCAACTTTGCAGACCCTCGGCTGATCAAGAGACGGACTCGAACCTCGCGACGATGCTGCGTTCGAAGTCGGCCGTGAACCGCGCCGCGTTGCACAGCGGGCTGGCCAGGAAACGGTCCCTGATCCCGGTGCGCAGCGCCGCCAGCCGTGCCGGCGAGTTGAAGAGCTCCACCGCGATCCGTCGGTACTGTTCCACGTCGCCGGCGATCAGGTCGCCGAGCCCCACCGCCGAAAGAAAATCGGCGCTGACCCGCGACACATGCGAGTCTCCCCTGAGCGCCACGACGGGCATACCCATGAGGAGCGCCTCGCAGGTCGTGGTCGTGCCGTTGTACGGAAACGTGTCGAGCGCGACATCGCAGCGGTTGTAGAGCTCGAGGTGGGCGCGGATGCCGAGCCTGTCCCCGTTGAATTCAATCCGGTCTTCGGACACACCGTGGCCCGCCAGTCGCGCCCGCAGCCGCGCCTGCGTGTCAGGGTCGCCGGCGCCGGGGGACTTGATCAACAGGTGCGAGGCCGGGGAGTGGCGCAGGATGGAGCCCCACGCCTCGACCGCAGCTTCGGAGATCTTCGCGAGGTTATTGAAGGTGCAAAATCGGAACGGTCGGTCCGGCCCAGCCGGGGGCGGGGGCTTCACGGGTGGGCAGGCGGCCGGAGGCTGGTAGCAGCAGAAGATCTCGGGGAGGCGCAGCAGCCGCTCGGAGCCGGCTTCCGCCGGACTGCCGGGCGGAACACAGGTGGCGTCGGTCACGCGGTAATCGATCGCCCGGAGTCCGGTCGTGTCGGGATACCCCAGCCAGGTGACCTGCATGGGGGCGGGCTTTCGCGCGAAGACCAGGAGGCGGTTGTGGGCCGTGTGCCCGGCCAGGTCGACGAGCACGTCGATCCCGTCGGCGCGTATTCGCCGGTCTAGGACGTCGTCGCCGAGAGCCGCAGCGTCCACCCAGTGTTCGGCGAGTTCCCGGAGTCGGACGGTTGTGGCGTC
>JAJXVO010000424.1 GCA_021782105.1 bacterium
AACCTTGAACCAGGTCTTCGCCCGCTATCGGGAATCCGCGCTGCATCTCAGCCTGGTGGGGCTTGGGCTGCTCGGGCTGAGCGTGCTTGCGATGTATGGACCGAGGCGGGGAATCCGGGTGTTTGCGATACCCGCAGGCGCCTGTCTGTGCAGCTTCGGCCTCCTGGGGTTGCTCGGCGAGCCCCTGAACCTGTTCCATCTGCTCGGAGCATTCCTCGGTGTGTGCCTGAGCCACAACTACGCGATCTTCTCGACCGAAAACAGCCTTCGCGGCGAAGGAGTGCCCCCGTCCATCCGGCTGTCGGGATTGACGACCGCCCTGTCCTTCGGCGTGCTGGCCTTCAGTCACATTCCGGTCGTCGCAGCCCTCGGAACCACCGTATCGCTAGAGGTTGCGTTCGCGCTCGTGATCGTCGAGCTCGAGGCCTTCGTCCCGGCGTCTGGCACCGGCCCCAGGACCCGCCCGGAGGCCGTCGACTGATACCGAGAGTTGCGAAATCCAAAAACAGAAGCCCCTTTCAATCAACCAGCAGCCATGTCGCAGTCATTACACAACGAGGCCCGGCCGCAGACGCGCGTCCTCCTCGCGAACATCAATCGGTACGATCAGCCGTATCCGGTTTACCCACTATCGCTCGCATACCTGAACGCCGCGCTGGAGGAACATGGACATGGTTGCCGTATCTGGGACGCCAAGACCTCCGTTGAGTCGCTGGAGGACGTCGTGCGCGATTATCGGCCCGATTACATCGGAATATCCGTGCGCAACGTGGACAACGTACAGAGCCACAATCCGAAATCGTTCATGCGCGAGCTCATCGACTACTGTCAGCGCGTGCGCCGAGTCTCCGACGGAGTGATCGTGCTCGGCGGCAGCGGATACTCGGTGTTCCCCCGGGAACTCATGGCCGTATCCGATGCGGACTACGGCGTGGTCGGCGAAGGCGAGCGAGCCCTCGTGCAGCTCATCGAGGCGAGGACATCGGGTGCCGATCCCCGCGAGATTCCCGGGCTGGTCTGGAAAAAGCCCGACGGGGGTGTCGGCATGGCGCCCCGCTCTCCCAACGGAGAGATGTTCACGGTGTATCCGAAACACGATGACGCGCTGCTCAACGCGTACACGTCGCGCGGATCGATTCCCGGCGTGCAGACTCAGCGGGGATGTCCGCTGCGCTGCACCTATTGCACCTATCCCCTGATCGAGGGAAAGAAGAGTCGCTTCCGCGGCGGCGAGGAGATCGTCGACGAGATGAGGCGGCTGCTGGCGCAGGGGGTCCGGTACACGTTCATCGTCGACTCGGTGTTCAACACGAGCCGCGAACACACCATGCAGGTGTGCGAGGCGCTCGCGGCAGCCCGGCTCGGGATGGAATGGGGATGCTTCCTCCGCCCGCGGAACGTGACCCGCGACCTGCTGGTGCTGATGAAGCAGGCGGGGCTCAAGCACGTCGAATTCGGTTCCGACAGTTTTTCGGATCGCACCCTCAAGCACTACGCAAAGAGCTTCACCTGGGACGAGGTATTCAAAGCCAGTGAACTGGCCCATGAACTGGGCCTTCACTACAGCCACTTCCTGATATTCGGAGGCCCCGGCGAGACCGAGGATTCCGTGGAGGAGACCCTTGAACATTCGATGCGGCTCCCCGGCGCCTACTTTTTCGCGACGATCGGCATGCGCATCTATCCGGATACGCCGCTCTGGCGCCATTGCGCCCCCGAGTCGAAAGGAGAGTCTCCCGCGGACTACCTGCTGGAGCCGCGCTTCTACGTCGAGCCACCACTCACAACCCCGTCCCTGCTCGCACGCATCAAAAAGCACCAGGAAACGAACGACAATTGGGTGCTAGGCGATCCGCCCCCCGCCTTCGCCGAGACCATGGACAAGCTCCGACAGCGTGGCGTGGTGGGACCGATGTGGGAGTACATCGAACTGCTGCAGCGCATGGCCAGGAAGGCCGCGGCCGCGGAAGCCTGATTGCCGACACCCATGAAGGGGCTCTCGTTCGAGCATCCGGACCTCCTGTCGGCGTGGAGAGCAACAGTCGGCTATCGCCGCACGGCCGTCGTCGTTGTAGACGATCGTCGGACCTGGACCTGCTCGGACCTCGACGCCGCGTCCGAAGATCTCACATCCCGACTGCCTCCCGGCACCGCCATCGCGGGCCGCAGGGTCGGCCTTGCGGAGGCAAACGGTGCTCCCTGGTTCGCCGCCTTCATCGCCCTTCTCAAACGAAAGGCCGTGCCTGTTTTGCTGGATGCCAGCGATTCAGCCGAGAAGACGATCGAGACGGCAGCCAGCCTCGGTGCAGTCGGCGCTTGGACACATGCCACCTGGACACCGACCGGCGTCTCTCCTCGTCCCAGGCGCGAGCGCGGGCTGGTGAAATCCACGAGCGGAAGCACCGGACTGAGTCGTGGATTCCGGTTCACCGACGCGCAGATGCTCGCAGACGGTCGCCAGATCTGCGAAGGCATGGGCATCCGCACGAACGATGTGAACCTGGCCGTCATCCCTCTCGGCCACAGCTATGGCTTGGGCAATCTGGTGATT
>JAJXVO010000425.1 GCA_021782105.1 bacterium
TCGGCGGGACGATGCTGATGGCGGGCTTTTGCAGCGCGATCTACCTGTTCGTCGCTCGCCGGATGGCCCGCCCGCTCGATCATGCCCTGCGCCGCGACCTGTCGGAGATCGAGGCACACCTGAGCGTGGCTCCGAACCGCAGCCTGCTCTGGGACGGCAGCCCGATTCGATACGACCAGCGCTGGCGGCATCCCTGGGTGGAAATCTGGGATGAACACCAGCACCTGGTGGCGCGACTCTGGCCACTCGAGGACAACCAGCTGGACTCCCTTCCCTTCGCACCACCGCCGGGCCAGGACAATCTCTCGATCTTCAATGTCACCTCGGACCTTCGATTGAGGGCGCTCTCCGTCCCGATGACGGTGCCGGGCGCCCCACCCGGCTGGACGATGCGCGTGCTGCGGGTTCACCAGCGACTCGACGATCCACTCGGCACGCTCCTGCTGATCATGGTCATCGCCCTCCCGGTCGTCGTCTCGCTGCTCGTTGTCGGTGGATACGCCATCACACGTCGCTGGCTCAGCCCGCTCGACGAGATGGTGCACGATGCCGAGGACATCACCGCCAAGGATCTCTCCCAGCGTCTGTCCGTGGAAAATCCGAACGACGAACTCGGACGTCTCGCGACCGTGTTCAACCGCACGCTGGGACGCCTGGAGGATTCGTTCACCGCGCTCGACCGGTTCGTCGCGGACGCCGCCCACGAACTGCGCACGCCGCTCACCACGCTGCGCACCGTCGGCGAGGTCGGCCTTCGCAGCAGCCGGTCCGCCCAGGACTACCGCGAGATCATCGGCAGCATGCTCGAGGAGGCCCAGCGCCTGCAGTTCCTGGTTGAGCGTCTGCTCAGACTCGCGACCGCCGAAGGCGGGCATCAGCCCGTGCGGCGCGAACCGGTTCGAATCGACCAGCTCGTGGCGACCTGCATTGCCGAACTCGCCATCCTGGCCGAAACCAAGAGCCAGCACCTGTCCATCGACGCCATCGAATGCGAGGCTCAGACCGATCCGGTGCTGTTCCGCCAGGCTCTCCAGAACATCGTGGACAACGCCATCAAGTACAGTCCGGAGGGCGGCGAGATACACGTCGCCGTGCACGTCGAGGAAGGCAGGCTCGACGTGAGCGTCACCGACTCGGGGCCCGGAATTCCCGTCGAGCATCGCGAAAAGGTCACCGAACGGTTCTTCCGGTCGGGCGATGCGCGATCCAGGCGTCGCGGCGGCTTTGGCCTCGGCCTCGCGATCACCCGCGCCTACATGCAGGTGCTCGGCGGCGACCTTCACTACGAAGCGGCCAGCCCCAGGGGGAGCCGCTTCACCCTCACTCTTCCGACGACCTAGGCGTTCTCAGCCTGGGGCTTCGTGTCGAGTTCGTGACACGCGCGCAGGAATGAGGCGGCGGACCACGCCTGGAAAGCCTTGCCCATCGGCCGGCCCGTCTGGCCGTGCGCCCACTCGTTGAACTCCCACTCCTGGTCGCGGCCGAGTTGATTGAGCTGAGCGAGCCGCACGAGCTCCCGGCACGCCACCTCGCGGAAGCCGAGCTGCTGGATGAACCGCACCCAGAGGCCTCCGATGAAAGGCCAGACGCCGCCATTGTGGTAGTGGTGCGGCAGATTCAGGAGGTTGACCGTGTAATAGGACCGCCAGTCGGGATCCCCCGCCTGCACGACCGGATACAGGTTCGCCACCGGCCAGGGCTGGTTTGCACCCACGCCCCACATGAACCGGAAGGCGGTGCGCGCGCGCTCCATGTCGAGCAGGTTCATCAGGAACGCCAGCACGTTGCCGAAAATGTCGCAGCGCCAGTTGTACGCAAACGGTGTGATCTCCGCGAGGAGGTACTGGGTGTCGCCCAGGGCGAACTGCCGGTCCGCGAAACGATGCGGACGCTGCTCTCCCTGGAGCGCATCCTTGGTGGAGGGCCAGAACAGGTCGAGCAATCGGCTCCGGATGCGCTGCGAGGCGCGCAGATACTGCGAGGCCTGTTCAAACTGACCCATGAACTCCAGGATCCGGCCGTAGCAGAGATTCGCGCGGAACCACAGGACTTCGTCGTACAGCACGTTGTAGCTCCGCCCGAACAGGTCCGTCCAGTCGCCCGCTTCCGGGATCTCGAGCAGGCCGTCGTTGTTGCTGTCGTGGGCGGTCAGCCAAGTCATCATCGACTGCAGTCGGTCGGCATGCCGGTAAAGCAGCGTATGGTCTCCGGTGTGGGCCGCAAAATCGTACAGCGCGATCAGGATCCAGAGCCCGCTGTCAATCGATGCGATGTTGCCGACCCCCGAATAATCGGCCTTGCCGTCCTCTATCCTCACATTGGCGGGAATCTGGCCGTTCGAGGTCACCGCCTTGAGCAGGGTTTCGAAGGTGGCCACCTGCGCCGCACGGATGTCGGGGTCGTCCAGATGCAGCGTCGACCAGATCGTGATCGCTCCATCCCTCGCCCAAACGCTCCTGTAGTTGGCATCGGTGCCCACGCAGACGTTGTCGGCCAGGGAGCACGCGGTGAAGCCGAGCGGGGTGATGTTCTTTCGGAGCGCTATCA
>JAJXVO010000114.1 GCA_021782105.1 bacterium
TGCGTACCGAGATGGTCGTTCCGGCGACCACCGCGACGAGCGGTTCCAACGCAATCAGCATGTCGGTCTTTGTCCCGCCGCAGACGCCGCTCACGCTGAGCAGCCTCGCTATACGGAGCCGCGCCTCCTCGTCCCGCTGCTCGAACACGATCCAATGGCGTTCGGGATCCAGGCCAAGGCCCGTGACCTTCAGCCACTCGTCCGGCAAGACACGCCAGGGCCTGTCCGCAAGATCCCGGTGGCTCTTGGTCCAGATGGCCACGAGTCCGTCGCGACCGGAAAACCGGACCGCCTGCCCTTCGTCCAGGCCGGTGCTGCCATCGGCATTCGGCGTTATCGAATAGATTTTGAATCCCATAAAACGGAGATCGGAGGTCGGAGGTCTGTCTTTCCGACCCTCACCATATTTATCCGTGGTTCAGTTCGCCTCGCCTGCGCGAAGCGGATTTGGCTGCGGAATTCGCTGAGCGAGCCGCAGCAGTTCTTCGGTGGTGAGTGCGCGTCGCAACAGCCGCGCGCTGCGCTTCACGAGCGGCAAAAGATTTTTCGCCATCGCCTCGTCGGCCGCCACACCCGCGGACCTAAGGCTCGCGAGCAATCCGTGGCTCCCACTCTTCCAGCCCACGACAAAAGGTTCGGTGCTCCGGCCCACGCTCGCCGGAGCGATGGCCTCGTAACATCGCCTATCCTTGAGCAGACCGGCGCAATGGATGCCCGACTCGTGCCGAAACACGGCGGCTCCGACGATGGGCTTCTCGGGCGGTATCGCGCGTCGCGAGGCTGCGGCGACGAGCGCAGAAAGTCCCGCAAGCCGCTCTAGGTTCAGCCCGCTCTTCCCTCCCGTGGTGAGTTCCCAGGCAACTGCCACCTCCTCGAGCGCCGCGTTGCCCGCTCGTTCGCCCAGACCGTTCACCGTGACGCTCGCCGCCGTCGCCCCCGCTTCGAGCGCGCAAAGCGTGTTGGCGGTCGCGAGGCCCAGGTCGTCGTGGGCGTGGATCTCAAAATCCAGCCCCTTCCCCGCCGCGCGCAGCGCCGCCAGGTCCGCCGCGATCCGTCCCGGATGAGCGATCCCAACTGTATCCGCCAATCGGATTCGCCGGGCAGGGCTCAGCGCCGCCGCCCGCACGAAGTCGGCCAGGAAACCCGAATCCGCCCGCGAATAGTCCTGCGCCCCGACCGAGACGAAGCCAAAGCGCATGGCAGCGGCAACCGTGAGGCGCCGCAGCTCCGACAGGACCCACATCCGATCCTTGCCCCAGGCCCTCAGATGAAGATCAGAAACGGGAAAGGAAATATGCACTCGTCTGGCTCCGCTCTCCACCGCCGCATCCAGGTCGCTGTCGGTCGCGCGGCACCAGGCGAGCGCCCGTGCGGGCCCCACCGCGCGGACGATCTCGCGGAAATCCCCGCTGGCCTCCGCGCCCATTGCCGGGATTCCCGCCTCGAGTTCCGGTACGCCAGCCTCCACAAGCGCCCGTGCGATTCGCACCTTGTCCTCGCGCGAAAACACCACGCCCGCAGCCTGTTCGCCGTCGCGCAGCGTCGTGTCGATCAAATGCGGGATCATGGCCGAAAATCCTGATGGCGGTGTCGGATCAACCCTTGATCAAATGCTGCTCGGCCACTTCGCCGTTCTCGATCGCATCGAGGATCTCGTCCGCAGAGTCCTCGGTGACGCCCTTGTACCAATTGCCCGACGGGTAATCGACGACGACCGGCCCGTTGACGCAGCAATTCAGGCAGCCGGTCATCGAGACGAGCACGCCGCCGAGCCCGCGTGAGTCGACCTCCTCCTGGAGGTGCTGGACGAGCGCGAGGGACGCCTTTTTGGCGCAGGCGCCCGCCGGGGCGCCGTTGGCGCGGAAGCTTCCGCACACGAAGAGATGATGTTCAGGTGACCTCATGATGATGATTGCTGCTTTTCTGGTTCTTGGTTGATACAAATTCGCGGTGCCTCCCGGCCGTATTCATTCTCGATTCTCGCTCCTCGCTTCTTTCGATTCACCCGCAGCCGGTGCCTGTGCCCTTGCACGAGGAACCCGAGGCACAGCCGGTGAAACGTCGGCGCAGGGCGGCTGGGATCGGCTGGTCGGAGAAGACGGCGGAGAGCCCCTCCTCGATCAGGCCTTCCATCTCGAACACTTCCACACCCTTGCTCTCGAGCAGCGCCTTCGGTTTCGGGCCGGCGGCGGTAACCAAAAAGGCGCGGCAGTCGTGCAGCATGTCGGACATCTCGCTCCAACGTGCGTCGCCCGAGCCTGGATCGGGGGCCTTGCGCACTTCCACGAAACGGAAGCCCGAGGCCGTCTCCGTCGACTTTTCGAAAATCAGGATGCGCGCAGCCTCGCCGAGATGCAGGTTGACCAGCGCGCCCTCCTGGCTCGCCACAGCGACGTAGGGCCGGCCGCGCCCGGACCAAAACCGGGAATGCGCGTAGCGGTTGAGCCGCGCGATGCCTTCCTGGTCGATGCCTTCGTCGATCGTGCCCACGGCGTCGGCCCGGCAGCGTGCGCAATGCGACATCTGCGTGAGATGCTGGCCGCACTGGAGGCGGGCTCGGGCGAGCATGAGGCTGTCGGGCGGGGCGATGTCCTCGAAGGCCGCGCCGGAGACCGGCATGAACGCCATCACGTTCATCACATCGGCGCCGAGGCCCGCAACCGTGCGGGCGACGTCTGTGATGTGTGTGTCGTTGATTCCCGGCATGAGAATGGTGTTCACCTTCACGACAATTCCGTGCTCCTTGAGTCCGCGGATCGCCTCGAGCTGGCGCTCGAGCAGGAGCTTCGCGGCGTCGGGCCCGCGCAGAGGCCGGCGGCCGTCGCGCACCCACGAATAGATCCGCGATCCGATCTCGGCGTCGACGGCGTTGACGGTGATCGTGACGTGGCTCACGTCGATCGCCGCGAGGTTCTGAATGTGCGGTCCGATCGCAAGGCCGTTGGTCGCCACGCAGAGCATGAGTTCCGGGAAACGTTTTCGCACGGCGACGAGTGTCGCCATCGTTTCGACCGGATTGGCAAAGGGATCTCCCGGCCCCGCGATTCCCACGACGCTGAGGTCGGAGCGCTTGGCGACGATCTCCTCGAGGTATGGCACCGACTGGTCTGCGGGCAGCACGGCACTTGTCACACCGGGCCGGCTCTCGTTCATGCAGTCGAACTTCCGGTTACAGAAATTGCACTGCAGGTTGCATCGGGGCGCCACCGGCAAGTGGGCTCGTGCATGGGTTCCGTGGGCCTTCGCACTGAAGCAGGGATGGTTCGCAAACCGGTCCCTGCCTGAGACTCGCATCGGGCCGGAGCACGTCGCATCGCGGTTCAAGATGTTCATGGTTTTCTTTCAGCTTTCAGTCATTCGGATCTTCAGCCTTCACAGGTAGCTGTAACCGACCTCGGAGCCGTCCTGTTTCCTCTCGAGCAGCGCGTTCGCAATCCTGTCGTAGAGTTGCTGGCTTCCCGCGTAGCAGAGATGCTGGATACGCTGCGCGCCGATTCGGTCGTGGATCGGAAAACCGCAGCGCACCAGGGGAATTCCGAGTTCGCGAGCCAGCTTGTGCCCTTTGCTGCTTCCGATCAGCAGGTCGGGCGCCAGGGAGGCGATGCCTTCGGAGATATCCGTGAAATCCGAGCCTTCGAGCACCTGGATTTTCCCGGCCAGCTCCGGTGCGGCGGCGAGGATGGCCGGTTCCAGGCGTCCATTGCGTTCGCCACTGGCGCAGAGCACCGGAGTCACGCCCGTCTCGGCAAGGAAGATCGCAAGCGCGGCGACGAGGTCCGACTCGCCGTAGACCACCGCGCGCCGGCCAGCGAGGTACTTGTGCCCGTCGACATAACTGTCCACCAGCCGGCCGCGCTCGCGTTCGAACAGTTCCGGCACCTCACGCCCCGAGATCGCCTCGACGACTCCGAAAAACCGGTCGGTTTCGCGCAGTCCGATGGGCAGGCCGAGCCGGTGATGCCGCACGGCGAAGCGCTCCGCGAGAATCGCTCCCGCCGTCTTCGACTCGCCCGCCAGCACGCAGCCAAACTCGACCGCCCCGGGTGCCCAGGCCATCCCGCGGATCTCATCGAGGGTCGTTCCACCCGCCGGAAGCCGCTCATAATCCGCCCAACTGGGTCCATCCAGGGTCTCCGAATAGTCCGGTAGGATGCTCACGGGCACGCCCCACAGCCCAAAGACCGTGCGCAGGTGCCGCAGGTCTGCAGGCGAAACCATTCCAGGGAAAAGCGCCACCGGGGCCACCACACCCGCGGGATGCGCCTCGGTCTTTCCAGCGAAGGTGTTCACGAGCGAACGCACCGTCGCATGAAATCCGTCGACATGCGTGCCCTTGAAACTTGGGGTCGAGACGTGCACCAGCTCCGGCGCCTCCCCTTCCTCCGGCAGCGAACGCTCCTCCGCGCGGTACTCGGCGAGCATCATGGGCACGTTCTCCCCCATCGTCTCCGACAGGCAGGTCGTCGCGATTCCGACGAGAGCGGGACGGTACTGACGTGTGATGTTGTCGATCGAGAGGTGCAGGTTCCGTCGTCCTCCGAAAACGGCGCTGTCCTCGGAGAAATTCGAGGAGGCGATGTCGATCGGCTCGCGGTAGTGGCTGATGCAATACCGCCTGATGTAGGTCGAGCAGCCCTGGGAACCGTGCAGCAGCGGGACACAGCCGGCGACGCCCTTGAAGGCGATGCAGGCGCCGAGGGGCGTGCACAGTTTGCACGGGTTCGACGAGCCCGACGGAGCGTCGCCGGAGTCGCCGCCGGACGGCGTCGTGGACGGCGAGACAAGGCAAAGCGGAGTGGGCTGAGTCGTTTCCATGTCAGGCTGCGTTTCCCTCGCGGGTGGTTTCCCGGCTCTTCGGGCGGGCTCTCCTCGGCACGTAGTTCCAAACCGGGCTGGTCACGCTGGCGTGGACTTCGCGGGCGAAGTTAAGCATGCCCTCGAAGCCCGCGAGGGCCTCCTTCCGCTCGTGGTTGTGGTCGCAAAATCCGATGCCCAGCTTGTAGGCGATGGGGCGCTCCTTCACTCCGCCGATGAACAGGTCGACTTCCTGCTCGAGGCAGAACTTCGCCAGCTCGATGGGGTTCGAGTCGTCGACGATGATCGTCCCGGGATCGCACATCTCGCGCAGCATCTCGTAGTCGTCCTTGTCGCCGGTCTGCGTGCCCACGAGGGCCGTGCGCATTCCGAGCGTCCTCAGCGCCCGCACGAGAGAGAAGGCCTTGAAGGCTCCGCCGACATAGATCGCCGCCTTCCGTCCCTCGAGTTCGGTGCGCCACGCGCGGAGCTGGGGCATGATCCTGGCGACTTCGCCCGAGACGATCTCCCGGGCCCTTTCCATGAGGACGGCATCGGCAAAAAACTCCGCGGCCCCGTAGAGCGCGGCCGCCATGTCCTCGATGCCGAAGAAAGATACTTTCTTGAAGGGAATGCCGTGGTCGTCCTGCAGCCGTTTCGCCAGATGGGTCATCGATCCGGCGCACTGGACCAGATTCAGCTTCGCTCCGTGGCAGCGCCGGATGTCGTCCACGCGGCCGTCGCCCGTGATCGTGGCCACGACCTCCACGCCGATCCTCTCGAAATACTCGCGAACCAGCCAGGTCTCCCCGGCGATGTTGAAATCCCCGAGGAGGTTGATGCTGTGCGGCCCGATCGACGCGGTGTCGCCGGTGCCGATCAGGCGGAACACGGCCTCGCAGGCGGCCTTGTAGCCGTCCTTCTTCGTGCCCTTGAATCCCTCGCTCTGCACCTGAAGCACGGGAATCCCCTTCGCCGCCGACACGCGCTTGCACACGGCGCCGACGTCGTCGCCGATCAGGCCCACGATGCAGGTGGAATAGATGAACGCCGCCTTGGGATGATGGCGGTCGATGAGCTTGTTGAGCGTGCGTTCCAGCTTCGCCTCGCCTCCGTAGACGACGTCGAGTTCCTGGAGATCGGTCGAAAAGCTGTTTCGGAACAACTGCGGTCCGCTCGACCGGGCGCCGCGGATGTCCCAGGTGTACGCCGCGCAGCCGATCGGGCCGTGCACCACGTGCAACGCGTCGGCGATCGGGTAGAGAACCACGCGCGAGCCGCAGAACACGCAGGCCCTCTGGCTCACCGAGCCCGCCAGGCTCACCTTCCCGCAGACCACCGCCCCGCCGCCCGCACCGACCTCGGTGATCGATGTGCTTCGTGAGGGAAGTAGGTTGAGATCCGAGTTCATGGCATTCAGGGCTTCAGGGAGTGCTGCGGGGTTTCATGTGCGGCAGGCGTGCCCCGCCCCTTTGCCGCCGCACCGGCATCCATCGCCACCAGTCGCGCGGTCCCCCCGGCAGAATTCGTCGAGCGAATCCCCCTCCATGCGAAGAAGCAGCCAGTCGCTCATTTCACGCGCGCCGATCTTCGAGTAGAGCGCGCGGGCGTCATGATTCCAGTGGAGCGTCGTCCACTCGAACCGTCCGCTTCCCGAGTAGCGCGCGATGCTCCCCACGTAATAGAGCAATCCCTTGCCAATTCCCTTTCGGCGATGCGTCTCCCGGACGAAAAGATCCTCCAAATGGATCCCCGGCCTGGCGGCAAACGTCGAATAGGTCCGATAATAGACGGCAAAACCCGCGGGCTCGCCCTCCAGCCAGGCGATCACCGCCTCGGCCCGCCGATCGCACCCGGTCAGATGATTGCGCGCCGTGTCCACATCCATGCCGCACGCATCCTCCAAGCGTTCGAAGGCCGCCAGCTCCCGGATCATCGTCGCGAGGACAGAGGCGTCCTCCGGGCGGGCCGGCTCGATGCGCAGTCCCGCGGCGGCGGTTGATGGACTCGACTCGGACATGGTCTTGTTCGGTTGAAGGCGAGGTCCGTCCTGGCACCGGGCCCGGGCCGACAAAACGCGGGCCCGGTGCGTGTGGACGAACGCTTACGTTGTCTTACTGAACCAATTCAAACCACTCCTCGGAGCAGGTGCGGTCCCTGTGATCGAGCAGCGCATTGAGCATCTGGTCGATCAGGCGGGTCGCCCCCGCGTAGCCGATCGTCGGATAATACCGGTGACCCGCGCGGTCTAGGATGGGAAAGCCGAAGCGGACAAAGGGCACGTTTTCGGCGCGCGCGATGTGCTTGCCGTAGGTGTTGGTGATAAGCAGGTCGACCGGCTCGTTCTTCATCCACTGGTGGAGCTCGAACAGATCGGCGTTTTGCTTGATCTTCGCCGCAGGCACCACCGAATCGAGCAACTCGTGCATGCGCTTCTCGAAGGCGTTGCCCGGCGAACCCGTGATGCACATCACCGGCTTCATCTCCAGCTCCAGGAGGAACTGCGTGAGCGCGATCACCTGGTCGGGATCGCCCGACACCGCCACGCGCTTGCCGTGGAAATACTGGTGCAGGTCGCTCATGAGGTCCACCAGCCGGCCGCGCTCCAGCTCGATCGCCGCAGGAACCTCCACTCCCGCATACCCGCGGATCGCATCCACGAACCGGTCCGTGGCGGATACGCCGATAGGCAGCTCCAGGAAGGCCGCAGGAACCTTGCACTTCGACTCGAGCGTGGCCGCAGCGACGTGCGAGGCAAAATGCCCCAGGGCCACCGTAGCGATGCTGTCGCCCGCCGACTTGATCTGCGCCACCGTGGCTCCACCTTCCGGATACATCTTGTACTGCCCGGTCAGCGGACCATCGAGGACGTTGGAGGTGTCGGGGAACATCACGATTTCCACTCCCATCGCGGCGGCGATGCGCTTGATCTCGCGCATGTCGGCCGGCTCGACGAAGCCCGGGATGACGTTCACCTGGTTCAACACGGTGCCCGTCTTCTCGGACAGGTAGTTGACCATCGCCGTCGTCATGTTCGCGAACCCGTAGACGTGGGAGCCCACGAACGACGGCGTGTTGGCGTGGATGACGAGCTTGCCGTCCGGAATGCAGCCTTCCTCGCGGGCCTTGCGGATGATGGTCGGGATGTCGTCGCCGATGACCTCCGAGAGGCAGGTCGTGTGCACCGCCACGATCTCTGGATCGTAGATGGTGAAGATGTTCCTGAGCGCCTGGGTCAGATTGGCGAGACCGCCGAACACAGAGGCTCCCTCGGTGAAGGAGCTCGTGGTGGCCATGACCGGCTCCTTGAAGTGGCGGGTAAGGTGGCTTCGGTGATAGGAGCAGCAGCCCTGCGAGCCGTGGCTGTGGGGCATGCATCCGTGGATGCCCAGGGCGGCGTACATGGCGCCGATGGGCTGGCAGGTCTTGGCTGGATTGATGCGCAGCGCCTTGCGCTCTGCGATCTCCGTTGTGGTACCGTTTAACATGGAAAATCCTGTGGGTTCTGTGGTTTAGCCTTCGGCGTCGGTGGGACCGGTTTTTCTCGGCTTCCAGGCCTTGGCCATGCCCGCGACGGTGTCGCGAATCGCCTTGTTGCCGGCGCTGTCGATGCCGACTCCGAAGTTCTCCCGGAGCTTCGGGTCCTTCTTCCACGAGGGCGTCACCAGTTTCCACACCTTCGTGTTGATCATGCGATCGACCTCCAGGTAGAAATTGGCCGCCCCGGTGAACGCCGCGTAGGGACCACCGTAGTCGTAACTGTGGAGCTGTTTGCAGGGCACGCCGAATTTCTCGATGACGAACTTGTCCTTGATGCCCGAGCCGATGATGTCCGGCTTGTAGATCTCGATCAGTTTCTCGATCTCGTGGTGCGAGATGTCGTCGATCACGAGCGTCGACTTCCTCATCTCGGTCATCATGCCCTCGTAGTCTTTGAAGCTGAAGCCGCCCTCGGCGAGCGCCGCGATCTGCTCGGGGCTCTTCCGAGGCGAGAAGCGCGTGGGATCCGCCTCGACGTCGAGCTCCTCGATGTTCCGGGAGTCGGCGTCGACCTTGATCGTCGGCAGCACGCGGCGGCCCTCGTAGTCGTCGCGATGGGCGAACTCATAGCCGGCCGCCACGGTGAGCATGCCGATGTCCTTGAAAAGGTGCTGGTAATGGTGAGCGCGGGAGCCGCCGACGAACATCGCCGCGGTCTTACCCTTGCAGCGGGATTTCACGTCCTCGAGCACCGGCCTCAGCGCCGACGTCTCCTGGGCGATCACCTCCTCGACGCGGTCCAGGAGGCGCTGGTCGCCGAAATACTTCGCGATCTTGCGGAGCGACTTGGCCGACTGCTCGGCCCCGATGAAGTTCACCTTGATCCACGGGATGCCGAACTTCACCTCCATCATCTCGGCCATGTAGTTGATCGAGCGGTGGCACATCACGACGTTGAGATCGGAGGTGTGGCACTTGCAGATCTGCTCGTAGCTGATGTCGCCCGAAAGCGTCGCCGTGACGTGGATACCGCACTTCTTCAGGAGCGTGTCGATCTCCCAGGCGTCGCCGCCGATATTGTACTCGCCGAGGACGTTGATCCGGAATGGCTCCGGGTCGGGCTCGTCGAGCAGACCAACCATGTGCTTGAACACGCCGTTGTTGGCGATGTGGTGCCCGGCGGACTGCGAGACGCCCTTGTACCCCTCGCACGAGAAGCCAAAGACATTGATGCCGAGTTCCTCTTTCGCCTGCCGGCAAACCGTGTGGATGTCGTCGCCAATCAGGCCCACGGGGCAGGTCGCGTACACCGCGATGGCCTTGGGTTTGAAGATCCGGTAGGCCTCGCGGATGGCCGCGGCGAGTTTCTTCTCACCGCCGAAGATGATCTCCTCCTCCATCATGTCCGTGCTCATGCAATACTGGAGGTAGTTGACCGGCTGGTCGTCGCGAGGACGGCCCAGGTTGCGGCGCGTGAGCCACGAATAGTAGCCACAGCCGACGGGGCCGTGGGTGATATGGAGGATGTCGTGGATCGGTCCGATCACGACTCCCCGGCAACCGGCGTAGGTGCAGCCGCGCTGCGAGATGATGCCCGGGACCGTGCGCGTGTTGGCGCCGATCTCAGGCGGGGTGACGGGATCGTTGACGAGCAGCTGCTTCTCCCGCTTCTTGCGCGTCTTCGGAGGATAGAGCTTCAGCATCTCCTCGCGCGTGGCGGCCGGATCCGGAAGCGGAGCGTTCGACCTGGGGAAGCCTTCGGCATCGCACGGGTCGACCGCAGAATTGGTGGGAAAGTCTGACATGGGTGGTGAAAATCGATGTTGGGTACTGAATTCGGGCATACGCCAGGCGGTCGGCCCTCCCGCGGCTCAGGTGCCGAGAATGCCGAACTCCATGAGGAGATTCTCGAGTTCCTGGATCGAGAGAGGCTTTGGGATGACGAATTTTTTGTTCCCCTCGATGGAACGGGCCAGCGTGCGGTATTCATCTGCCTGCTCGCAGGCGGCATTCCACTCGATGACCGTCTTCCGCTGAATCTCCGCGCGCTGAACGTCGTTGTGGCGCGGGACGAAGTGGATCATGTGCGTGCCGAGGCGCGCCGCGAGGGCCTGGATGAGCTCCTTCTCGTTGTCTGTCTTTCGGCTGTTGCAGATGAGCCCGCCCAGCCGGACCGCTCCGGTCTGCGCGTACTTCTGGATCCCCTTGCAGATGTTGTTCGCGGCGTACATGGCCATCATTTCACCGGAAACCACGATGTAGATCTCCTCGGCCTTGCCCTCGCGGATCGGCATTGCGAAACCACCGCACACCACGTCGCCGAGGACGTCGTAGAAGACATAGTCGAGCTGCTCCGATTCGTCGTAGGCACCGAGCTGCTCGAGCATGTTGATCGAGGTGATGATGCCTCGGCCCGCGCAGCCTACGCCCGGCTCGGGCCCGCCGGATTCCACACAGAGGCTGCTGCAGAAACCCTTGGCCCGGATGTCGGCGAGCTCCACGTCCTCACCTTCCTCGCGGAGCGTGTCGAGCACGCTGCGCTGGGCGAGACCGCCCAGCAGCAGGCGGGTCGAATCCGCTTTGGGATCGCAACCCACGACCATCACCCGCTTGCCCATCTCGACAAGCCCGGCGACCGTGTTCTGCGTTGTCGTCGATTTCCCGATACCACCCTTACCGTAAATGGCTACTTTTCTCATGGTTGTTTTCCTTTTGAAGTTTTGAACTCTGTCGGTTCTTCCTATAGCCGCCGCGATGCCAACCCGAGTCGGCCATTCGTTAGCCGCTGATCCCATGGTGTTTATATTTTATCCCAACTTTCATTCCCGAGATTGTACCCACAATTATCCTACCGTTTCGTAGGACTTCCTTCCGAATCCCACTTCCAGGTAGGAGCGGGCCGGGACCTGTGGGGAGTGCCGGGCAGCCGAGAGGCGCCATCTTCGGGATCCGGCCGCGTCACGCCGCCCGCGGAGATCGCGATGCTCCGCCCGTGCAGCTCCGTTGAGCCGGAGGAAGCCGCCTGGCACGCCGACGTCCCGGGTCGGACTCAGGTTCCGGTCGCCTGCAAGGGCTCGTCGCCCTTGAAACGATCGGGATCGATGCCGTGTTTTTTCACGCGCAGGCCCATCAGGCGCTCTGTGAGTCCCAGCCGGCGGGCGGCCTTGGCCATGACGCCCCGGTTCACCTTGAGCGCCTCGACGATCATCTCCCGTTCCACGGCGTCGAGCGCCCCCTGCAAGGTCCCCTTGGGCACCGTGCCCGAGGCCTCTGCGGTCTGCAACGTGGGGGGCATGTGGTATCCGTGAATCACGCCGTCCTGAGAGAGCAGCACGGCCCGCTCGATGACGTTCTCGAGTTCACGCACGTTGCCAGGCCAGTGGTAGGCCATGATCATG
>JAJXVO010000115.1 GCA_021782105.1 bacterium
GAGTCTGCGGGAACAGATCGAAGGGTTGTACCGCCTGAACCCGGTAGCCGGAGGCTGTGAACTGGAGTAAGTCGCGCATCTGGGTGGCGGGATCGCAGGACACGTAGACGACGGCGCGTGGGCCGAAGGCGAAGAGCTGGGCGAGGAAGGCTTCGTCGCAGCCCTTGCGCGGCGGGTCGATGACGACGGCGGTGTCGGCGGGAGGGAAATCGAGGCCTTTGAAGATCGCGGAGGCGTCGCCCGGGAGGAAGCGGGCGTTCGCGATCCCGTTTGCCACGGCATTGGCTCGGGCGAAGTCGACGGAGGTCTCGCTGATTTCCACGCCAGCGACCTGATCGAAGGCGGGCGCGGCGGTCAGGGCAAACAGGCCGCTGCCGCAGTACGCGTCGACAAGATGGCGCGCGCCGCTCGCGGCGGCCTGATCGCGCACGTAGGCGGCGAAGGCAGGAAGGATGAAGGGGTTGTTCTGGAAAAAATCCCGGGCGAGGAAACGCAGCTTCAGATCGCCCACGGTCTCGGTGATCACGGCCTCGTAATCGGTGGTGACCTCGCCGCTCGCCTCGCGAAACAGGAGAGTGGCGCCGCGCCTGTACTCGCCGCTCGCGGCGCGGGCGCGCACCTCCTCGCGGACCTCGGTAAGGCGCCGATTGATGCCTTCGGTGGCAATCTCGCAACGCGGCACGTCGACGATGTCGAAGCGCGCTCCCTGACGGAGGAAGCCGATGGCGACCGGCTCCGCGCCGCCCGCATCCGGGGACGGGACTTCGCGCGGGGCCTGGAAATGCGGCGTGATCTTCGAGCGATAGCCCAACTCGCGGGGAGAGCCGACGACCGGGTTGACCGGATGCCGGATGCCGGCCATGTGCTCCAGCAGCTCCTCCACCTGGCGGCGCTTCCAGGCAAGCTGCTCCGTGTAAGTGAGATGTTGATACTGACAGCCACCGCAGCGTCCGAACAGCGTGCACCGCGGCTGAATGCGCTGGGGAGAGGGCCGCAGCACCGCGAGCAGGTCGGCCTCTGAGAAATTCTTATGGTTGCGGTAGACCCGCACACGGACGAGTTCGCCGGGCAGCGCAAAGGGCACCATCACGACCCAACCCGAGGGGCCCTGCACCTCGCCCTCGGCGCCCGTCCCGGGGTCTTGGGCGGCTCCGGCGGGGGCGGGCGTCTCCAGGCACACGCGACCCAGCCCCAGGCCGAGGTTGGTCAGCGTGCTGATTTCCAGCTCGATTTCCTGGCGGTAGGCGAAGGGATGGGCGTTGAATGGCTTCTTCTTGCGGGACACGGGTGCCACCGAACACAAGTCCCGCGCCGCCGCAACCGAAACCATCCCGAGGGCCGCCGGCTCAAGCAGGCCGCGCGCTTGACCCTTCCCCGGCTTCCTCCTCCCTTAGCGTTCGCGTGTCCGAACTCGAACACATTTCCAGTCTCCAAAATCCGCGCATCAAGCAGCTCGTGAAACTGCGCGACCGGCGCCCGCGCGACGAGGCGGGCGTATTCCTGGTCGAGGGCTACCGGCAGATCCGCCGCGCGCTCGAAAAAGGCGTGCCGCTCTCCGAGCTCTACTACGCACCCTCGTGGTTTTTGGGCGAAAACGAACCGGCGCTCATCGAGCAGGCCGTCGCCGCCGGGGCCCGACTCTTTGAACTTTCCCGCGAGGCTTTTGCCAAGGTCGCATACCGTGAGCGCCCCGACGGCCTGCTCGCGGTGGCCCCGCAGTGGCGGCGAATGCTCGACGAAATTCCGCTGCAGGCCTCGCCCTTCCTGCTCGTCGTCGAGGCCATCGAAAAACCCGGCAACCTCGGCACCATCCTGCGAAGCGCCGACGCGGCGGGCTGCCAGGCCGTGATCGTCTGCGACCCGGTCACCGACCTGTTCAACCCGAACGTCGTGCGCGCCAGCACCGGCGTGCTCTTCTCCGTGCCCTGCATCGTCGACGAGAGCCCGCATGTGCTCGCCTGGCTCCGCGACAAGGGCATCCGCACCATCGCCACCACACCTGCGGCCACCACGCCCTACTCGGCGGCCGACCTGCGCGGTCCGCTCGCGATCGTGATGGGCAGCGAACAATACGGCCTGAGCGAATTCTGGCTGAAAAACGCCGATCTCCCCGTCCGGATCCCGATGGCTGGCCAGGCCGATTCGCTCAACGTCGCCATGGCCACGATCATCACGCTCTTCGAAGCCGTCCGGCAGCGCGATCCGTGATCCGTCCCTGGCTGCGGCCGAAGCCGGACCGTCCCGCCACGCGCAGTTGAATCGCGCCGATTCATCGTTTTCCTTCGACCCATGACCCGCCCCCTCCCGCGTTTTGGAACCCTCCGCGCCGCCCTGCGCTGCGGCGCGATTGCCGCACTGGCCCTGCTCGGCCTGTCCGCGCTCCCTGCGGCGCGCGCCACCGATGCCTCCGCCGCAATCCCAACCGACCCCGCCGTCATCGACGCCCAGGTGTCCTCCCTGCTCGCGCAAATGACGCTCGAGGAAAAGATCGGCCAGCTCGTGCAGGTCTCCTCGCTGTCCAACGCGACCGGACCCATCGAGCGCACCAACCTCGAGGAGCAGGTCGCCTCGGGCCAGTGCGGGAGCATGCTCAACATCATCGGCGCGGCCGACACGCGCAAATGGCAGGAGATCGCCCTCTCGCACTCCCGCCTGAAGATCCCCCTGCTCTTCGGCTACGACGTCATCCACGGCTACCGCACGATCTTCCCCATGAACCTGGGGCAGGCCGCGTCGTGGGATATTCCCGCGATCGAGCAGTCCGAGCGCATCGCAGCGACGGAGGCCTCGGCTGCCGGCATCCAGTGGGCCTTTGCGCCCATGGTCGACATCGCGCGCGACCCCCGCTGGGGCCGCATCGCCGAGGGCTCGGGTGAGGACACCTTCTTGGGCTGCGCCATCGCCGCCGCGCGCGTTCGCGGCTTCCAGGGCGGCGGTCTCGACCGCACGGATACGGTGATGGCCTGCGTGAAACATTTCGCCGCCTACGGGGCCGTCCAGGCCGGCCGCGACTACAACACCACCGACGTGCCGGAGATCACCCTCCGCCAGGTCTATCTGCCGCCCTTCAAGGCCGCCATCGACGCGGGCGCGCAGACCGTGATGGTCGCCTTCAACGACCTCAACGGCGTGCCCTGCTCCGCAAATTCCTTCCTGCTCGACCAGGTGCTTCGCCGCGAGTGGGGATTCAAGGGCTTCGTCGTCTCCGACTGGAAATCGATCTCGCAGCTCATCCCGCACACGATCGCCGCCGACGGCAGGCAGGCCTGCCTGCTCGCATACAACGCGGGCGTCGACATGGACATGGAGGGCCGCATTTACCAGACCTACCTCGCGGGTCTGATCCGCTCGGGCAAGGTGAGCAGCGCCCACCTCGACCGCGCCGTCTCCGCCATCCTCCGGGCGAAGGTCGAGCGCGGGCTCTTCGTCGACCCGTACCGCTTCTCCGATCCCGCCCGCGAAAAAGCCGCGATGCTGCGTCCCTCCTCCCTCGAGGCCGCCCGCGTGCTCGCCGAGGAATCCTGCGTGCTGCTCAAAAACGACGCCGGTGCCCTCCCGCTCGCCCGCACGGCACACGTCGCTCTCGTCGGACCGCTCGCCGACTCCGCCCGCGACCTGCTCGGTTCCTGGGCCGGTCAGGGTCGCGCCTCCGACGCCGTCACTCTGCGCACCGCGCTCACGAAGACGCTCGGCGCGGACCATGTCGCCTACGCCGAAGGTTGCAGCTTCAAGCCCGGCGACCGCTCCGGTTTCGACGCCGCCGTCGCGGCGGCACGCAAGTCCGACGTGGTCGTGGCCGTGCTCGGAGAACCCTGGTATTTCTCGGGCGAGGGCAACTGCCGCACCCACCTGGACCTCCCCGGCGAACAGCCCGCACTCCTGCGCGCCCTGCGCGCCACCGGCAAACCGGTTGTCGTCGTGCTGATGAACGGCAGGCCGCTCGTCCTGGGCGACACGCTCGCCAACTGCGACGCACTGCTCGAGGCCTGGTACCCCGGCACCCAGGGCGGCCCCGCCCTCGCAAAGCTGCTCACCGGCGCCGTCTCCCCCTCGGGCAAGCTGCCGGTCACCTTCCCGCGCGACGTGGGGCAGATTCCGATCTTCTACAATCACATGACGACCGGCCGCCCCCAGCCGGACGACCAGCCGAGGATCCAGTACAAGTCCAACTACCTGGATGTCCCCAACACCCCGCAGTTTCCCTTTGGATACGGCCTGAGCTACACGAGCTTCGCGTTCAGCAACGCCCGACTCAGCTCGCCGACGCTGCCGATGAACGGTGCGCTGACCGTCACCGCCACGCTGGCCAACACCGGCTCCCGCGACGGCGCGGAGGTCGCGCAGCTGTACATCCGCCAGCTCTGGGGTTCGGTGACGCGCCCCGTGCGCGAATTGAAGGGCTTCCGCAGGGTGATGCTGCGCAAGGGCGAGTCGACGGCGCTCAGCTTCACGCTGCGGCCCTCGGATCTGGCCTTCGTGCATTCCGACATGACGAACGCGCCGGAGCCGGGCCGCTTCGAAGTTTTCCTGGGCGGCGACTCGAAAGCTCCGAAGATCGGCGAGTTCACACTTCTGCCCAGATAGGTCCCGATCGCGCGCACGCCATGGCCTCCTGGACCGAACAGCCGATCGCCTTCATCGATTTCGAGGGCAACCGCCGCTCGGGCATCCTGGAGTTCGGCGTCGCCACGGTGCTGGGCGGTAAAATCGTCGCGAGCCGCACCCGCCTGTGCGCACCGTCGGGCCGCGTGCTGCCCGACGAGACGGCGGTGCACGGTCTGGCCGAACGCGACCTCGAGGGGGCGCCACCTTTTGCGGACGAATGGGAGGCGTTCACCGGGCTGCGCCGCTCGGGCCCCCTGGCGGCGCATTTCGCGGGCGTGGAGAACGGCCTGCTCAAGGCCGTGTGGCCGTATCCGCCCGCATCGCCCGATTTCGCGCGCCCCGGTGCGGCGCTCGTGGACTGGGGACCGTGGGTCGACACCGCGGCGCTCTATGCCGAACTGTATCCGAATTTTCCCTCCCTTGGCCTGGAGGATCTCGTGGCCTCAATGGGCCTGCAGGGCGAGTTGGACGCGCTCGGCGCCGTGCACTGCCCCGAAGCCAGGCGGCGGTATCACGCCGCGCTCTACGATACGCTGGCCGGAGCCCTTCTGCTCGCGGCGCTGGCGCGCACGCCGGCGGCCTCCCTCAGCCTGCCCCAGCTGCTCGCACTGAGCACGCGCTCGGGGGAAAAACGCGACGAGCTGCGCCAGGGGACGCTATTTTGAGAGGGGAGGGAGCCGGCGCGGGGCCGGCTCCGAAACGAGCCGTCGAGCTGCGTCCTACTGGACCGTCAGATAGTCCGCGTAGATCGCCGAGGTGCCGCTCGCGCCGCTGCCGGACTGGAACTGAACGCCGATTTCGCGCACGTCGCTCAGGTTCGAGACACCGGACAGGTTCAGCGAGAGCGTCGTCGCCCCGCTCGAATTGATGGTCACGGTGCCGCCGTCGAACCATTGCCAGCCACTGCCGGTCTTGACGTAGAGCTTGGCCTGGGAGCCGGCCCAGCTGCCCCAGGCGGCGGTCTTCACGCGGATCTGCAGGGTGGATTTTCCGCTGAAGTTGTAGGTGCCGTCCTTATACATGTAATACTGGCCGCCCGAGCTCAGGTTGATGTTGGACTTGAGGCTGTACGAGCCGTGGGCGGCCCACTCGGAGACGCTCCACGGACCACCCGAGACATTGCTCGCGGCCCACCCGTCGGTGGTGTTCTCGAAGTCGTCGAGGACAGTGGCCGATCCGCCGCCCGAGCCGCCCGCGGAGAGCTTGTTGTAGATGGTGCTGAAGTAGCTGCTCGTCGTGAAGGAGGAGGCCGTGGCATTGGAGGCCCAGGAGGGCGAGACCATGTTCATGCTGCCGCCGTCGCCGTTCCAGGCCCAGCCGAGGACGGTCCAGCCCAGCGCCTCGGCGTGGTCGACCATGCCGGACCAGTCGCAGGCGCCGGAGGGCGAATTGCCGAACTCGCCCACGATGCAGGGGCGCCCTGCGCTCGCGAGATCGTCGAGATCGGAGGTCTGGAGCGTGTGGTTGAGCGCCTGGTTCCAGCCGTTCGGGTAGATGTGCACCGAGAGGATGATGTTTGTATCATTGATCTTGGTACCGTTGGCGCCCGTGACGGCCTGTGCGGCGGTGTGAGTCTCCTGGCCCCAGCCCGGGCAGTCGATGATGATCGGGCCGCCGTAGACCTGGCGTACGACGCTGATCGCCGAGTTGTAGGCGCTGGCGTAGGCGTTGGACGTGATCGAGTGGCTACCCCACTCGTTCATGAGGTTCACCGTGAACGAGCCGGCGGAGGCGAGCGAGGAGTAGTTGGATTTCCACCAATTGGCGGCGTTCATCAGCTCGGTCGTGCTGTCGGTGCCGAGCACGGAGGACTTGTGGTAGGTGCAGATGATCGTCTTGCCGTTGGCCGCGGCCTGGGAGATCCAGGACTTCGCCTGCGAGATCGAGACCGTCGGCTCGATTTCGATGCGGACGGTCTTGATCGCCGAGTACTGGTTCATAAGCGACCAGCCGAAGTTGACGTTGCCGCCGTTGTAGTACGAGGGCTGGAGGTTGACGCCGTAGGGGAAGACGCCGGCGCGAAGGCAGCCGGAGAAGCCGGCCACGGCAAGCACTCCGACACACAGGGCGCGGAGGACGGAACTAACGGGGTTTGATTTCGTATTCATGGGGGTTGGTCTGTCGGGGCGAGACGCGGTGAATCAACGCGCACCGCGCATGTCGGAACCTTTTGGGTCAAGGCTCCGCCACGGACGGGACGCGCGGCGTCTCGAAAAGTCAGAAAGAAGCAGGGGGGAACGGGGCGGCGACGTGACACGTGGGGGGAGGCCGGCCCGGGAGTGGAGTGTGGGCACAGCATACGCCAGGGCGGGCATCGCCCGCAATGAGAACGGTGTTCATCGTTTTGCGATCCATTGCATCGCGCACGATTTCCCGAATGCCGCAGCCACGATGCGACCACCGATGGGCGATCGCACACCTAGAATCGGCAATTGAACCACAGAGTCATCCGACTTTGCCAAGGCTATGCCGGACAGGCAGAGGACACAGAGATAAGCAATTACGAGATGCCCTTTGTTTTATCCCCTTCATCTCTGAGGTGAGCTCCGAATCCACCGCCACTTTGATTTCAGGCTGTGTGTCCTCCGTGCCTTGTGGTTCAAATACAACTGCGTCATCTAGACATCTAAATCGCGCGTCGTTCGGCGGCGATCCGGACTGTCGCACAACGATCAAACAGGCCGGCCTTCGTCGGCCGGCGTACGGAACCGTTCGAGCAGGGCCACCGCGCTGAGCGCTTCGGCGGATTTCACGCGCCAGTGAGCACCGTCGAGGTCATGGCCGGCCGTGGACAGGTTGGGGATCGCCACCACCCACAGCCCCGCGCGGCGCGCAGCCTTCACTCCGGCGGAGGAATCCTCGAGCGCGACGGCCTCGACGGACCGGCATCCGAGCGCGTTGACGACCAGGCGGTAGACATCGGGCTCGGGCTTTGGCGCGGGGGTATCCCCCTTGCAGCCGAAAAACGAAAAATGGCGGTGAAGGTCCAACCTCCTCAGGTTGCCCTCGACCCAGCCGTGGCTTGAGTTCGAGGCAACACCGAGCAGGAAGCCCGCCGCGGCGGCCTCGGTGATGAGCTCGCGTATTCCGGGGAGCACGGGCTGGCGATCCACACGCGCCCGGTTCAACACTCGCCGGCGATGTTCCAGCGCCTCCCGGTCCGCACCGGGTCCAAAGGCACGCCACGGATCGAACGAAAAATCGGCATGGCCGATCTGCCGCTCGAACTCGGCGCGATCAAATGCAACGCCGTGCTCCGCATACACGTCGCCGTACGCATCGATCAGGGGCGTTTCCGTGTCGAGCACGAGTCCGTCAAAGTCAAACACCAGGGCGCGCAGCATCGCGACGCAGGCGACAGGAACCCGGCCGCAAAGGCACGCCCAAACTGCTCCGACCCCGGAAAGCCCCCTTCGACCTTCGCCCAACAAAGCGTGACAAGCCCCGGGTCTTGGTTTCCGTTGCGGGCATGAAGGTCTCATTCACCACCAAAGAGTACGCCCGCCTGCTTGAGCTCGTCTATTTGGGGCTCTGGGTTGCCGGTGCGCGCCCCGAGGACCCCGCTTCGACGCCCGAACGTTACGCGGGGGTCGCCCAGAAGGCCTATGGCCTGGCGGAATCCATGGGATGCGCGGAGCTCGTGGATGTGGATCTCGAGGGCCTTTGGTTCCCTGCCGACAAACTCCAGACCGGAGCCGCGCGCGAGAAGCTCGACCGTTTCCTGGATGATTCGTTCTGGGAGGAACTCGCCTCGCGCCTGGCGGAACGCGACCTGCGCAAGGACCGCAACGCCTCCGAATCCACGATTCCCTACTCCGCGGAGGAGGAGGAACAACTGGCCAAGCTCGAAGACCGTTACTGGCACGAATTCGAGCAGACCGGAGTGGACCACATCCATCTGATCAAGGGAGGCCAAGGCTGAGGCCTTGGACAGGGCGGCTGGCTCCTAGGATTGCGTTGCAACGCAGGCGTTTCGCCCAAACATCCGCGCCGTGGACTCTCTCCTGATCGCCCTGTGCTGTGCGGCGGGCGCCGCCGCCCTCGCCTGGTTCGCCGCCCGCAGCCGCCAAGCCGTACTCGTGGAGCGGTTACGCAACGCCCATGGCGAGTCCTTGCGCCTGGCCGCCGAGGCCGAGGTGCTCCGACGCGAGGGCGACACGCAGCGCGCGGACAACGCCCGCCTCCAGGCCGAGCTCGCCGCCGAAAAAGCCTCCGCCGAGGCCCGCCTCGCCGAGCTGCGCTCCTCCCACGACCGCCTCAAGGCCGAGTTCGCCGAGCTGTCGGCCGCAGCCCTGCGCTCCAGTCGCGACGACTTCCTCAAGCTCGCAACACAGTCCTTCGGCCAGCTCCGCGAGGCCTCCGCCAGCGACCTCGACGCACGCCAGGCCTCCATCGTCGCCCTCGTCCAGCCGCTCAAGGAGTCCCTTACCAAGGTCGATGAGAAGATCGCCGACCTCGAGCGCGCACGCGCCACCGCCTACGGACAGCTCGGCCAGCAGCTCGAGTCGCTGCACACCGCCCACCTCCGCCTCCAGTCCGAGACCGGCCGCCTGGCCACCGCCCTGAGCACCACGCGCACGGCCGGCACCTGGGGCGAAGTCCAGCTGCGCCGCGTCGTCGAACTCGCCGGACTCGTCGAACACTGTGACTTCGCCGAGCAGGTCACCCCCGGCGGCGGCGAGCGCGACCGCGCGGACCTCGTCGTCTACCTGCCGGGCAACCAGCAGATCGTGGTCGACGCCAAGGCCCCCACCGAAGCCTACCGAGAAGCCTCCGTCGAAACCGACCCCGTGCGCCGCGCCGCAAAATTCGCCGAACATGCCGCCAAGGTCCGGATGCATTGCGACGCCCTCAGCTCCCGCGAGTACTGGGCAAAATTCGAGCCCTCTCCCGAGTTCGTCGTGCTCTTTCTCCCCGGCGACCAGTTCCTGAGCGCCGCCCTCGAATCCGATCCCTCCATCATGGACCGCGCCATCGGGAAAAAAGTCCTGCTGGCCACCCCCGCCACACTCGTGGCCCTGTTGAAGGCCGCCGCCTACGGCTGGCGCCAGGAGTCCGTATCCAAAAACGCGGAGGAGATCAGCAGTCTCGGACGCCAGCTCTACGACCGCGTCGCGCTGTTCGCCGAGCACCTCGACAAGGTGGGCCGCGGCCTCGAGTCCGCGGTCAGCAACTACAACAGGGCCGTCGGCTCCTTCGAGTCCTCGCTCTTGCCCGGCGCGCGCCGCTTCGCCGAACTCGGCGCCAAGGGCGGCAAGGAAATCAAGGCGCCCGACAGCGCGGAATCCGCTCCCCGCGAGGTTGCGAAGAAATCCTGAGCCGCACCGGTCCATGCTGCTCTCCCAACTTTACCTCTATCCGGTCAAATCGCTTCGGGGCTGCCCGGTGGACTCGGCCGAGATCGACGCGCTCGGGATCGTGGGCGACCGCCGCTTCCTGGTCGTCGACACGTCAGGTAAATTTCTCACCCAGCGCGTGCTTCCTCGCATGGCGCTGATCACCCCCGCGCTTTTCGGGGGCGTGCTCACGCTCGACGCTCACGGCCTGCCCCCCCTGCACGTGCCCGTGGCGGACGACCCCGCGGCGCCGCTCGTCACGTGCGAAGTGTGGAGTTCCTCCGGCCTGCTCGCCGAGGATTGCGGCCCCGCTCCCGCCGCCTGGCTCACCGGGTTTCTCGGACAACCCTGCCGCCTGGTGCGCATCGGCCGGAAATTTGCTCGACCCATGCCCGACAAAAAAATCCCGCCCGCGCTCCAATCCTCGGGACCGCATCTCGTCGCCTTCAACGACGCCTACCCCTTCCTGCTTCTCGGCCAGGCTTCCCTCGACGACCTCAACCGCCGCCTCTCGGAGGCCGGCGCCCAGCCCGTGCCGATGAACCGCTTTCGCCCCAATCTCGTCGTCGCCGGCTCCCCCGCCTACGCCGAGGACGACTGGCGCGTGCTGCGCATCGGCCTGGTCACCTTCCACGCGGGAGGCCCCTGCGGGCGCTGCGTCGTCACCACCACCGACCAGGACACCGCGCAGCGCGGCGTCGAGCCCCTCCGCACGCTCGCCGCCTACCGGCGCGACCCCGCCAAACCCAACGACGTGAATTTCGGCCAAAACCTTCTCCACCAAACCAAGCGCGGCGTGCTGCGGATCGGCGACACCGTGATCCCCCTCGAATGAGCCCGCCGCTTCCCTGAAAAATCGCGGCGGAACAACTCGCCCCTCTTCGGGTCACGCCCGTGACGCTTGGCTTTTGGGGCTTTTTGCTCCTAGTTGCGACGATCCCTTCTCAGCTTCCCACTTCATCCCTCCCCCAGCGAATTATGCTCTCCGGTCCCGCCTGGTCCAAGAAACTCAGCGACGAAATCGGCAAAGCCGTCATTGGCCAGCAGCCCGTGGTCGAGCGCCTGCTCGTCGCCCTGCTCGCCAACGGACATGTGCTGCTCGAAGGAATGCCGGGTCTCGCGAAGACCCTGCTCATCAAATCCCTCGGCACAGCCCTGGGCGTGCAGTTCGAGCGCATCCAGTTCACGCCCGACCTGTTGCCCAGCGATGTCGTCGGCACGATGGTGTTCCAGCCCAAATCCGGCGAGTTCCTCGCCCACCGCGGCCCGATCTTCGCCAACCTCGTGCTCGCCGACGAAATCAACCGCGCCCCCGCCAAGGTCCAGAGCGCCCTGCTCGAGGGCATGCAGGAGCGCCAGGTGACCATCGGAGGCCAGACCCACCTGCTGCCCAAACCCTTCTTCGTGATGGCGACCCAGAACCCCGTCGAGCAGGAGGGCACGTATCCACTTCCTGAAGCACAAACCGACCGCTTCCTGTTCAAGCTGATCGTCAACTACCCCAGCGCCCAGGAGGAGTCCGACATGATGCAACGCTGGGGTCAGGTCACCAGCCAGCCCGCGCTTGCCCCCGTCTCCAGCGGCGAGGAACTGCTCGAGCTGCGCGCCGCCATCGACCGCATCCACGTGGCGCCCGCCGTGCAAGCCTACATCCTCACGCTCGTGCGGTCCACGCGCGACCTCGCCGAGGGCGGCGTCAACGCCGCGG
>JAJXVO010000426.1 GCA_021782105.1 bacterium
CTGCGGACGCAATCCGTTGCTGGCCTATTTCGTCGCGGGTGAACAGGCGATCCTCGAGGCGCTCATTCTCGCTCAGGCCAATCTGCCCGATTGCGCCGAGGCGCGCGCCGCCTCCCTCCAGGAACTGAAGCACACCCTTTCCTGGGTCGCTTATCGCGAGATCGAAACCTTCTGCGCCCTGTGTCAGGTGCGCAATCAGGGCGCCGCAGGCGGCGCGCATCAGGACGCGCAACACGCCCCGGCGAGTCCCGCCTGACCGTTGCCCCGGACTCACTCCAGTCCGGCGCCGCGACCGCCATTCGTTCAGATCAGGTAGGTCTGAAGCGGTACCGGGTCGGTCACCTTAGCCTCGGGCATCGCAGCGCCAATCTGCTGCGCCATCCATGCCCGCGCATCGGGATCCCCATGCGTCAGCACCACGCTGCGTGCATTCGTCTGCTTCGCGAAGTTCAGCAGCTGGTCGCGATCGGCGTGCCCGCTCAGCTCGAATTTCTCGACGTGCGCCCGCAGCTTCGTCTTGACGTGGCTTGTCCGGAAAAGAATCGGGTCGCCCTGTCTCGCACGCTGCAACGCACCGCCCGGAGTGTCCGGGTCGCAGTACCCCACAAAGCCGATCGTATTCCGCGGATGTCCCGCCAGCCCGCTCGCAATCAGATAGCTCGGCGTCCGCTCGACCATCATGCCCGAACTTACGACGTAGATCGCGTTCGCCTCCGCGTCGCGCCCCGCCTCGATCTGCCGCGGCAGCGGACGGATCTTCAGCTCCTTGATGATGCTTCGGCTGAACTGAACCTGCTTGGTCTTGCGCGCGATCTCGTCGAAATAGTCGACCAGGTCCATGCCCAGGCCCGAGGCAAAGATCGGGCAGTCCACCAGCTTCCTGAAGCGCCGCGCATCGTGGAGGATCGTCAGGATCTCCTGCATTCGGCCCAACGCAAAGGTGGGGATGAGATACGATCCGCCCCGCTGGATCGTGTCGTTGATCGAGTCGACCAGGCGCTGCATCTCGGCCGCACGGCCCTTTTCCGCAGGCCGCTCCGTCGCACCGCGCGTCGTCTCCGTCACCAGCGTGTCGCACGGCCCCGACGGGAAGTGCGCGCCCTTCAGCGTGCGCTGGTCGTCGAACTGCACGTCTCCCGTGAAGAAGATCACTCGGTGCTTGTGACGGATCTCCACTCCCGCCGCCCCCGCGACGTGCCCCGCCGGATACAAGGTCACCTGGATTTCATCCGTGGCCGAGCGGTATTTTTTCGCGAGGTTGAACGGCACAGCGTGCATCCGAGTGGCGCAGCGAGCCACCTCGTCGTGCGTAAAAAGGGGATACTCGGGAATCTTCTCCTCGTCCCGCTGCCGAAGCATCACGCTGGCCGAGTTCTTCAGCATCCGTTCGATCAGCATTCTGCTCCCATGGCTCATGATCACCTGGGTGTTCGGATGCTCCCGCATCGCGATCGGCAGGCTGCCGATGTGGTCCAGATGGCAGTGGGTGATGATGATCAGGTCGATCGTCTGCCCCCGGATCTTGGCCAGATCGGGCGCAGCCTGGCGCCCCGCGATCTTGGGGTGAAGACCGCAGTCGATCAGAAGGTTGAAGTCACCGAGTTGGATGAAGAGCGAGTTTGCTCCTATACCGCCGTCGCGGTTCAGATCCGTAAGCTTCATGCGTGGCCGCGAGCGAGCGCCAAGCCGCCGCGAAGTGCAAGTCTTTGCTTCCGCCGCTCCGCCCTTTCAATCACGCCCCGCCGCCGCTCACTCCATCGACCGCGGAATGTGCATCGGAAACGGAGCCAGCTGCACGTGGATCTTGCGCCCCAAATCGTCCATCCCGTGAAAGCAGCCGTTCGCCACCCCGTCGATCGCGGTGACGTGGTAGCTGTTGTACGAGAATCGTTCGCCCGGCGCCAGCACCGGCGTCTCTCCCACGATCCGGTCCCCCTCCAGCACCATCCGCGTCCCATCACAGTGCTGCACAATCCATTTCCGCCCCAGAAGGGTGACCGTCCGGTCCGAATGATTTTCGATCGTGATGAAATACACGAACGCGTGCGGCTTGTCCGGCGGCAGGTTCACGCCGCCGTGCTGGTGGCACAGGCGGTCGAGGCGGGCCGTCAGGCCAGGAAGTTCGATGGAACTGCATTCGCTCACGCCCGAAACCAATCACGGATTCCTCCGCGCGCAAGCGGCAGAAGCCTGCCGCGCGCCGAAAGTTTCCGCACAGGGGCGCCCCGCCTATCGCTTCAAGCTTGCCGCCCGCAGCCGGGACTCGCACAACCCCCTTTTATCATCACCATGGAAAAGCTGGCTCTCCTCTCCGTCAGTGACAAAAGCGGTCTCGTCGAATTCGCCACCTCGCTGGTCAGGCAACACGGCTACCGGATCCTCTCCACCGGCGGCACGGCCAAGCTCCTCGCCGACAAGGGGCTCCCCGTCACCGAGGTGAGCCAGCACACCGGCTTCCCCGAAATCATGGAAGGCCGCGTCAAGACCCTCCATCCGAAGATTCATGGCGGTCTGCTCTGCCGCCGCGACAAGGAGG
>JAJXVO010000427.1 GCA_021782105.1 bacterium
GCACGCTCCCGCGCCTCGGGAGCCGACCTGCTCATCGATCCGGCCCGCGTGTATCCGGACTATCACTCCATGGCGGCGGCAGAAGGCGCCAGGGAGCGCGGCGATCGCCTCGATTTCGTGGTGATCGTCACCCCCAACCACGAGCACTACGCCCCGGCGAGGCTCTTCCTCGAGTCCGGCTTCCACGTGATCCTCGACAAGCCCGCGACCTTCGATCTCCCGCAGGCGCGCCGGCTGCGCCAGGTCGTTCGCGACACGGGCCGGCTGCTCGTGCTGACCCACAACTACTCGGGCCACGCGATGATCCGGCAGGCGCGCCATCTCGTGCGGTCCGGCGAGCTCGGCGAGCTCCGCAAGATCGTGGTCGACTACCCGCAGGGCTGGCTCACCTCGGCGCTCGAACGCGCCGGCCAGAAGCAGGCGGCGTGGCGGACCGATCCGCGCCGCAGCGGAGTGGCGGGCTGCATGGGCGACATCGGCACGCACGCCGAGCACCTCGCGCGCTACGTCACCGGCCTGCAGCTTGAGTCCCTGTGCGCGGACCTCACCACCTTCGTCAAAGGGCGCCGGCTCGACGACGACGGCAGCGTGCTCCTGCGCTACCGGGGAGGCGCCCGCGGAATCCTGCACGCCTCGCAGGTCTGCCTGGGCGAGGAGAACGCACTTTCCCTGCGGGTCTACGGCACGCGCGCCTCGCTCGCCTGGCGCCAGGAACGACCCGACGAGCTCGTCGTCCTCCGCGCCGACCGCCCCCGCGAACTGCAGCGGCGGGGAAACGCCTACCTCTGCCCGCAGGCCTGCGCCGCGGCTCGCATCCCCGCCGGACATCCGGAGGGATACCTCGAAGCCTTCGCAAACCTGTACCTTGAGGCGTTCCGCGGCATCCGCGCGCTTGCGGCCGGCAAGCCGCTTCCACGCGACCTCGACGTGCCCACGATCGACGACGGGGTCGCCGGCATGGCCTTCATCGAAGCCGTGGTGAAGAGCTCGCGCGCCGGCGCCCGCTGGGTCCGGATGCCCGCGACCTAACCGCGGCCGCGCCTGTCCGCCCGCTCCAGCGCGTCCCGGAAACGCTCGGCTACCGACGCCATGTCCGGACTCGCGTCCGCCAGCCGCGAACACAACGGCCTGGCCGCAGTCGCCTCTCGCAGATCCGAGAGTCGCAGCGTCTCGCGAGCCAGTTCCGCGGGCGTGTCGCACAGCGGTGAAAGCTCCTCATCCCAACGGTACCCTCGCGCGCCGGCCCGAGACGACGTCACCGGCAACCGCCAGCCCAGGGGAACGGCGAGCTTTGTGCTGCAGCCTCGCGCATAGCAGAAGATCGGATTCGTGAAGCAGCACCAGGTGGCCGCCTCGCGGGTCATCTCCTCGTCGCTCAACGGTCCGAGATAGTCGATGAAAGGATACTGGTTCGCCAGCCATGCGCCCTTCTCCCGTGGCGAGCCGATCAGCCGCAGGCGGAGTTTTCCGGCTCCCTGGCGCGCAATCTCCCCGCACAGCAGGATCAGCCCCTCCAGGTTCGGCGCGTGCACGAGGGTGGCGACGTGGCCCACCCTGCCGTCGACCGGACTCCACTCGAGGGGGGCAAAATCCACGGCCCGCGGCAGCAGCACCACGTCCCTGGCGCCCAGCCAGCGCGCAATCCACAGGTCCGTCTCCGACAGGCAGAAGGTGACGTCGAAGGCGCGGTGATGCCGCATCTCCTCGAAGAGTTGGCGTCCGAGCCACCACGACTCGCGGACGCTGCCTGGATTCCGCCCCTTCTGCTCCGCCTGAAACCGGGCGTAATGGGCGAAATCGCTGCTATCCAGCCCGTGGGAGAGCATCGCCACGCGCACGTCCGGGGGAAGCCGGCCCGCGAGCGCGACAGCCAGCGGCCCGGGTTCGACCTGGTTGAGGAAGAGCCAGCCCGCATCGCCCGCATCGAGCGCACGCAGGCAGTCGTCGGCGGCGCGTTTTGGGAGGAAGTCATGATACGGCCGGCGAAACAGCCTCCGGCGCACTTTGGTGCCAAGGCTCTGGTCCACGTCGTACGGCAGGAGCTCCACCTCGAAACCTGCGAGGCGCGCCACCTCCAGGTACTCCCTCGTGCAGCGCTGCACGCCGCCCCCGCCTGGCGTGAGGGCGTAGCTCGCGGAGCAGAACAAGGCCTTGCGTGCGTTGCGGCTCATGGACACGCGAATAGAAATCGGTTCATCGATGTTGAGCAACTCCTCGGTGGGGCCGACTCAGGTCCGCCGCGGATTCACCCGGTCGCGCAGGCGCTTCGCGAGCTTCCACCCCAGCATCCGCGCCAGGCGATGGAACGCGGGGCCGGCCGGCATCGGACGCGGGCTTCCACCCAGTCTCCGGCATTCGCGCTCGGCCTCACGACACAGGTCGGGCCGGCCAGGATACAATTCAAACGCCGCCCATTTCCACGAGTAGGCCGCCGCCGCACGCGAGCGCTCGGAACCGTCCGCCGCGAGCAGGCGGTCCACGATCAGGCGGTTCGCGAGAATCAGCGACTCGAGCGAACGCGAGTCCTTTCGCCG
>JAJXVO010000116.1 GCA_021782105.1 bacterium
GCCCGCCTCGTAATTAGCTTCCAAAACTCTGTCTTAGCCCAGATGGCGGAATTGGCAGACGCAACGGACTCAAAATCCGTCGCCAGCGATGGCGTGAGGGTTCGACCCCCTCTCTGGGCACCAGGCTTCGTCGTTGCTTCGCAACGGACTATGCCTGGCTTCGCCGCTTCGAAGACAATCCGGATAGAGTGAATCACAGCGCAGAAGCCTGCCGGGCGTAGTTGTCGCCACCGGTGACACGTTGCCCGGCCCCAGCCTCCAACCGCGTCCACCCGTCGAAATCGGTCTAACCCGCTGTCCTCCTCCTTCGCTTCGCAACGGACTATGCCTGGCTTCGCCGCTTCGAAGACAATCCGGATAGAGTGAATCACAGCGCAGAAGCCTGCCGGGCGTAGTCGTCGCCATCAGCGACACGAAGCCTGGCCCTCGCTCCAACCGCGTTCTCCCGTCGAAATCGGGCCAACGCGACTGCCTCCTTCCTCCTCCTCCGCTTCGCAACCGACTTCGCCTGGCTGCGCCAGCTCGGCACCCGCGCCGCGAAATACGCCACCGACCACGCCCTGCCACCCGCCGCCATTGCAGAGCCCAGCCCCACCCGCCTAGACTCCGTTGCCGCCCGCCGCGATTCCCGCGGCGCGCCCAACCACCCAGTATCCAGCCATGTCCTACAAGTCACCCATTCTTACCACAATCTACAATGCCGCGGGTGCACTCCTGCTCGTAGGAAGCGTCGTCACCTTCCTGGAAGGTTTAAGACAAAACATACCCAACACCGGCTCCCTGTTCCTCTACCCCGCCGTGGGCCTGGCCTTTCTTGGCATCGTGAGCCTTGGGTTGGCTCAGCTCGTCTCTTTCATCGCCGAAATCGCCTACAACACCCGCATCCTCGCCGACGAGATCGAATCCAAGGCCGACAAGGGCCCAAACGGCACGGGCGATTACACGATTCCCGGGATCGGTTAGGAGTGCCCCCCCTCCCTAAACCTCGTGCAATCGTTTAGCGCCAGGCAGCGCGACGCGTGACTCCTGGAAAGCCCCGCCTAGGCTGCCGATCGTCGCATGAACGCCTCCCTCCTCCCCCGCTCCCTGCTCCTCCTGTCCGCCTGGTTCGCCACCCTCGGCCTCGCCCTCGGCGCCACCTACTCGATCGCCGATCACGGCGCCGTCAACGACGGCAAGACCATCAACACCGCTGCCATCCAGGCCACCGTCGACGCCTGCGCCGCCGCCGGCGGCGGCACCGTGCTCGTTCCCCCGGGCGTGTGGGTCACAGGCAGTATCCAGCTGAAATCCCACATCACCCTCCGCCTCGAAAACGGCGCCGTACTCAAGGGCTCCGGCAACCTCCACGATTACCCGCCCAACGGTTTCAAACACCCCGAAATGCGAGAAACCACCTGCCTGCTCTGGGCCATCGGTCAAAACGACGTCACCCTCTGCGGCGACGGAACGATCGATCTCAACGACCGCCCCTTCTTCGACTGGACCCTCCTCCGCACCGGTCTACCCAAGGACGAGGATTCCCAACTCGCCGATTGGCAGCGCAAGCAGTGCGTCGTCACCGCCCTCGCTCGCCCCTCCCAGCCGCTCTTCTTCCACGAGTGCCGCCACCTCCAGATCAAGGGCATCACTATCCGCAACTCCCCCTGCTGGACCCTCGTGCTCAGCTGCTGCCGCGATGTCCAGGTGCTGGGCGCGCGCATCATCAACGACCCGCAGGTGCCCAACAATGACGGCATCCACATCAGCGGTTCCAAAAATGTCGTGATCTCCAATTGCATCATCCGCGGCGGCGACGACGCCATCGCCTGCACCGGCATCACCGATCCCGCAAGCGTCTGCGAGGATATCGCCATCTCCAACTGCATCCTGACCAGCCGCTCCGCCGGCCTCCGAATCGGCTACAGCTCGGGCAAGGTCCGCAATGTCACCGCCTCCAACCTAATCCTCAAGGACTGCAACCGCGGCATCCTCGTGCAGGCAGGCGATGGCGGCTGGGTCCACGATGTCGCGATCGACAACGTCGTGATGCATACCCGCATGACCGCGGGCGCCTGGTGGGGAAAAGGTGAGCCGCTGGTCATCTCCGCCGCAGACTCCGACTCCGCCCGCATCAGCAACATCGACATCTCCCACGTCCGAGCCAGCGCGGAAAACAGCATCCTCGTCGTCGGTAGGAATCACAATGTGAGCAACGTGAACCTCGACGACTGGTCGCTGCGCTACAACTACAGCCCGAATAGCTACCTCTACGGGCGCACCTTCGATCTCGCACCGGCCAAACCTCGCCCCTCCCTCCTCTCCGAGGGCCGCATGCCCTGGATCTACGCCGACAGCGTCGCAGGCCTCCACCTGCGCGACATGCGCCACGAACCGGGCGACCTGCACGGAAAGTCCCTTTCGCTCGAGCCTGTCCAGACCGACGTCTCCCCCTAGGTTTCCTCCGATCCGATCCGTCCCTGGCTCCGCTTTGCTATCTTCGTTTCCTTCGTTTAACTGCGTTTCCCAGATGAAGGTCTCCCGCTCACGCATCGTCACTCGTGGCCTCTCCAATTGCTGCCCCAACTGCGGCAAACATTCGCTGTTCAAGGCCGGCTCTCTGTTCGAAATGAACGACCGCTGCCCACGCTGCAATTTCGTCTTCGTCGCCAGTCAAAACGACGGTTTTCACTTCCGGGCCATCTCCCTGAATTTCGGCGTCACGATCACCGCCGTCCTCATCCCCATCCTCACTCTCGCCTGGACCGGCCACCTCGACGCCACCCGCGCCGAGTTCATCTCAATCGCCGGCGTCCTCCTCCTGCCGTTTCTCCTCTACCGCGCCACCTGCAGCTGGAGTCTCATGAATTATTTTCTCTTTTTCCCGGCCGAACTGCCCGCCAACCGGGCCGCCGCCGAAGGCGAACCCGACAATCCCTCTCCTCACGGCGCACCCTAGCCTCCGCGTCGCCTAGTTCGCCGCGGGAGCCAGCACCGTCTTCATCACCCACGCCAGCCGCCAGCCCGCCTTCAGCAACTCGGCCTGGACCACCGGGGCCTCCACCCGATCGTAGTCCTCCCGGCGATCCTTCAGCTCGAGTTCACCCGAAAAGATTTTCGGCGACTTCGCCTCCAGGGGATGCACCGGAGTAACGAACGGCGCATGCGCCTGCTCCGCCACCGGCAGGATCTCGTTCGCCCACGCCTCCCATACCGGCATCAGATCCGACGGATCATAACCCGCCGGTTTGTATCCACTCGGCGCCGCCCGGTTCGCCAACAGCCCCGCCAGCGCCTCGGGCCTGTCCGTGTCACTCCCCAGGCTCGCCTGCCACGCCTCAAACGCCCGCTTCGGAATCTCGCCATCCCACACATAGTGGAGGTTTCCAGGCCTCCCATCGTAGGGCGGCGTCAACGACGACGACACTTCCAGGCTGTTGCCTCCTATGTCCGACTTCACTCGTCCGCTCTCCAGGTCCGCTTTCGTCGGAATCACCGGCTCGCCACGCGCATCGAAATACTCCGCCCCCACGTGCAGCGGCTGATGCAGATCGCCCACCAGGTGGATCATCAGCACCAACGCCACATCCTCAGGTATCACCCGCCCGTCTCCGCCCCGCCCACCGCCCCGAAGGATCTCCTCACAGGCGTGCAGGGTCGTGACGATGTCATAGCGCTCCGTCCCTACCGCTCCCGGCGCGTACGTCCCCCGCGCCCAGGGCGTCACGGGGATGTCCACGTAGTGATAGTTGTCGTGATTCCTCCCGCTCGCCGGATCGCTGTTCGCCTTGAAATAGCGCCGCAGGTCCGCCGCCAGCGCGCGCGGCCAGTGCTTCTCCTCGACCAGTGCCCCCGGGTCCGCGCTGAACTTTCCGTTCGGATCCCACGCCTTGATCTCGTCCGGTATCACGCTCGCCTGCGCGAACGTCAGCCCGTGCAGCAGGCTCCGCGCCCGCTCCAGCGTCTCGCGCGCCCGCCGGGCCTCCGCCTGGTCCGGCGATCGGCTCTCGATCTTCAGGATGTCCTCCGCCAGCGCACCGACAAATCGATGCCCGGGGGCACTGTATCCAAATACAAGCGACGAGCCGCCGAGCATGAACGCCGCAAGGATCCGCGCGTGGTCGAATGGTTTCACGGCGAAGCACGTTAGCGTGCGCTCCGCGCCGCTCAACTCCGGGTTTTCGCCGTCACCCGATCGTTGCCTGCCCGCCCCCGGCGCCCGGGGCCCCCATCGACCGCGCAGCCGAGACGAACCTCCGGGCTGCCTCCGCGAGTTCAGCCTCCCCTAACACGCCAAAACTGAGCCGTACGTCGTTCACCGGGGCATCGTCGCCAAAACAAAGCTCCCCGGGCACGTAGATCACCCCGTGGTCCAGACACGCCCGGCAGAATGCCGAATCCAACCCGGTCGCCAGCCCCCCCGGACCACGCAGCCAAAGGTACAAGCCCCCCTTCGGACGCACCCATTTCCAGCCCAACCCCCGCAGCCCCTGCGTCTCGAGCGCCTCGTCCAGCGCTTCCATCTTCCGCCTGTAAACCGTCCGCATCTTCGACAAATGCCGGTCAAACGTCCCGTTCGAGATCACGCGCTCAGCCACCGCCTGCGCCATGTTGCTCGTCCCAAAGTCGTGATGCCCCTTCACCGCCAGCATCTTCTCCAGCCAGAGCGCGTCCGTACAGTACCCAAACCCCAGTTTCATGCCCGTCGCGAACGACTTCGTCATCGTCGACAGATACAGCCGCGGAAAATCCTCCCAGGCCGGCAGAGTGAGCACGCTGCGGGCCCCGTGCGGACTCTCAAAATACAATTCGCGGTACGCCGCATCCTCGATCACCGCAGGCAGGCATCCCCGCCCACGAAGCGCCGCCGCCAGCTCGTTCTTCTCCTTCTCCGCCAGGCTCCTCGAACTCGGGTTCGAGAAGTAGCTCACGAAATAGACCGCCTTGAGCCGCGACATCTCCCCTCGCAGCGCCATGCGGTCCAGCACCCCCTCCAGCGCAGCCTGGTCGATCCGGCCCGCCCCATCCGTCGGGATCGAACGCGCCTCCACCCCCAGCCCACTCAACATCTCCAAAAACACAAAATAGCTCGGACGATCCACGAGCACAATGTCGCCCGGATCGCACAACACCTGCACGGCAAGATACAACGCCTGCTGCGATCCGTTCGTCACCAGAATCCTCGAGGCCATCTCTCCAATCGCCCCAATCTCCGGCTCCCCCTTCGCCAGACGCCGCGCCAACAGCTGCCTCAACTCCGGCCGCCCCTGATTCATCCCGTACTGCAGCCACTCAGCGCCCACCAGACCCGACGCCAGCAGATCCACCGCCTCACGCACTTCCTTCATAGGCAGCGTCGCGCTGTCCGTGAAACCCGCCGCCAGCGACAGGACATCTCGCCGCTCCAACGCAAGGTTCATCAGCCGCGCAATCGTTGGCCTCTCCGCACGACGCCCAAGCGCCGAGAGCCTCACCGCCCCCGATTGCCCGGCCTCCGCGCCTTCCTTCATACTGGGTTCAGTCATGGAGCCGCGAAGTTAGACAGATTGCCCAGTCAGGAGGAATCCACAAAACCACATTAAAAACAAAAGGGCGGGAGCGCCCCGCGCCCTCGCCCCGTGATGCCTTGCAAGCCCTTTCAAACTCAGGCCGGAGAGGCCTTGGGCGCGGATATGACCGGCGGCACTGGCGTCGCCGACTCCGGCGGAGCCTTGTCCGCGGATTTGTCGGGCGTGGGCGGAAGCGCCGGCAGGACTGGCGATCGGATCTCTCCAAACTCCAGTATCTCGTGCACGTGCCTGCCCTCGATCGTCTCGTACTCAATCAGCGCCGCAGCCATCTTGTCGAGGGCCTCGCGCTTCGAATTCAGTATCTCACGGGCCCGGTTTTCCTGCTCCGTGACGATCGTCTGCACCTCCGCGTCGATCCGGCGCGCCGTCTCCTCCGAGAGATGATCGTGCCGCGCAATGTCCCGGCCCAGGAACACCGTGTCCTGATTGTCCGAATACGATATCGGCCCGAGCGGGCTCATGCCCCAGTCGCAGACCATGTGGCGCGCCAGCTTCGTGACGTACTTGATGTCGCCATAAGCGCCGTTCGAGATGTCGCCGATGACAATCTCCTCGGCAAGGCGCCCGGCCAGCCCGGTCGCAATCTCCACGAGCACGCGCTTCCTGGCGCGCGTCAGCATGTCCTTCTTCGGAATGAACATCGTCAGGCCCAGCGCCCGGCCGCGGGGAATGATCGTCACCTTGTGCACCGGCATCGACCCGTCGTCGAGGACCGCCTGCACCAGCGCGTGACCTGCCTCGTGATACGCGGTCAGTTTCTTTTCCTCGTCGTCCATTAGGCGACGACGCTCGCGTCCAAACTGCACCTTGTCGCGGGCGGCATCCAGATCCTGGATGTCCACCTTCTTCTTGTTGTGGCGCGCCGCATACAGCGCTCCTTCGTTCAGCAGATTCGCCAGCTCCGCACCCGAAAGCCCCGGCGTCCCGCGCGCGATCACCGACAGGTCCACACCCTCGGCCAGGTTGATCTTCTTCGCGTGAACCTTCAGGATCTGCTCCCGTCCCTGCAGATCGGGCAGGTCCACATAGATTTGCCGGTCGAAACGGCCCGGTCGCAGCAGCGCGTTGTCGAGCACGTCCGGACGGTTCGTCGCCGCAACGATGATGACGCCCTCGGTCGTGTCGAAACCGTCCATCTCCACGAGCAGCGAATTCAAGGTCTGCTCGCGCTCGTCGTTTCCGCCGCCCAGGCCGGCGCCACGCTGGCGCCCCACGGCGTCGATTTCGTCGATGAAAATGATGCACGGCGCGTTCTTCCGCCCCTGCTCGAACATGTCGCGCACACGGCTCGCGCCCACGCCCACGAACATCTCCACGAAGTCAGAACCCGATACGCTGAAAAAGGGTACGTCCGCTTCACCCGCCACCGCCTTCGCAAGCAGGGTTTTTCCAGTTCCCGGGGGCCCCACCAACAGGATGCCCTTCGGAATCCGTCCACCCATGCGCGTGAACTTCTTCGGATCCTTCAGAAATTCCACAACTTCGCTGATCTCCTCCTTTGCCTCATCGCAGCCGGCCACTTCCGAGAAGGTCACCCTGTCGCGATCCCGCGTCAGCAAACGAGCCCGGCTCTTGCCGAAATTGAGCGCACCACGACCCGCATTCCGCAGCTGGCGGACGATGATGAAATAGGCCAGGCCGATGATGATAACGAACGGGATGATCGACCCCAACAACGACGTGAACGTGTTGTTGGCAGGCTGCTCACTGAACACGGAAGCTTTCTGGAGCTTCTCAAGACTGTCGTCAGTGAGGCGCCCCGCCGCCACGAATTCGTCAGTCTTGCCACTCGGCATCACCACGGCGTCCTTGAGCTTGCCCGTGATCGTCACCCAATCACGGCCACCCGAGGGGTCGGAATGTATCGTTCCCTCTTTGATCTCACCGTGGTCCGCCTTGTCGACGACCTGCTGGATCTTCAGGCTGACGGGCGAAGAGAACTTGGCCTGCGGCAGGTAGAACAGCGCAAGAACCGCTGCTATGATCGCCAGCCAAATCAGCAGAACTTTCGGCTGAAATCGGTCGGGCGGGAGTTTGTTGAGAGGACGCGGCTTCTTCTTGATATCGTTATCAGGCATCGAGCATTTGGACTGAAGGTCAAACCTGATGGTTCCCCTCCCATAAGTCAATGAGGGCGCCGATTATTTCTGAGTGCGCCGTCCAAGATTTTTCGAATAGCGGAGAAGTCGCCCGTCGATCACGGCAAACCCCTCACTCCCCATACTTTGCCGGGTCGGTTTCCCGAGTACCGCCGCATCCAGCAGGTGCTCGAATCCGCGCTTGGACAGATCTCCACGGTATCCACTCGCCTTCAACCACCGATGGATCGCCCTACGCCACAACGCACGCGGACGCCCACCCAGCACCCCCAGGTCGAGCCGCGCTCCCCGGCCCAACGGACGGAGTTCGTCCAACCATGCCTCCAGCGCTTCATCGTCTTCCTGCAGGAGCTCCCGGCTCAGACAGGCCCCGGCCAACGCATTGCGATCACTCGTCGCACGTCTCCAAGCCGGAACCACCTCCGTTCGAATCCGATTCCGAAAATACCGCCCCTCCAGATTGCTCTCATCTTCACGCCATAGCCCCCCCGCCTCCTCCAGCCTTTCCCTGAGCTCCGCCTTGCCAATCCCAAGCAGCGGCCTCACGCGCACCCACCCTCCTTCCAACCGCTGCACGGGCCGCGGCACCGCCAGCCCCCCAGCCCCACTGCCACGCGCCATTCGCATGAACATCGTCTCGGCCACATCATCGGCCTGATGCCCCAGCCAGAGCGCAAGCCCCCCCGCCCGTTCCAGCTCCGTCTTGAAAAACGCATGGCGTACCGTCCTCAATTCGGCCTCGCCCGCCTCTTTCCTCGCCCCCTTCCATCGTCCAGCCCGATACCGACACCCAAGCTCCCCGGCCAGCGAACGACAGAATCGCTCGTCGCGGGCGCTCGCCACACCCCGCACCCGATGGTCGAAATGCACAACCAACAGCTTCTTCCTGCGCTCGGGCCAATGAGCCCACATCAGCAACAATAGCGCCACCGAATCCGCCCCACCCGAACAGGCGACCGCCCACGCCCCCCGTGCCGACCTCGTGCGCCCAGCCACCCAGGCGCGCACCGCCGGATGAAGTCGCTCCACAGGGATCCCTTCAGCAAGCCGCAGCGCCACGTCTTTCCATCGCGGTTGCCTCGTGGCGCGCATGTCGTTTGGAGCGCTGCCGCAGCGCCGTAGTCCGCCAGGTTCAGGCAAAACAGAGGTGGCTTTTCCCAAAATACGGCACCAATGCCGCGGGAATCTTCACCGTACCGTCCGGCTGCAGGTTGTTCTCGAGAATCGCCGACAGCACCCGCGGTACCGCAAGGCCGGAACCGTTGATCGTGTGCACGAGTTCGGGCTTCCCGGTCTCCTTCGAACGAAACCGAATCTGCGCGCGCCGCGCCTGAAAGCTCTCGAAGTTCGAACAGCTGGAGACCTCCAGCCACCGCTTCTGCCCACCCGACCACACCTCGAGGTCGTACTTCTTCGATTGCGCAAATCCCAGGTCGCCACCGCACATCAGCAGCACCCGATACGGAAGCCCGAGCTTGCGCAACAGGCCCTCAGCGTGATCGCGCAGCGAGTCCAGCTCAACGTAGCTTCGCGACGGATGCACCCATTTCAAAAGCTCCACCTTGTCGAACTGATGTAGACGGTTCAGCCCGCGGACATCCTTTCCATAGCTGCCTGCCTCGCGCCTGAAACAAGGCGTGTACGCACAGCGGAATACCGGCAGCAGCGTCTCCTCCAGGATCTCGTCTCGAAAGAAGTTCGTCAGCGGCGTCTCAGCCGTGGGAACCAGATAGAACTGATCCTCGACCGTCTGGTACATCATGCCCTCCTTGTCAGGCAATTGCCCCACCGCAGTCGCGCTCGCCGCGTTGACCACGATCGGCGGATTAACCTCCTGGTAGCCCGCCTTGCCGGCTTCATCGAGGAAGAATTGGATCAACGCGCGGACCAGCTTCGCGCCATCACCCACGTAGAACGGAAATCCCGCGCCGGTCACCTTCGAGCCGCGCGAAAAATCAAAGAGTCGGTCAAATCCTGCGATATCCCAATGAGCCTTCGCCGCCGGCGATACCACATCGGTCGAGCCGTAGGTCGAAAACACCACGTTCTGCTCGGGGGTCGCCCCTTCCGGTACGCTCGAATGCGGGATGTTCGGCAATGTCAGCATCGCCCTTTTCCAGGCCGTCTCGATTTCGCCCAGCGCCGTCTCCTTCTCCTTCACTTGAGCCGAAAGCGCCTTCATCTCCTGCACCTTCGCCAGGAACTCAGGCGATCCCTTCTTGAGGGCCACCATCTCGTTATTCGACGACTTCTGCCTGGACCTCAAGGTCTCCACTTCCGCTAGGCGCGCACGCCAGTCGGCATCGAGCGCAAGCACGGCGTCCAAATCCACGTTCAGGTGTTTCTTGGCAATGGCCGCACGCACCACGTCTGGGGATTCGCGAAGGAGTTTCGGATCGATCATAAACTGCCAGATATGACCGACCCTCCGCCGGAATAAAACAAAAAACCGGCTGTATCCGCCAAAGAAGTCAGCCGCTCATCCGTGGTACCTCATGGCCTGTCTCTTCACCCCAAATCCAAGGTTCACCATGAACGACCGCCCTTCCTATCTCCTGCCTGCCGCCTGTGCGCTCGCCCTCCACTCCACCCTCTTCTTTGGCTTTCCGTCCGCCAGGGCCACACCCCTCCGCGTAACCTCATCCCCGCACGACACGCCGGACACCTTCGTCATTCTCCCCGAACCACCCCCTCACCCCGACGACGACGCCCTCCCGTCTCCTGCCGACGCATCGCGACGCGGTGAAACACTTCCCTCCATCGAAGATAACCCCGCCATTCTCAAGCCGCACGCCTTCATCGTTCGAGTCGATGCGAGGCCCTCCGTGCTTCCCGCATTCGAACACCCCACTCTCATCCTGCCCGGCTCGCCAACGGGCGACGCCGATGGCACGATTGGCGGTTCCCGCCCCCTCGTCGACGCCAGGTTTCTGGATTCACCCCCTCGCGCCCGTTCGCAAATCCAGCCCCTCTATCCCGCGAGGGCTCGAAGCGACGGGGTCACAGGCAAGGTCCTCGTGGACTTCGTTGTCGATACCGCAGGTCACGTTTCCAGCGCCTCGATTGTCCGCTCAACCAATCCGGTCTTCGACAGTCCGACGCTGCGCGCCGTCCGAAGCTGGAATTTTGAACCCGGACTCCTCCACGGGAAACCCACATCGTTTCGGATGCGGATTCCCATCGTCTTCAGCCTGAATGCCAACTGACGTTAATGCCACAGCTACAAAACACCCCTGAAGGGTCCCTGGAAATTCAGCGCCCGACTGGCCGGAATATCAGCGCTGAAACTGGAAGGCCATCATCTCGACCTTGCCTTGGACCTGTTTGCCCAAGGGCATGATATGCAGCCCCTGTTTCAGATCCCCCTTGTTCCCAAAAGAAAAATCACCAGCAGGAATCGAACGGAGCGGCGGCAACTGCATTTGCTTCATCCAGTCGAGCGACTGTACCTGCTGCGAAGCAAAGAGCCCGCCAGGCTGAATCGAGGAGCCGTCAAAGGTCTTGGCCACGAACACCGGCCGATAGTTGGCCGCCACGGCACTCTTCGTCGCAGTGTAGGGCCGCGAAGCCGAGGTTTGCGCGACACTCACGGGACGGACCATCGGAGCCACAGGAGCTGATTGCCGGCTTCGGATCTCCTGAAGTCGATCGCGACCAACAAACACCAAGGCCACCGCCGCGGCTGCCGCGACCAATCCACCGGCATAGCCCCAGCGAAAACCGTGCGATCGCGAGCGCGACGGGAATTGGGCGATCTTCTCATCCGCATTCCTTGAGGCCTCAACCAAGAGCCCTCCCGATGGCACCTGCTCCGAGCGAAATGAATCGAACACCAGCACGCTCGCACGCTGCATACGACAATACTGCTGATAGACCTTGTGCCTATGCGGATTGCGCGCGATCTCCGCTTCGAGCAACGCGGCATCCTCAGCTGAGATCTCTCGATCAACGTAAAG
>JAJXVO010000117.1 GCA_021782105.1 bacterium
CTTCCTCTACCTCCGTGACCTCCCACGGCTCAGGCAGCTGCAGCAGCCGCCGATAATGCTCATGAACTGTTTCTTTCATGCCCTCCCTCAGCAGGCTTCATACCCACAGCATTCCGTGAAGAACCCTGATTAGGGGAGGCGGATGGTGCCCCGACATTCTTCTGCGCACTTCGAAGCAGCGCCTTCAGGCCGAGTTTAATTATGTGGTGGATATGCACCTGAACGCCATCCGCCTCGAGGGCAAAATGGGGTCCGAGCAGTTTTTCAATATCGCCGACCGCATGGGTGTCCTTATCCTTGCGGGCTGGTGTTGCGGGAATCGCTGGGAGAGCTGGCCCGAGTGGAAGCCAAAGGACTATGCCATCGCGTATGATTCGTTGCGCAGTCAGATTCGTCGATTGAGACATCACGCCAGCCTGGCTTTGTGGATGAACGGCAGCGATCATCATCCGCCGCTGGATGTGGAGGCGAAGTATCAGGACATCATTGTCAAAAATGGATGGCCTGATCCGTATATTTCATCGGCGACTTCGGTGCCGACTGCGCTGACAGGCGCCACGGGCGTAAAGATGACGGGGCCCTATGATTATGTTCCGCCGAGCTACTGGCTGGTTGACACCAGCCACTTTGGCGGCGCCTTCGGGTTCAATACGGAAACGAGCCCCGGAGCGGCAATCCCGGTGAAGGAGAGCCTGGAGAAGTTCCTTCCGGCGGGCAAATTGTGGCCAATAAACAGGATTTGGGGCCTGCATGCGGGGGCGGGCAATCTCAATGACAATGTCGACCATTTCAACGCCTCGATGGATGCAATCTATGGGGCGCCGGTTGGTTTGGATGACTATTTGAGAAAGGCGCAGGCGATGGCTTATGATGGAGAGCGGGCGATGTTCGAAGCGTACGCTCGAAATAGGTATAGAAGCACGGGCGTCATCCAGTGGATGTTGAATAATGGATGGCCCTCGATCATGTGGCATTTGTACGATTATTACCTTCAGCCCGCTGGAGGATATTTTGGTGTGAAGAAGGCCTGTGAGCCGGTTCATATCCAGTATTCCTATGATGATCGAAGCGTGGTGATCGTGAATAGCCTGTTCCGGCCACTCCCCGGCATGACTGCCGAGGTGTCGGCATTCGATTTTGGTCTCAAGGAATTGTTCGCACGAAAGCTGACGCTGGACGTGGCGACCAATAGTGTACGGAGGATTCTTGTGATCCCGGATGAAGTCTTTTCCTCGCGAATTGTCTTCCTGCGCCTTGTCCTGAAGAACGGTCGGGGGCGCGTGGTAAGCACCAATTTCTATTGGCTCCCGAGCCGGAATTCGGAATTTGATTGGTCGTTGGAGCAGGCGAGGGCGCACCCGTATTATACGGCGGTCAAGTCCTATGAGGATTTGACGATGTTAAACCGGTTGCCCGAGGTTGCACTCGATGGCGCGGTTTCGGCTCGTGAACTCAAGGGAGGCGAAGAAGTGCGGGTGTCTGTCCGAAATCCGTCGCGGCACCTGGCCTTTCAGATTCATCTTTCGCTCGTGAATGCAGAGACTGGCAAGGAGGTGCTCCCTGTGCTTTGGGAAGACAATTACATTTCGCTTATGCCTGGTGAAACGAGGAAGTTGGTCGTGCACTACGAATTTGGGAAGGATGTGGGTCGGTTGAGGCTCCGGGTGGGCGGCTGGAACATAAAGTCTGAATCGGTTCCGGTGCAGGAGTGAGAAACCCGGGGTCTTTGCGTAATCCGAAAACGGCCAATGAGCCTTGGCAGGCGCGGTTATCGAGGCCGCACGAACGGGGAGGTTGCGTTGTTTGCGCGCGGACTCTCTCCCCGATCAGCGCGCTTTTCCCTCTCAACAGCCTTGCTGAACGGACGAGCCCTTCAGGTGAACCCTGTGTCCTGCGTGAAGGACTTTCCTTGCGGTGGAGCCGAGCTGTAGCCTAGACGTGGCTTCATGAGCATTCGGCGGATTGCCCGGGCGACTCGACTTTCCCTTGCAGCCGTTTCGTTGGCGCTGCGCGACAGTCCCAAGATTTCGGAGGCGACCAAGCGGCGGGTTCGGGAGGCGGCGAGGCGTCTGGGATATCGGCCGAGCGCCAAGGTGGCCGAGCTAATGAGCCACGTGCGCCTGAGCAGGGACCCTCGCAACGAGGGCTGTCTGGCATTGATGTCCTTCTACGATTGTGAGCGTCCTTGGGAGGAGTCCCTGCATCTTCGGCGGATTTGCGAAGGCATGCGATCCCGCGCGGAAGCGCTCGGATACCGCCTCGAGCCGCTCTGGCTGCGGGCTCCGGGCATGACACCCCGGCGCTTTCGCTCGATTCTCGACGCCCGCGGAATCGAAGGCCTGCTGTGCCTCGGAAGTCCCCGAATCGACGATGAGTTCCCCGCGGAATTCGACCACTATGCCATCGTCACTCAGGGCTGGAGCCTTCGCACGCAGCTGCATCGCGTGATCAATCATGCGTACAACGATACCTGGAGAGCCCTCGACAAGCTGTACGCCCTGGGGTACCGCCGTCCCGGCCTGGCGATTGGCAACTACGAGGATGTGCGGGGCGCCCATGCCAACGTCAGCGCGTACCTAGGCTGGTGCAATCACAGGCAGGGAACCGCGAGCGGGGTTCCCGTGCTGCGGTTGAACGGTCTGGAGTGGATGCGGTTCCGGCGTTGGCTGACGCAGAAGCGTCCCGACGCCGTGGTGCTGGTGCATGGCTGCGACGTGGCCTCGGAGTGCCTGCAGGCACTGCGGAACCAGGGCATCCGCATGCCCGAGGACTTCGGTCTGGCCGTCCTCAGCCAGAATCTCGAAGGCACGGGCCTGTCGGGACTGCAGGAAAACCAGCAGGTGATCGGGGCCTGGGCGGTGGAACTGGTCGTGGCGCGCATCATGAACCGCGATCTCGGCATTCCCGCGGCACCCCGCGTCGAGATGGTCGACAGCGTCTGGTTGGAGGGAACGACGCTGCGCCAGGCTCCCCGTTGACACGCCATCGAATCCATTGGTGAACCAAGGCGACGGGTGCCGAACTGGCGGCACACAGACTGGTGAAGGGTTAACGTTCACCTGGGCAGCCGTTGAAAACAGGTGACCCTGAAAGCACACATCGGACGCACCCACAGGCTATCGCACCACCCATGGCGATCCACACATAGAACCACTCAATGCCTGCATGGCAGGCGCGTCCCAACATGAACCAGCGAGTATCGTCTTTCTTCCGTCTCGTCGCCGCGGCCCGCGGCGAAGTGCTGCTCCGAGCGGGTTACACCGCCTGCGTCGGTTTGTTGCTCATACTTGTCGCTCCGTCGGCCCGGGCCGCGGGAGGCTCCGCCACAATCCAGGGGCGCGTACTCAACGTCGCCAGCGGCGAATTTCTCAAGAACGCCACCGTCTCCGTCGAGGGAACTTCGCTGACCGTCCAAACCAACAATTTCGGCGAGTATACGCTCGACGGAGTCGCGCCGGGCGAGGTGCGGTTGCGCGTGACCTATCCCGGATTCGCGGCGCGCGAGATCGCCGTGACGGCCCGAAGCGACCAGACCGTGCGCCAGGACGTCGAGTTCGCCGCGACAACGGAGGGCGACGTGGTGAAACTGCAGCCGCTGGTCGTCGCCGCGAAGCGCGAGACCAACGGGCGCACGATCGCGGTCGAGGAGCAGCGTTTTGCTCCGAACATCGTGAACGTCGTCTCCTCCGACGAGTTCGGCGACGTCACCGAGGGCAACGTCGGCGAGTTCATGAAGTACCTGCCCGGCGTGCTGGTCGACTACAACGCCGCGGCCGCGAGGACCATCTCCATCCGGGGACTCCCGGCGAGCACGACGCCGATTTCCATGGACGGAAACCGCATGGCCACCGCGTCGTCAGGCTCCGCGTCGCGCACCTTCGAGTTCGAGCAGGTCTCGATCAACAACATCTCCCGTGTCGAGGTTACCAAGACCACAACCCCGGACGAGCCCGCGGACACGCTGGGAGGTTCGGTCAACATGATCAGCAAGAGCGCGTTCGAGCGCGCCAACGCCCAGCTCAACTACCGCACCTATCTCAACGTCAACGACACCGCGGTCAGCCTGGGTCGCTCCGCCATCGGCCCGGACGGCAACCGGGAGCGCCTGGTCAAGCCTGGCGTGGACTTCACCTACGTCGACCCCGTCAGCAAAAACTTCGGTTTCGTGGTCACCGGCCTGCTGTCGGACAACTACAATCCGCAGACCCTGTCCCAGACCAATTGGTATCCGATTTCCGGAGGCAAGCCCAGCGGGTCGCCCGCGACGGTGACTGCGGACACGCCCTACATGGGTTCCTACCGAATGCAGACTTCGCCGCAGACAACCCGGCGCGGCTCGATCGGACTCACGCTCGATTGGCGGATGACGCCGCGCGACCTGATCTCGGTCACGGGGCAGTACAGTTCGTTCGACAACTATTTCTACATCGAGAACTACACCTTCGACACCGGCCTGGTCGCGACCTTCGGGCCGACTTTCACAAACGGCGCGGCGGGCAAGGGCAATTTCTATACGTCGACCAACTTCCGGCACAAGGTGGGCGACACTTGGCAGCCCAACATCACGTACCGCCACACCGGTCGCAACTGGGCCTTCGATACCGGCGGCTACTACTCGCGCTCGACCAATCATTATCGCGACATGGACGATGGCTTCTTCAACGGCGTCACCGCCGGCATGACGGGTGCCACGATCACCTTCAGCGACCTGACCGCCGACCGCCCGGGCTCGATCCAGGTGGTCAAGAACGGCACCACGATCGATCCGTTCCTCCTGGCGAACCAGCAGGTCATCACGACCCCGACCTCGGTCAACAACACGGGCTATCAGGGCCAGATTAATTCCAATCAGAGCAATGCCGTCGACCAGTTCCGCGGGGTGCATGCCAACATCCGCCGCACCTTCTCGGGGCGCATCCCGATCAGCGTGAAGGCGGGCGTCGACTACCGTCAGAACATACGGGACATCCATACGGCCGCCCCGGTCTGGCGCTACACGGGCGCCGACAAGGTCTACAACTCGGGCGACGAGGCCGCCTCGCCGTTCCTGGACGCATCGTTCTCCGGCACCACGCCCCCGTACGGCTTCTCCAACGTGCAGTGGCTGGACCCCCGCAGGATGTATCAGCTCTACCTCGCGCATCCGGAGGAGTTCACCGAGCAGCTTACAGGGGCCTACGGCACCATCCAGCGCGCGGTCAACGGCTCGCTGTACATCGACGAGGCCGTCAGCGCCGCCTACACGCGCGTCGACATGAAGCTCTTCAGCAACCGGCTTTGGCTGGTGGGTGGCGTTCGTTACGAGCGCACGAAGGACAAGGGGGAGGGGCCGTTCAAGGACACCAATGCGATCTACCAGAAGGACTCCACGGGCCACCTGCTGCTTGGCTCCAACGGCAAGCCCATCCTGATCACGACTGACCCCGTGCAGCAGACGCGGCTCCAGTACATCGAGCGGGGAAGTCACGTGTCCAGCTCCTACGGCGACTACTACCCGAGCGCCAACGCGACCTGGACCATCAGCCCCAACCTCATCGCCCGCGCCGGATACGCGCGGACCATCGGACGGCCCGACTTCGGCAACATCATCCCCAGCGTGATCGCTCCCGACCTGTCTGGGACCAGTCTGTTGATCACGGTCAACAATCCGGCGCTGAAGCCCTGGCAGGCCAACAATTACGACCTCTCCCTGGAATACTATTTCAATCAGGCCGGAATGGTTTCGATCGGCGCCTTCCGAAAGGACTTCTCGGATTTCTTCGGTTCGGTCACCACGCCGGCCACCGCGGACATGCTGACCAAGTACGGCTTGGATCCGACGCTGTTCCAGGGCTACAGCTTCGTGACCAAGGACAACGTCGGCAGCGCCCAGGTGACGGGCCTGGAGTTCAACTACAGCCAGCAGCTCACCTTCCTTCCCAGCTGGGCCCAGGGTGTCTCCGTATTCGCCAACGGAACGACGCTTCATCTGACGGGAGCGAACACGGCGGATTTTAGCGCCTTCGTGCCCCGCTTCGCCAACTGGGGCGTTTCGTACAACCGGCCCCGGTTCTCCCTCATGCTGAAGTGGGTCTACCGCTCGGACCAGCGCCTGCTGCTGCGCACGGGCTCCGGCGTGCCGGTGGGCGATTATCAGTGGCTGAAGGGCACGCTGAAGCTGGATGTGAATACCGAATACCGACTGTCCAAGCGTCTGTCGTTCTTCCTCAACGCCCGCAATATCACGAATCAGAAATACATCCTGCTGTACGCCGCGCCCGGGACTCCGTCCTACGCCCGTCAGTACAATACCCAGGACTTTGGCGTTCAGTACGCCGTCGGCATCCGGGGGACGTTCTGACGCGCAATCACTGTCCGACGCTTTCCTCGTGAATCCGACCCGCGATCCCGTGACATTCGACGCTCGACGCCGCATCGAGTCTCCGCTGACTGCCACCCAGGTCGCGAGCTTCCGCCCGGACGGGGGCTGGGCGCGCCTCGCGGCGTTTAGCGCGCTGGTCTGCCTGTCCCTCACGGTCGGCTCGCGCGCCCTGGCGGCCCCCGCGCTGATTCCCCAGCCGGCCGAGGTCGCTTACACCGAGGGCTGGTTCGCGCTGCGCCAGGGGGTTCCCATCGTGGTGCCCGCAAACGGACCCGCGCAGCTGACGGAGGTCGCCGAGGTTCTGCGCGACGAGTTGAAACAGCGCGTTGGCGTGTCGGCCGTCCTTGTGCGGGATGTCCCTGCGGCGGGCGGAGCCATCGTGCTGGCGCAGGCGACGACACCGGGATCCACGAACCCCGAGTCCTACACGCTGCGTATCGGGCGCAACGCCGAGATCGGGGCTCCGAGCGCCCGCGGCGCCCTGTGGGGTGCTCAGACGCTGCTGCAGAGCATCGAGACCTACCAGGGAGGGATGGCGCTCCACCACGGAACGATCGTCGACTGGCCGGTCCGTCCCTGGCGGGCTCTCCTTCTCGATCCCGCGCGTTCGTTCCTCAGCCTGGACTTCCTGCGCCGCACCATCCGCGTGATGTCGGCCTACAAGCTCAACATCCTGCATCTCCACCTGACGGACGACCAGGGCTGGCGCTTCCAGTGCCTTGCGTTCCCCAAGTGCACGCCGGCGGGAGAACCCTTCTATTCCCAGGACGACTTGCGCGCGCTGGTCGCCTATGCGGCGCGCTACGGCGTGGAGATCGTGCCCGAGTTCGATTTCCCGGGCCACTCGCGGGCCGCCATCGCCGCGTATCCGGAACTGGCTTGCGACGGCAAGGTGAGCGGTGTCGACGATTCGATCCTGTGCTGCGGCAAGCCCTTCACGTGGAAATTCATCGACTCCGTGGTCGCCGAGGCGGCCGCCATTTTCCCGTCGACCTATATTCACCTGGGTGCAGACGAGCCGTTTGCGATCCGCCGCTGGGCCGACTGCCCTTCGTGTCGCGCTCGCATGAAGGAGAAGGGCGTGACGACTCTCCAGGCCTTGTACCACACGTTCGTCCTCGACCTGGACGCCATCGCACGGCGTCACGGGAAGCGGATGATCGTCTGGAACGACGCATTCCGCCTGGGGGTGGAGCCGACGCCGTCCAAGGACATCGTGATCGACGCCTGGCATGGTTTTGCGAATGCCAACGCGTTCGCCGCCGCCGGATACACGATGATCAACTCGTCCACCGGGCCGCTCTACCTGACCTCCTTTGGCTTGCGCGGCGGGCTGCCGCTGACGGCCGTGCGCGCCTGGGATACGAAGCGGTTCGCCAATCCGGATCCCAAGGGCGGCAATCAGGCGGTCACTTACAGCGACCTCTCACCCAACGCCCACCTGCTGGGAGGCCAGGCCTGCGCCTGGGCCGCCGAGCAGGGCCTCGTCGAACGCTGGCTGTACCCGCGTCTGCTCTCGATCGCCGATTCCATCTGGGCGGAGGGACGCGCGGAGGATCTCGCCAGCTTCGAGGCGCGGCTGCATCCGGCCCATGACCAGTTGCTCCGCACGCTGGGGGTCTATGCCGACGAGGCGCAGCCGGCCGAGGCGCTCTTCGACGGACACGACATGGCGCAGTGGGTGGAGGTCGGAACGCCCGGCTTCGCGGTGACACACGGTGAACTGACGACGGAGTCCGGCGGCGCGACCCGCGGCTGGCTGCGCAGTCGGAAACTCTGGAGCAATTACATCCTCACGTTCCAGCGCTGGTCGCCGGACGCCAACGACGCGACAACCGGGTTCTTTCTCGGGTGTGCGACGACCCAGGACTCGGGCGTCGCACCCGAGGGTCGGGCAATCTCCGCGACACCTCCGCCTGGATTCCTCGCGACCCGCTCGCTCCATCCCGCGAGGCATTGGAATCGCTACGAGGTGGTGGTGCGCGACGGCCTCCTCACGTTGACGATCAACGGCCGCCTGGCCTGGTCGGTTGCGGAGCGGCTGCCTGTCGGCGCGATCGGCCTCTCTGCCTCCGGTGGCGTGCGCTTCCGCGCGATCGAAGTTCGTCCCCTTTCCGAAAAAACCCTTCCATGAACGTTCGGATCTTCCCAGACAAAACCACACTCGGCCGTGCGGCCGCCTCGCAGGCGGCCGACCTCATCGCACAAGCGATCGCGGACCAGGGACGCGCACGCATCCTGGTCGCCACCGGCGAGTCCCAATTCCAGTTTCTGGACGCGCTCGTGCAGGAGCCCCGGATCGATTGGCGAAAGGTCGAGATGTTCCACCTCGACGAGTACATCGGCCTGAGCATCGACCACCCGGCCAGCTTCCGGCGGTATTTGCTCGAGCGATTCATCCGCCGCGTCGGGCTTTCCGATTATCATCTGCTGGACGGCGAGACCGATCCGGTCACGGTCACGCTCGAAGTGGGCAAGGCGCTGGCCTCCGCGCCAGTCGACGTTGCGTTCGCCGGCATCGGGGAAAACGGGCATCTCGCGTTCAACGATCCGCCGGCCGATTTCACCACCGAGGAGCCCTACCTGATCGTCCAGCTCGACGAGGCGTGCCGGGTCCAGCAGGTGGGCGAGGGCTGGTTCAACCAGGTCTCGGAGGTCCCGCACCGCGCCATTTCGATTTCGATTCGCCAACTTCTCAAATCAAAGGTCATTCTCGCCATCGTGCCCGATGCACGCAAAGCCGTGGCGGTCCAACGATGCCTGGAAGGGCCGGTCTCCCCAAAGGTTCCGGCGTCGATCCTGAAGCGACATCCCAACGTGACCCTTTACCTGGACCACCAGTCTGCGAGTCTGCTGAAGCCTGCCGGAGCGAAGAAGGTGTCGTGAACGTATGAAGATCTGCTGCCCTGGCTTCGTCGATCTGCAGGTGAACGGATTTGCCGGCGTGGATTTCAACACGCCCGGCTGCTCGAACGCGGCGTTCCAGACGGCCTTCGCGGCCATGCGGGCGACGGGCGTCACGCGTTGCCTGCCGACGCTGATCACCTCGTCGCTCGACCGTTTCGCGGCGTGCGCGTCGGCGGTGGCAGGCTTCCGCGATCCGATGAACGCGGGCATCCACATGGAGGGCCCGTACATCTCGCCCCTCGACGGTCCCCGGGGCGTTCATGCCCGGGCCGACGTGATTCCGGCATCGTGGGAGGATTTCCAGCGGCGCCAGGACGCCGCGGGCGGCCGCATCGTGCTGGTCACGCTCGCGCCGGAGGTTCCGGGCGCGCTGCCGCTGATCGAACGCCTGGTGGAGCACCATGTCCGCGTGGCGGTGGGGCACTCCACGGCCAGTCGCGAGCAGCTGCGCGCAGCGGTGTCCGCCGGCGCCACGCTCTCGACCCATCTGGGCAACGGCTGCGCGGCGATGCTTCCCCGTCACGACAACGTGCTTTGGGAGCAGCTCGCCGCCGACGGGCTGAGCGCCAGCCTGATCGCCGACGGCTATCACCTGCCCCCTTCGGTCTTGAAGGTGATGGTGCGCGCCAAGGGCGTCGATCGCGCCATCCTGGTGACCGACGCGACCGCGGCCGCCCGTGCGCCCGCGGGGCGCTACTGGCTCGGGGTGCAGGAGGTCCAGGGGCACGATGCCGACCGCGTCACGCTGCCTGGCCAGGCCCAACTGGCAGGCTCCGGTCTCGCGCTGGATACGGCGGTCGGCAATGTTGTGCGGTTCGGCGCCGCCACCCTCGAGGAGGCCCTGGCCATGGCGTCGGTCAATCCCGCGCGCTTCATGGGTTTGGCCCCGGCCGGGCAGGTCGAGGGCGAGTGGGATCCCGTGCGGAACCTGCTGACCATCGAAAACGTTCACCTCGACGCGGCTGTGCCCGACCTTCAGACGTGAGAGCCCCGATCCGAGGCTTGCGGTGGTACATCGTGGGCATGTTGTGCCTGGCCTCCGGGCTCAACTACATGGATCGCCAGACGCTCTCGGTCCTGGCGCAGACGATCCAGGACGACCTGAAGCTGACCGACATCCAGTATTCCCACATCACGTCCGCCTTTCTGGTCAGCTACACGATCATGTACGCCGTGAGCGGACGCCTGGTCGACGTCCTGGGCACGCGCCGGTCGTTTCAGATCTTCGTCTCGGGCTGGTCGCTGGCCAACACGCTGCACGCCTTCGCACGCACCGCGCTGGAGTTCTCCTGCTTCCGATTCCTGCTCGGCGCGACGGAGTCGGGCAATTTCCCGGCGGGAGTGAAGGCGGTGTCGGAATGGTTCCCCATGCGGGAACGCGCGCTGGCGGTGGGTATTTTCAATTCGGGTACGGCGGTGGGCGCGGCTCTTGCGGCCCCGCTGGTCTCGTTCGTGGCGCTCCGCTGGGGATGGCGGAGCGCCTTTGTTGTTGGCGGCCTGCTGGGTTTTGTATGGCTGGTCGTCTGGTCGGTGCTCTATCGCCGCCCCAGGGAGCACCGCCTGCTGGATCCGAGGGAACTCGAGCTCATCGAGTCCGAGAGCCCGGCTGCGGACGCCCCGGCTCCCGCGTTTTCCTACCGTCTCCTGAAGACGCGCGAGTTTTGGGGCTGCGTCCTCGCCCGGATGATCACGGATCCGATCTCGTATTTTTTCATCTTCTGGATTCCGAAATTCCTGCAGGAGAAACGCGGTTTCGACCTGGCGGCGCTGGGCAAATATGGCTGGATCCCGTTCGTCGCCGCGGCCGTGGGAAACATCGCGGGCGGCGCGCTTCCGAACCGGCTGATCCAGCGCGGCTGGACGCTCAACCGCTCCCGCAAGACCGTGATGCTCGTATCCTCGTTGATGATGCCGGTGGCCTGCCTCCTGACGATCCAGGTGCCCAATCCTGCGCTGGCGGTCGCCGCGATCAGCGTCGCCATGGCCTGTCACGGCGCGTGGGCTAACATGACGCTTCCCGCCGAGGTGTTCCCGCACCAGTGGGTCGGCACCGTCTCCGGTTTTGCCGGCATGATGGGCGGCCTGGTCGGCGTGGGCACGCAGCTTGCGATCGGCTGGACCGTCCAGCAGGGCTCGTTCACGCCCGCCTTCGTGGTCGCCTCGGTCGCCCACATCACCGCCTTCGTCGTCGTTTGCATGCTGATCGGCAACCTGGGCCGCATTCGCACCCTCGATCCCGCGTCCTGAGTCCGGTATCGGACGGCCGCCGCGGCAGGACGGGGGGTGTCGGCGTGGAGCGGATGTACCGTTGATCCAAGGTGTATGAATC
>JAJXVO010000428.1:0-1434 GCA_021782105.1 bacterium
GACGCCACCCCGCTTCCGGGCGGATCGGGCAAGGGGCTCGACCAGGTGTATACGATTTTTGACGACATCACGGAGCGGCTCGAGGCGGAGCACAAGATTGCCCGCCAATCCGCGGTGCTGGGAGGAATCAACCGCATACTCCGCGAGTCCCTCGGGCCCGATGCAGGCGTGGACGAGGCTGCCGTGCTGCTCGAGGTTGGCAGGTCCCTCACCGGCAGCGCGCAGGCAGTCGCCGCCGAGCGGAGGGGCGGGGATGGGCTCGATGCCGTCGCGCTGAATCCGTCCGAGTGGAACTCGCGGGGGATCGTGGGGGCGGAACTGGGGGCGCTGCGGTGCGTGGCGGCGGAGGGAATGCTCGCCCGCGTGCTGAATTCAGGCCGTGGCGAATTCATCGAGTGTACGGGCGACGGCATGAGCGGCCCGTTGGGCGTTCGCCTCGCCGCCCGCCGACTCCTCGTGGCGCCGCTGACCGACGGCGTCGAGGTGATCGGCGTGATCGTGCTGGCCGACAAAGCCACGCCGTACGACTCCGAGGACCTGACGATGATTCAGGAAGTGGCGCCAGCCTTCGTGGAGGCCCTGAAACGGAAGCGCATGCAGGCAGCGGTCGCCCGCTTGAACGCGGACCTTGCCGGCCGTGCCCGGGAGTTGGAGCATGCGAACCGGGAGCTGGAGGCTTTCAGTTACTCGGTCTCCCACGACCTGCGGGCCCCGCTCCGGAGCATCGAGGGATTCGCCGAAATCCTCGCCCAGGACCATTCTGCAACCCTTGGCGCCGAGGGCGCCGATTGTCTGAGCCACCTCCGGGCCGCGAGCCGCCGCATGGCGGAGCTGATCGACGACATGCTGATGCTGTCGAGGGCCTCGAGCGCGGAGCTGCACGTGGCGCCTGCCGACCTGAGCGGCATCGTCTGGGCGATTGCGGGAGACCTCGGCCATCAGGATCCGTCCCGAAAGGTCGACTGGAAGATCCAGCCCGGCGTCGTGGCGCCGTGCGACGCGCGCCTGATCCGGGCCGCCCTTGAAAACCTGATCGGGAACGCGTGGAAGTTCACGTCGAAGCGCGCCATGGCGCGAATCGAATTCGGGACCGAGACCGTGGGTGGGGAGACCGTGTATTTTGTCCGGGATGACGGCGCCGGTTTCGACATGACCTATGCAAACCGGCTCTTCGCGCCATTCCGCCGGCTCCACTCGGCGGCGGATTTTCCGGGGACCGGCGTAGGGCTGGCGACCGTTCAGCGGATCATCCATCGGCACGGGGGCCGTGTCTGGGCGGAAGGCGAGCCCGACCACGGGGCCGTCATCCGTTTCACCCTGGCCGCCGAGGCCCGGGCCTGACGCCCCAAGCGTCGCGGCGACTGGAAAACGACAGCGATCTGGATACCTTTTGTTGCTCCAGCCTGCCGGTACCATGAACCGGGTCACAGAAAT
>JAJXVO010000428.1:1444-2526 GCA_021782105.1 bacterium
ACCAAAAACCAACGACGTACTCCACCATGAACGAACCTCACATCGCCCAAAAGTCCCCCTACATCGTCGAAGTCGAAGCCGGGAAAACCTATCACTGGTGCGCCTGCGGACGGAGCGCCAACCAGCCATTCTGCGACGGATCGCACAAGGGCACCGGATTCTCGCCCAAGGCCTTCACTCCGCAGACCTCCGGCAAGGTCGCCTTCTGCGGCTGCAAGCACAGCGGCAACGGCGTCCAGTGCGACGGCACGCACGCCCGGCTCTGAACCCGGGCGGTCAGCGTCCGTTTCCCTCGGACGCTGCCTGTGCCTCGAGTTGGGACCAGCGGTCGAACGCCGCCGCGAGTTCGTGCTCGATGGCCTCGAGCCGTTCGCGCACGGCGGGCGCGGCACCGGATTCCTTCTGATAAAACGCGGGGTCCGCCAGCCTGGCCGCGAGCTCCGACTGCTCCTTCTCCAGGAGTTCGATCCTGCGCGGCAGCTCCTCGAGCTCGCTGCGCTCGCGGTTGGTCATGCGCTTCGGTTTCGGCGCCTTCTCCGTCGACTTGGGCTTCGCTTCCACAGGCCTGGACGTGGCAGGCGCGGGCCGCTGGCGAAGCCAATCCGCGTATCCGCCGACGTATTCGGCGATCCGCCCGTCGCCCTCGAACACGAAGGTGCTGGTGACGACATTGTCCAGGAATTCTCGGTCGTGGCTGACCAGCAGGACGGTGCCCTGGAATTCGACGAGCAGGTTCTCCAGCAGCTCGAGCGTCTCCGCATCGAGGTCGTTCGTGGGTTCGTCCAGCACGAGCACGTTGGCGGGTTTGGTGAACAGGCGCGCCAGGAGCAGGCGGTTGCGTTCGCCCCCCGAGAGCACGCGCGCCGGGCAGCGGGCGCGGTCCGGGGAAAAGAGGAAATCCTGCAGGTAGGTGATGACGTGCCGGGAGCGGCCGTCGATCGTCACTGTCGTGGCACCGTCGGCGATGTTGTCCGCCACGCTCTTCGCATCGTCGATCTTCGACCGGAGCTGGTCGTAATAGACGACCTCGAGGTTGGTTCCGTGCTTGAGGGTGCCGGAGGTGGGCTGGAGCTGTCCGAGGA
>JAJXVO010000429.1 GCA_021782105.1 bacterium
CGCCGGCCCGCTCAAGAATTACTGGGCCATCGGGAACCAGGATCGCGATACGAGCTATTTCCTTCGCATGTATGTTGGCTGTTACCGCGCCGCCGATTACCTGACCCATCGCTCCGACTGGGACGGTCGCACGCTCGTCGTGATGGGCGTGAGCCAGGGTGGACTCCAGACGCTGCTGACCGCCGCGATTTACCCGAAGGTCACGGCGGCCCTGGCGCTGGTCCCCGCGGGGTGCGACCAGACCGGACCGGAGATCGGCCGCGAAGCTGGCTGGCCGCAGTGGTACGAACACGCCCAGGGCAAGGATCCCGCGAAGGTGCTCGAGGCGAGCCGCTACTACGACATCGCCAACTTTGCGCCTAAGATCCACTGCCCGGTGCTGGTGGGTGAAGGACTCATCGACACCGTGTGTCCCATCGCGAGCACCTTTGCCGCCTACAACGAAATCCCCGCGCCCAAGCATTTCGTGGTGCTGCCGATCGGCACGCATCAGCAAAACCAGGACGCCTACAACCGGCTCGCCGAGGAGTGGCTGGCGACGCTCCGCGAGGGGCGCATGCCCGACGTCAACGCCTCGAACTGAGCGCGCTCCGCGTCTCCAGCCTGCCGCGACATGCCCGCGGCAGGTTCCGCTTTACCTCGGCCTTTGCTGGCCTGTAGCGTGTCCGTGCCTTCCAGCCCAGCCGTGACACCCACTCCCCTGCCTCCGCTGACGCTTTTCTCGATCGTGATCCCCGCACGCGACGAGGAGGCCTCGCTCCCACCGACCCTCCGAGCGCTCCATGCGGTGCTCGTGCGCGAGCGCGTTGCGCATGAGTTCGTGGTCGTCGACGACGGCTCGCGCGACCGCACCTGGAGCGTGCTCGAGGAGCTGCGCGGCGAGATCCCCACGCTCAACCCCGTCCGCAACCCGGGCGCGAACGGCTTCGGCCGGGCTGTCGTCTGCGGCCTCAATGCCATGCATGGCGACGCCTGCGCGATCGTGATGGCCGACGCCTCCGACGCCCCCGACGATGTGGTCGCCTACTGGCGCCTCCTCAACTCCGGCTTCGAGTGCGTCTTCGGGTCGCGGTTCATCCGCGGCTCGCGCGTGGTCGACTACCCCCGGATGAAGCTGTTCATAAACCGCCTCGCGAACCTGTTCATCAAGTTCCTCTTCCGTATCCCCCTCAACGATACCACCAACGCCTTCAAGGCCTACCGCCGCTCCGTCATCGTGGGGTGCCGCCCCTTCCTCGCACCGCACTTCAATCTCACTGTGGAGATTCCGCTCAAGGCCATCGTCCGCGGCTACTCCTGGACGGTGACGCCCATCTCGTGGCAGAATCGGAAGCACGGCGTCGCGAAGCTGAAGATCAAGGAGATGGGCTCCCGCTATTTTTTCATCTGCATGTACGTCTGGCTGGAGAAGTACTTCAGCCGCGGCGACTACCGCCGCTCCGTCACGCCGACCGGCCCGCGGCCCCCGGGGCCGTCCGGCGCCTGAGTCGACCCCGCGCCGTTGTGACCCGGCGCTGTGTCACGCTGTCCGCCCCGAACCACGCCATACCGCCCCGTTCCGAGGGAAAACGCCTCCGTCAACCCTGGCCCGTCTCCTGCACCCAAGTCTGCCATGGATTTCTCGCAACTCACCGTCATGTCCCGCCAGGCTGTCACCGACGCGCAGGCCATCGCACGCCGCCTGCACCACAGCGAGGTCGACACCTGGCATCTGCTCTCCGCGCTGCTCGCGCAGGAGGACGGCATCGTCCCCGGGCTGATCGAGAAGCTCAATCTCCAGACCAGCGCCCTCCAGCTCTCGGTCGAACGCGAGCTCGAGCGGCTGCCGAAGGTCACCGGCTCCGTGGACGCGTCGAAGATCTACGTCACCCAGGCCGTCAATGAGGTCCTCACGCGTGCGGAGGACGAGGCGAAGCAACTCACCGACGAATTTGTCTCCGTGGAGCACCTGTTCCTCGCTCTACTCGAGGTCGCCAAGCCCGAGGCACTCAGGAAGCTCTTCAAGAGTTTCGGCCTCGATCGCGACGCGGCGCTGCGGGTGCTCCGCGAGGTGCGCGGGGCGCAGCGCGTCACCTCCGACAACCCGGAGTCCACCTACGACGCGCTGAAGAAATACGGCGTGGACCTCGTCGAACAGGCCCGGAAGGGGAAGCTCGATCCGGTCATCGGACGCGACGAGGAGATCCGGCGCGCCATCCGTATCCTTTCCCGCAAGACGAAGAACAACCCCGTGCTGATCGGCGAGCCCGGCGTGGGCAAGACCGCGATCGTCGAGGGCCTGGCCCAGCGCATTCTCCGCGGCGACGTGCCCGAGGGGCTGCGCGACAAGACCGTCTTCTCCCTCGACATGGGAGCGCTCATTGCCGGTGCCAAGTATCGCGGCGAGTTTGAGGAGCGCCTCAAGGCCGTGCTTCACGATATCCGCCAGAGCGATGGCCGCATCCTGCTCTTCATCGACGAGCTTCACACGATCGTCGGGGCCGGGCGCACCGAGGGCGCCATGGACGCCGGCAACCTGCTCAAG
>JAJXVO010000118.1 GCA_021782105.1 bacterium
CGCGAGCAAGCTCGTGGGCTACGGCAATGAGGTCATGCACCGGAACTACGGGCGGCGCAGCCGGAAACCAGACGGGCCAGCGCGTGTCCGGGTTGCGCATTGTTCACCGGGTATTCCTCGTCGGTCAAATTGGGGTCGTCCGCGAGCGGCCGTGTCGGTTCGACAATAGAGACACGCTCGGGGCCCTCACCACTCGCGAATTAAACATGGACCACCGCCGAATCAGGCTGCCCAATGACAGCTATTACCGGCCCCGTCCCGGGGCCCTCGCGAGGCATAGGTCGGAGGTCTTCGAGCGGTTCAGTCTGTAATCACGAGAGTTCGTCAGTCACAGCAGCGCACCGGAGCAGTCGAATCTCAGAACCCCAGCCATTGGGCACGTTTCCGCTCCGTTCGCTCGCGTGCGACCACCACCATGAACCCGTCGGATCGGGTTGGCGCCGTCATTGCAGCAGCGCGACGCCAAAGCCCTCAAGTTCGAGGGTGCCCGAGTAGCTCTTGCCGGTGATCACATTCCGCTTCGTTCCGCTGAACGAAACCGTCGCCGGCGCGTCGTTGGTGTTGACGTACATCGTGCGTCCGTCGACGGTCCGCGCGACCACGCCTTTGGGCGTCACGGGGCCGGGATTGATGCCCAGCTTCGCATAGAGCGAACGGATCAGCGGGCCCATGAACGCCGACTGTGACGCCGTCGCCAGATAAATGGCCTCGCCCTTGCCGAAGTGGTTGACGGTGATCGCGGGGCTCTTCTGCGGGGTGTTCTCGAACGTCGCGAGCGTCTTCGCGGTGGAGGGCTCGAGCACTTCGTAATAGGAGTCGGTGCCCGTCAGTTCCCGCCCGTCGAAGCTCACCTTGAGCGGCTGCTGGGAGCGATAGAAGGCGTCGGTGCGCAGTCCGAACACGTCGGTCAGGCGGCCCGGCAGCGGTGTTTCGAACCATTTGCCGGTGCCATCGACCTTCGCCGAATAGCCGGTCATGATCACCGTCCCGCCGTTGGCGACATAGCGTCGGATGGCCTCGGCGGTCGGCTTGTCCATGAGGTAGGCACTGGGAAGCAGCACCAGCTTGTACCGGTCGAGCGAATCGTGCGCCACGTCGATGACCGAGGTGTCGATGTTGTCGGCGAACAGCGGCTCGAATGCCGCGACCAACTGGCTGTCGTAGCCAGTGGTGAAATACTGATTCATGGTGTTCGGGCCGGGCGGCGGATTGGTGATCCAGGCCGTCTCGTAGGAATCGCCGATCGCCACCTGCGGCTGCCGATCCCTCGGGAAGCCCATCGCCTTCAGCTTGCTGAATTCCCTGGCGATCCGGGCAAACTCGTCGACTTTCCAGGACGGCCGGCCGTCGTGATCGACCAGGCCGAACAGCGATTGCTCCTCGCCGCCAATGTGCGAGTTGAACGTCCAGGCGAGAAAGGTCTGCGAATAATAGAGCAGGCCGAAATAGGCCCACATCCGCGACCGGCCCGGGGTGCCATAATAGCCGCCGCCACCTGCGGTGAATTCGTTGAACCATACCGGCGTCTGATGACCGGCCTTGATCATCATCACGTCAAAGGCCGCGCTCAACGGGTCGCCGGGATAAAAGCCCTCCGCGCCATAAGTCGAATAGTGGTTCCAGGAACGAAGATAGTTGAACCCTTTCGCACCGGCATTCGGCCACAGATTGGATACTGCCGGCAGATTCGGCGCATAGTGCCGGCGAACGGAATCAAGGTCGCTGAGGTCGGCGATCGTCACGTCAGACCAAAAGCGGTGAAGGTCGAGATTGCGCTCGTTCGGGCCCGGCCCGTTGCCATAGGGCAGATAGACCTCGTCCCAGCTATCAATCCGGCGCGACCAGCGCTGCGTTGCCCAGGCCTTGTTGAGCGCGGCAATCGTCCCATAGCGCTTCTTGAGCCAGGTCACGAAGCGCTCGCGATCGCCCTCCGAGTAGGACATCGGCGAGCTGCCAACCTCGTTGTCGTAGCCGACCGCGACGACCGCCGGGTTGTGCGCATAACGCTGCAGCATCTTCACCGCCAGTTGATGCACCAGGCGTCGGTAATTGGGATCGCTGATGTCGTCCCAATAGCGCGTCGCGGGATGGAGCCGCACGCCGTCCTGGGTGATGATATCCACACCGGGATAGTTCTTGTGCAGCCAGATCGGCGCCGGCAGCCCGGGAATGTCGAGGACGACCTTGATCCCCGCCGCGTGCATCTGCGCCAGCACCTTGTCGAACCAGTCGAAGGTGAACTTGCCCTCTTCGGGCTCGAACGAATCCCACGACAGATCGCCCATGCGGACCATGGTAAAGCCCGCCTTGTGCATGATCGCGATGTCCTGGACGATCTGCGCCGGCGATCGATCGATCGGCTGATAGCAGGTGCCGACGAACAACTGCCCCTTCAGAGAATCCGGCTCGCCCGCCGGCTGTGCCACCGCAGGGACCGAAAGTGCGACCATCGCCAACGCCGCGATCCCGGCGAGTCGCTGTTTGAGTCGCATGGCCGGACCGCCTCCGAACCCCGACCGATCCGAGATCTCGGCTGCCGGATTGGTTGACGGCACCGTTGCGACGGACGCCCTTGGAATGTCGTGTTTGATGAGGTTCATCGGCCTTTTGAAATTGGCTGTGTTTTGTCGCGAACGCGCTCGATCACGGATTGTGTCCCTGCGTTAGGGGGGCGGTTGGCGGCGGGGTGACGACGCTGGGTCAAAAGCCCACCAAGAACCAGAATCAATCATCGCCCACAACCAGCTATTAGGATGAGCGGCCATCATCCTTTAGGCCAACCCGAAGGGTTCCAACCGCCAGGGCGATCCGGACGTAATGCTTCGCGGCGTCGCCATCTTGGCTGGCATCCGGCCCGCAGCGGTCGCGCTTCCGACGGGACGCTCCAGGGGCAAGTGCGGACCGCGCGCCGCGCGTGCTCTTCGGTCGAGCCTTGGCGAGGTCGGCTTTCACAAGGAGCTGGTGGAACTCGGAAGACAGGCGCCGTGATTCGCCGTTGGCTTCAATCTTCTCGGAATTGGCTTCGGGGAAGATTGGGCCGTCTGGGTCCTTCGGCTTGTGCTTCTTGAGGTACTCGAGGAACGGTTTGGCGATGGGAAGGACCATGTCTCTCCCCGTTTTCTGCGAGCGGAAGGTGAGAAGTTCCTGGTTGTAGTCGATGCGACGAGCCGTGAGCGATGCGAGATCGCCAAGGCGTTGTCCGGTGTAGAGTCCTCCGAGGATGAGGCCCTCCCACTCTCCCGTGGCGACCGAGAGAAGTTTCTTGAGCTCTGGCTGCGTGAACGGACGGCGCTCGGGTGCGTTCGTCTCTTTGCGTTCTTCGAGCGTCCGCACGGCCGCGCCCGGATTGTCGAGGCGTAGGCCGTCGACGACTGCCTGGCGGAAAGCAACGCGCAGGATCTTGAGGTCGGTGTTGGCGGTGGAGACCGAAAGCTCTGAGGCGGTCTTGTCGCGCAGGGCGGTGAGGTCGCGCTTGTGAACGTAGGCGATGTCCTTGTCGGCTCGATCGCCCAGGAAGGCGATGAGCTTGTCGACGGCGTTCTGATACCGCTTGTGGGTGCCAGCGCTGGTTTCGTTTTTCTTGCCGGCGATCCAATCGGTGAGAAACGCCCGAGTGGTGGCGTGGTAAAGCTGTTCGCCGTGCAGTTGCTCGTAGATGTCGGAGACGACCTTTCGCGCCTGGGCTTCGGTCAGCTTCATCCGATAGGCGGCTTCGAGTTTCTGCGCGACGACGAGCGCCTTGTTTCGATCGGTGAGCTTCGTGGAGCGCTTCATCTGCCGACCGTTCTGGTCGGTGTAGCAGGCTGTTCAATACCGGCTTTTCGGATGTCTCCAGATGCTCGCCATGGTAAGAATGTGGGTAAGAATGACGTCGATGAATCTCGGCGACGTCAACTCTTATAAATCACTCAGCGGCAACGTAAGTTATTGTTTTCAAATGCACTACGTCGAGACCTGGGTTCGAATCCCCGTGGGGACGCCATCTTAAAGCCCGCTCAAATGCGGGCTTTTTTGTTAATTGGCGCCGCGTGAGCGGTTCGAACCCCGGAGGGGTTTGACGACCGAAGTGAAGCGGAGGGAGATGGGGCCACCTGCAGGTCGCGGGCAAGACCCCGAAGGCGCAATGCGCCGAGCCATTCCCCGTGGGGACGCCATCTCACAAGAGCCCTAAATTCGACCGAGTTACGGGCCTTTGGCTTTTCAGGACCTCTCCTGAGGCCATCCCAGTGGCCCGGGCATTATGGCGTTCGAGAAGATCCAGCATGGCCTGCGTGGTCGCGGGTTCAGGGCCGTCGTCAATGGTAAGCCACACTTCGCGCCGCGGCGTGGCGAAACGCGTCACCGCGTGCATCAGTCCTTCCACATTGGGTTAGGCAGTCTCCAACCACTTGACCACACCCGCCGCCGCGGCGGCATCGGGTGTGGCTCCACAAACAGCCGCCACCCCAGAAATTCGGTCCGCCGGTAACAGCATCGCGTACGGCGGCGAACAGAGTTCCTCGTGAGAGGCAGGTTCACGCACGCTGCGAAACACTGCGGCCGCCTGAGCAAACGCCAAAATGGCCTCTTTTAGAGGAGAGAGCGCTTCATCCAAGAGTTCCTCGGACAAAAGCACGCGGGCTGCTCGCGCCTTGCGACGCACCAGCGCGTTCAAGGTGTCGACGCGGATGCGCTGCTCAGGACTGAGCGCAGCACCGGACGAGTCGCCGACGTAGTCCATGAGCGGGCGGAGAACCCTCGAATTGAGGGCAAGCACGCCCGCTGAGATCAAGCTTTGAAGGGACGCCCAAGCGCTTTCGTCGATCACATGAAGCGGCGGCCGCGGACCATGCCAAGGCGTGTCTTTGAGCATCGTCTCCAAGAGCGGCCGCAGATCCCCCGCGGCCCCCCTGATCACGGCAAGGAGCACCGGTGTATCGGAACCGGGCAGCCACGCCTCGTCGCAGCGAATGAGACATCCCCCAAGACGCACACGAAGGCTGGCAGCGAAAGCCGACGAAGGATCAGCACCGGGCGCCAATCCCGCTGGGGGCTGAGTCGCGAGGCGTTCCGTGCCTGTCGCAAGCGCCTGTTCCAGTCGTTTCAACGTCTCCTGGCGTCCTCGCTTGAACTTCACTTGATCGAGCCCGCCCACGCCATCGATCACGCCGAGTGCGAGTTCCCGTTTGTCCGCGAGGCCCGCGAGCATTCCATGCTCGATGGTGCCTTCCGCAATCAGGTTGACGACCGTGACCGACCGCCGCTGGTTCTTGCGCCAGGCCCTCGCGATACGTTGCTCGAGCTTTGCCGGGTTCCACGGAAGGTCGCAGTTGATGACGACGCTGGCGTTCTGAAGATTGAGTCCCACGCCGCCGGAATCGGTGCTGAGGAACAACCGGCAGGAAGGAACATTGCGGAAGGCGAGAATTTCCGCGCGGCGCTTCTGCTGGGGTACCGAGCCGGTGTGCCACGCATAGCCGATACCTAGCTTGTCGGCATGCTCGCGCACTCGGGCAAGCATGCCCTCCCACTCCGAAAACACGATGACCTTGACGTCGGGATCCGCCAGCACCTCTTCGAGCACACGGGCGAGTTCATCGAGCTTAGGGCAGTCGCGGCAGGAATTGCCCCTGATTATTTCCGGGGTGTCGCAGATCATCCGCATCAGATTCATCAAGACCATCAGCAGGTCCTGCTCCCTGGGGGTTAGGGGGCGCCGTTTTGAGATCTGGACGAGTTCGGCCACGCTTCGTTCATGCTCGGCATAGTCGGACCTCATCGTATCGGTAAGCCGCACGAATAGGTTGCGATCGGTCCGGTCGGGAAGCTCGGTCTCGACGTCCGCCTTTCTGCGACGAAGCAGGAGGGGCTGCACGCTCTCGCGGAGCTGGCTGAGATTGCGGTATCCCTCGGGCCGACCCTTGTCATCGAAAGAATAATACGTCCGATTGAATCGGAACAATGGCCCCAGCAACGTCGGATCGAGAAAGTCGACAATGGAATAGAGTTCGTCGATGCGGTTCTCGATGGGAGTCCCCGTGAGAACGAAGGCATAGCGACTGCGCAGGCGCTTGACGGCCTGAGCAGTGCGTGTGGACCAATTCTTTATGCGCTGCGCCTCGTCGAGCACGACGATATCAGGGCGCAAACGCTCGTTGATATCGAGACTATCGGCCACGATCTGCTCGTAGTTGGCGATGGTGAACACCGGAGGCTCAGGCTCGCTATATGCGCGGACCCGTTTTGCGCGGGAACCGAACAGTATTCTTTGGGTTAGCGGTGTGAACGTGCGGATCTGTTCCTCCCACTCGGCTTTCAGGGAAGCTGGGGTGACGACCAGGACACGGCGGGCCCGCCCTATGCGATGAAGCAATGCGCAGGCGGCAATCGCCTGGATCGTTTTGCCGAGTCCCATCTCGTCAGCGAGCAAAGCCCTTTCCTTGAAGGCGAGGTGGAGCATGCCCTCGCGCTGATACGGAAATAGGGGGTGAAGGGTCTCCTGTGCCGGATAACGTCCCGCCGCCACACCCGCTTCGTAGTTGCGACGCCCAATAAGGCTATCGAGTGCGCGCTCACGCGCTGCAAGCCAGACAGTCGTTTCGACGGAGACACGAAGTTCGGAGAGCCCGGATTCGATAGCCTCGCGAACCAAATCGGCCGGATCGAGATCGGGAAGCTGGAGCCCCTTCGCATCAAATCGCGATTTCAAACGGTCGGGCAAATGGTCGAGGTTGCGTTCGATTTGGAGTCGGCCCGATGGCAGGTCCGGCACGATATCGATGCGAGGAGAAGGCGCTCCTCGCCGGGCGGCGGTATAGTCCGGTCGGTTTCTCCGCATGCAGGTGAGAAGCACCGCCTCGACATGTTTGCAGGTGCGAAGCCCGTTTATCCGAAAATCGGTGCAGGTGCAGGCGAACTGACGGTTGGCGACGTCGCGAATTTCGACCTGATACGAGAGCCCGCTGCGGGAGTGCACTTCGAAATTGGAGAAGATGCCGTGAGCAGGAGTCTGGTTCACGACGCGGGGTTTTTCCTCCCGGGCGCGCAGCTGACGCTTGAGGACTTCCTGGTCGTCGGACGTGCGCCAATCCGTTTCCGGCGGGAGCAATTTTCCAACATCGGCTCGACGGGATCGCGGATTCATTCTCCGAGGTGAATTGGGAAGCACGCCCGGAGCAAAGCGAAATCCGAATCGGTTCGCGAATTAGGTGAAACCATTGACGCGGCAGGCTGGCGCGAGAAGAGGTGCCAACCAGCACCCCTACCCACTCGCTGGAACCTTTGAGTAGAAGCCCTTTCCAGCGAACCCGACTCCATTTCAATCCGATACCCCATTTGCCGATATCCGACCGAGCGACGCTGAAACATGGTCCGGGTCACGGGGTTATTTTAATCCAGATAATCGTAGATATGCGCAGGAGCTTTCCCCTCGTGAAGGCGATGCAGACGGCCGGCGTGCTGAATGAACCTTCCTTTGAAAGAAAGCGGCATCGCAAGGACGAGGGTGTCGAGTTGCGGCAGGTCGAACCCTTCGCCGATCAGGGAGGCAGTCGCGAAAAGAACAAAGGGCTCATCGCTAACGTAGTGAGCGTCGGTTCTGGACCAGATTTCGTTCCGCGCCTTCTTCCCAATATCGCTTTCGAGGTGATAGCGTGGAAATTCGCTCGCCCTCGGACTGGCCTCCAGTGCCGTCTCAAGTCTGTCCAAATAGCACTTTCGGTCCGCCAACACGAGCGGGCTCCGCCCTTCATCGAGACAAAGACCGATGGCGGCCACGACTCGCTGGATCCGTGCATCGTCCGCGACGATCGCATCCCAAATCTCGTGAATCGCCAGAGTCCCCGGGCCGGGCGGCAGCGAGATCGCTGAACGCCGGACATAGACGACTCGCCCGTCGTTGAGCTGAGACCTTGCGTGCAAGGTATGGCGTATCGGTCTGCATTGCAGGTAGAGCAACCTCTCCCGTTTATCCTTTGGGTTCGGAGTCGCTGTGAGTCCGACAATTCTCCGAGAGAGACACGCCTTGAGCACATGTTCAAAGGTCGCCGCGGGCACGTGGTGGCATTCGTCGATTATCACGAACCCGTAGCCCGCGAAGGCTGTAGCGTAATCCGCCGCGCGACAGGCTTGGCAACATCGCTATGTCGAATCCGCGGGTTAGCCCGCGCCCAGAGCTGGCGGTATTGAGTCGTGAGTTGTCCCATCGGAATGTTGGTTGAGCTTCTCTCACACGGCGTTCGCGCAGATTTCTGCCCCTCCCGCGCTCCGGCAATGCTTGTCTGATCGCCGCATTCGGGCTCACTCGAACGTGGCCCCGGTTCAGCATCCGCGTTTTCATCCGGGTGGACGACGATGGGAGCACAAACGGTGTCTTCCTTACTTGGACGCGCTCAACAGCACCGCCGGCCCCGTGCCATCCTTCATCTCCTCTCGCTGGAGAAGAGTCACCGTCCGGTATCCGGCCAGCGCCAGCATGCCGTGCAGGCTGCCGAGTTTCAGAAAAAAGGAGCGGTCTCTTACGCCGCTGAGCGGATGTTCCACCGGCTCGTGGTAAAGCCTTCCGCGATAGTCCCCTTCGATATGGTCGGCCTCGCGCTCGGAACACAACACCGTCCAAAGCCAGAGCTTCGGCGCCGAGGCGGCACACCGCGAAATGAACGCAGCCGGCCACCGCAGATGGTAGAGCAGGCCCACGCAGTAGATGAAATCGTACTCCTTCGTGAAGGCCATCTGCGGATCATCGAGGTCATCCCGATGGAACTCGATGTTGCCGCACCGCCTCAGCTCCGCGAGTTGCAGCGCACGGCGCAAACTGTCTTCGCGCGCGTCGACCGCCGTCACCCGGGCGCCGGCCACCTTCATCGCGATCGCAGTCGTGTGGCCACCCTCGAAACACCCACATTCGAGGATCCTAGGAGCGGCAATCCCCGAACCTTGCACGTGGTCGACAAACGGAAGCATGCGCGTGTCGAATTCGGCAAGATAGCGGCCGCCATAATTTCGTCCCTCGTGGACGAATCCGGTGAACCAATCTCCAAAGAGGGAAGGCTCTCCCTTGAGAGCCCGAAAGTCCTGATCCTGCGGGCTGCTGAGCAAACACATGGTGGCCGGGTGGATTTGCAGATTACGACAACCCAACCCCGCAAACCCGCCTGGAATTTTCCGCAAACTGACCCGTTTCCTCTAAAAAGTTCGGCCCCCGCCGCGGAGTCCGCAGACGGGGGCCGATTGATTTTCTCAGGAGTCAGAGTCCGAACGATTTGTTACGACAGAACGCAGGCGCTCAGGCTGCCAGCGGATAGCTGGCCTTGACGGAGGCTGCTGACCTTTCCGCGCTCGCCGCCTTCGGAAGCTTGGGAAGCCAAGTGCGTTCCTTCGGCGTGTAGGCATAGACGGTGAGGAGGACGACCCAGGCGACGGCGGCTACGAGGAAGAGCGTAAGCGATACGTGGCCGGCTCCGATGCTGAGGACAAAAGCGCCAAGAGCGGCGCTCGCGATGCTGGTGAGGAGTGTGATGGTCTTCATTGGCTGAGTGGGTGGTTGCCAAGAAAACCCAGCGAGCTGCAAAAAGTTGCAGGTCCCTTTCAAAACACGCCTCGAACGGGTGCTAAGCACCGCCAATCAAAACGCTTAAGGTTATCTGGACCCCGCGCCCCTGCGGGCCGGATGCGCGCTCAGGCCGCGTAGGCGTGGGCCACCGGCGCCTCGCGCCCACAGAGCTCACCGCGCGCCGGCACTGTCGCCCATGGCATCGCCTCCCGGCCATCGAGTCCCAGTGAAAACACAAGGGTCTTCCAAGATTCGCCCGGCAACGGATCGCAGAGTTCCGGCACAAATCCCCTCCGCATATAAAGCCGCACCGCCGCCGCATACTCGGGCTCGTCCGTCGTCCAAAGCCGCAGCACACGCCGTCCCTCGCCACGCGCCACTGAGATCACCCAATCGAGGAACGCCGACCCGGCTCCCCTGCCTCGCACGGAGGACTTCAACCCAAACCACGCCAGCCACGTCTCCTCGCGTTGTCGCTCGTAGGCATAAAGCGTCGCCATGCCACAAACTCCCCCCGCCTCCAACGCCGTCCAGCAGCGTACCGAGTCCAGCCTGCGCTGCTCGTAGAAATTCCTGTAAGCCTGAGGCGCAACCGCCGCAGGGAGCGCGACCTGGTGTTCATGCTCCCACGGGAACATTTCCGCGGCGACCAACTGCGTCGCTTTCAGCGTCTCAGGTGCCAATGGCTCAAGGTTCATGGCCCCCTATCCTAGGAAATTGCCGCCCCGGCCCAATTCTCCAGCCTGCCCCCCACCGACTTAACGAACCGACTTATAACTTGGCCTGCGCCACTTTGGCCCGCCCATCTTGAGCTCGACAGCAATCATGAAGCTTTTTTCACCTTTTTATGAACAGCTTACGAAAACCGCGAAAGGGTCTCATTAAGCGGTTCCTAAAAGCCGCCCTTTTAACTTGGCCTCCAGATCACTTATACCCCCCTTGACGATTCACGTCAGGGTCTTGAATCGAACGTTTATACTTAGGGATAAACGAATTAAAAAATCATGCCAACTTGAGTTGACGGTCATGTGCCACACGCGGGGTGGTGAGCACGGCTTCGACGGTTCGGAGCCAAATCTCGAATTCGACGACGCTGTTGCGATCGCAATTCCAGCGCGGCAGGATCCGCCGAGCGCCACGCGCTTCGAGCGCCAGATCGATTCGCCAGCCGCAGCCGACGTGTTTTTGCTCCGCACCTTCGCCCAGAGCGAGCACCGCGTAGTTGAGTTGAGGAAACTTCAGCTTCGTCGACTCGAGCTGTCGGCAGAACTCCATCGCATCCAAAGGTGTGGCTCCGTCGCCCCACGAACTCGCGATGAACAGCGCCAACCGCGCCTCCTCCAGAGACTGCACGGGATAGTGCGAGACGTTGTGAATCTCGACACGTTTTCCCGCGAGGCGGAGGCGCTCAGCTGCGGCCAAGGCGAGACTTTCAGCTCTTCCTGAAACAGTGGCGTAAAGCAGGGTAATCACTGGGCGGAAAGACGAGGCTTTCTGTGACTCAGCCCTTCACGGCTGGCAAGCTTACATGCGCCTGGATAAGCGCTTTTACTCGTGAAATGAGTGTTTCGATTTTCGCAGCATGGCTGGCCCGGCTCCGAACCTCCTCGCGCAGAGTCGTCTGCCTCGAAAATTCGCGCGCGATCCGCCGCGAACGACGAATGAAGCGCGCACATCTCAGAACGAATGCTTCTGCTCCGTCGTCGCTCGCGACGCCCGGGTTCCGGCCCATTTTCCAATTTGACTCTGCGCCCTCCGTGCCGATATGCCCCTCGACTGCACATGCGAAACCTCCTGCAGGCGCTGCTTCGACTTAGCTAGACGCACGATCCGTGAGAACCGTGCGCCACGGTCGATCGTGCGTCCGCCGAACCGCCTGCCTGCCGCTCCGCCATTGCGGCCCAACCGCCGTCCTCGCGCCCGCGGAGCGTTCACCGACCCGTCCGTTCATCCAACTCCGTTAGTCTTCGTTTCGCCATGCAATCTGCTCCCATCACCAAATACCGATCTTTCCCTCCGGTCGATCTGCCCAAC
>JAJXVO010000119.1 GCA_021782105.1 bacterium
GTTGCCGACGATCAGCACGAAGGCGAAGAGGCCCACGGCTGCGGCGCACGTGAAGAGGACGCTCTTGAAGATGTATCGGTCGAGGAGATTCACGCGGGGAGTGCCGCTTCTCCTCGCAGAGTCGGGCAGGCCTGACAAGGAAGGACCGCGTCGGGGCTCATTCCAGCCCGAGCGGGAGTTGGTCGCCGGGGGCGTCTTCCGGAGGGGAAAGGGGGGCGAGGCAGGCCGGGTCGTCGACGCGCACGGAGTTCATGCGCGGGTCCACGCGGAAACACTCCAGGAGCGGGTCTGGGGCGGGGCGGAGCAGGGAGGCGAGCCCGGGAGCCGAGGCCTCGGCCGTCTCTATCCAGCGAATCGCCTCGTCTGGCTGCAGGCAGACGGGCATGCGGTCGTGGAGGGCACCGACGAGCGAGTTGGGCTCGGTGGTCACGATGGCGCACGACTCGATGTGCCGCCCGTCGGACCCCTTCCACTGGTCCCAGATCCCTGCGAACAGGAGCGGCGCGCCGTCGGTGCGGCGGAACAGCCAGGGTTGTTTGCGTCCGCCCGAGAGCGATTCCCATTCGAAAAAGCCGCCTGCGGGCAGGATGCAGCGGTGGCGGCGAAATGGGGCGCGGAAGGAGGGTTTGGTTTCGAGGGAATCGGCGCGGGCGTTGGCCAGTGACGGAGAATTCGCCTCGGGGGACCGGGCCCAGGAGGGCACCAGGCCCCAGCGCATCATGGCCACCTCGCGCGATCCGGGAACGGGGCCGGGAGTGACGACTGCGACGGAGGAGCTGGGGGCGATATTGTGGCGGTCGGAAAATTCGGCGCGCAAGGCGGCGCTGAGAGCTTCGGCGGCCCGGGCGAGATCGCTTTTTCGCAGGAAAAATCGGTAACACATGAGCGCGGCCCAGAAGGCCGTGAGCGCCAGCAAAGGCCGCGCTCCGCCGCAGGCGAGCCCATTTCTCCAGGGGCATTGCGGCTCGGACTTGATTCCGAAAGTAAAACTGCACAAAAATGCAACAATAGCCGCACAATTCATGATTAAAAACGCCGTCATTTTGATCGTATTTACACTATGCATTACAATGCACTCCAAGGGGGCCGGTGCCTACGCCCCGCCTCCGGGCGGGCTTCGGCCGCTGAACCTGGAGTTGGACGGGCACTGGATCGGCAACGGCGTGGCGTTCAGCCCGTACCGCCACGGCCAGTCGCCCGACGGTGTGCAGCCGAGCGAGGCGCAGATCCTCTCGGATTTGAAGTTGGTTTCCCACTACTGGCATCTGATCCGCCTGTACGAGGTCTCGCCCGTGGCGGAGTCGACGCTGGCCTTGATCGACCGCGAGCACCTGCCGCTGCGCGTGATTCTCGGGGCATGGATAGCGCCTGGGCGCACGCCGGCCGAGCGCGACGCCAATCGCGCGCAGATCGACGGTGCCATCCGTCTTGCCAGGCGCTACCGCGGGATAGTCATTGCGATCAACGTAGGTAACGAGGCCTGCGTGGACTGGTCGGACCATCGTGTGACCCCGGCGTTTCTGATCCGCTGCATCCGCGAGGTGCGTGGGGCGGTGACGCAGCCGGTGACGACGGCGGACGACTTCAATTTTTGGAACAAGCCGGAGTCGCGTCCCGTGGCCGCGCAATGTGATTTCGTGATGCTGCACATGTACGCGCTTTGGAACGGACAGCCGCTGTCCCGGGCGATGGCGTGGACGGGCTCGATTTACGATCAGATCTCGGCGTTCCACGCGGGCCGCCCGGTGATCATCGGGGAGACTGGATGGGCGACGTGTCGGGATGCGACACGCACCGGCCCCGGGCAGGAGTCGACGCTGATGAAGGCGGAGACTTCGGTGGGCGCGCAGGAGGAGTATCTGAGGCAGCACTATGCCTGGGTGCGGAAGCACCGGGTGCCGACGCTTCTGTTTGAAGCGTTCGACGAGGCGTGGAAGGGGGGCGGTGCCGCGACCAGTCCCGACGTGGCGGAGAAACATTGGGGGGTGTTTGACGAGCAGCGTCGGCCGAAGGCCTCGTTTCGGGCGATCATCCGCGAATTTTATCCGACGGGCGCCGATGCCCGCTAGCGATCCGGTTTCCCAGGGGACGATGGCTCACGGGCTTGCGTTGCCGTATGTGTGACCGCTTGCGGTGGCACACGGGGGAGCCCACGCTGTCCCTCCGGCCCATGCATCTCACTCGACTTCTCCTTTTTTGCCTACTGATCCCCGCGGCGGGGATTGCTGCGACGCCTGCCGCGACGCCTGCTCCGCCGTCGGAGGCCCAGGTCCAGCTCGAAGCGATCATCCAGCGGCAGCAGAAGCTTTTTGCGCAGGCCGAGCGTGCGAAGAAGGCGGACAACTTTGATCCCGAGCAGTTTCAGGTGAGCGTCCAGGACATCTGTTACCAATACAACGACTGGCTGCGGCGACATCCCAAGATTGCGGGCGGGTACCTAGCCTACGGATTGTTGCTGGCGAAGATCAACATGACGAGGGAATCGACGGACATGCTGCTGAAGGCCAATGCGCTCGACCCGAATATTCCGCAGGTAAAGAACCAGCTCGGCAACTTCCTCGCCGAGGAGGGCAAGCCGATTCAGGCCGCGAGTTATTTCCTGGCGGCCATCCGGCTCGATCCGAACGAGCCGCTGTATCACTTCCAGCTGGGCACGCTGCTGTTGAATGCGCGCGATGATTTTCTGGCCAGCAATGCCTGGACGCGGGCCGGCCTCGATCACACGATGTATCTTGCGTTCAAGAAGGCGTCCGAACTCGCCCCCGACAACCTGAACTATAGCTACAGCTTCGCGTCGTGCTTTTACGCGCTCGAGGAGCCGGACTGGAACGAGGCGCTCGGGGCCTGGAAACACGTGGAAAAGCTGTGCAAGCCCGGACTCGAGCAGCAAACGATCTGGCTGCAGGAGGCGAACCTGCTGATCAAACTGGGCAAGGACAAGGAGGCGAAGGTTCTGATCGGCACGGTCGACGTGCCCCAGCTTGCCGAGCAGAAGCAAAAGCTGGTTGCGCTGCTGTCCGAAACCGGGAACAAGTGAGTTTTTATGGACACCGGACTCACTCTCGCCCAATTCCGCACGGGTCTCATCTTCTACTTCATCTTCATTGCGAGCCTTTGCATCCGCGAATGGGCCCGCGCCTGGACGATCGACAAGCTCGGGGATCCCAACCCGGCGGCGCAGGGGCGGCTCACGCTCAATCCGATCGCGCACATGGACCTGTTTGGCTCGGTGATATTTCCCCTAGTCTGCATCTTTTTCCCGGCGAGCGGCATCGTGTTTGGCTGGGGCAAGCCGGTCATTCCGAATCCGTCCTATTTCTCGAATCCGAAGCGGGGCGAGGTCATCGCGGCGCTCTCGGGTCCGGTGGCGAACTTTCTGGTCGCTTTCGGCGCGTCGGTGTTTTTCGGCTTCGCGCATCGCATTTCTCCGGCGACCGAGCAGCTGTATGCGAATGTGCTTCTGGTGAACATCATGCTCGCGGTGTTCAACCTGGTGCCGCTGCCGCCGCTCGATGGTGGCGTGCTGCTCAAGCATCTGGTCGGCATGTCCGAGATCACGTTCTACCGCATTTCCCAGTGGAGCCTGCTGGTCTGGCTTGCGGTGATCTGGCTCAATCCGGTGCAGGTGGCGTTCATCACGGCGATGAACCTGTGTTCGATGCCGTTTGAGCTGATTTATCGTCTGATTGCCTGATGACTCGCTCCCGTGATCCCCTGTCGGGCTCGGGGCGTTGCAGGACGCCGGGGGCCTGGCTTCGGTTTGCGCTTGGCGTGTACGAGCGCGAGGGGCTGGCGCTGGGGCAGATCTCGACCCAGGCGCACGACGAGGCGCTTTACCTCATCCTGCACACGCTGGGGCTGCCGCTGGACAGTGATTCGTCGGTGCTGGAGTTGGAGCTTGGGGAAGCCCAGCGGTCCGACTTGGCCGCGGTGTTTCGCCGTCGGGTGGTGGATCGCACGCCTGCGGGGTACATCACCCGCGAGGCGTGGCTGGGGGATATGAGATTTTACGTGGATGAACGCGTGCTGATCCCGCGCTCGTATTTTCTGGAGATCGTCCCGCACCAGCTCGACGCGTGGCTGCCGGATCCGCGGAAGGTCACCTGCGTTGTGGACGTGTGTACGGGCTCGGCCTGTCTGGCGATCCTGCTGGCGCATGCGTATCCGAAGGCGCGGGTCGACGCCATCGACTTATCCGAGGGCGCGTTGGAAGTGGCGAAGATCAACGTGAAGGCGCACCGGCTGGGGCGGCGGATCGCGCTGTATCGAAGCGACGTGTTCGACTCGGTTGCGGAGGCGGAGTATGACCTGATCCTGAGCAACCCGCCCTACGAGCCGAGTGCGCATGTCGACGGGCTGCCGCAGGAATTTCATCGCGAGCCGCGCATGGCGCTGGACGGGGGCGCGGACGGGCTGGACGTCATCCGCAAGCTGCTCGTGCAGGCGCGGACGCGGCTGGCTGCACGGGGCGTCGTTGTGATCGAGGTTGGCGGCCTGAGGCCGGCGATGGACCGGGAATTTGCGGCGCTTGCGCCGCGCTGGCTGTCCACCGAGGACGGTTCGGACTGCGTGTGTCTGATCGAGGCCGCGGCGCTGCGGGTCTGGGGGCCGGCGAAGCGCCCGTCGCCGCGCCGGCGCTGAGGGGGGCGCGGGGAGCATCCGGCGCTCAGTGGGCAACCCAAGCGAGGCCGAGACGCAGCCACAGGGGAATGAGCACGACCCCCACGATGGTAGTGGCGAATATAATACGCGCCGCGACGAGCGGCTGGCCTCCGTAGTGCCTGGCGAGAACGAGGGGGAACATGCCCGCCGGCATGGCGCCCTGGACGATCAGCACGTAGCGCAGGTCGCCGGACAGCGGGAGCCACCTGGCGCAGGCCAGGAAGGCGACGGGGATGAGGCCCATGCGCAGGACCACGGCGCCGAGCGAGGTGCGCGGCTCGAAAAGATCCGACGGTTTTTTGACGAAGGCTTCCAGCGCGGCTCCCGCCGAGAGCAGCCCCAGCGGCACTGCGCACACGGCGAGCGCATCGATCACTTTGAGCGCCATGGCCGGCAGGGTGATATCGAGCGAGTTGAGGACGACTCCGGCGAGCAGGGAGGCGATGACCGGGTTGAGAAGCCGTTTCCATCCTTCACGAAGCGATAGCCCGGAGAGCATCAGGATGCCGACCGTCCACAGGGCCAGTTCGATGCCGAGGTTGAAAACAAGGAGCACGCCGAGCGTCTGGCGTCCCCACAGCACCTCGATCAGTGCGATCGGGATATAGCCGTAGTTGTAGATTGCGATCGAGAAGGCGAAGGTTCTCAGGCCGGTTCCGACCGAGAGCCCGAGCGCGCGCCCGGCGAGATACCCGGCGAGCAGTCCCAGGACGATGCTGATGAAGCCGAGGGCCGGGGCGGAGAACAGCACGGCGGGATTGCGCAACGCCGCGTTGCCGAGCACCGATCGGAAGACAAGACAGGGGTAGAGGAGATTGACGATCAGCTTGAGGAAGCTGGACTCGGCTTCCTGGGACATCCAGCTGGCCTTGCGTGCGACGACTCCCAGGCCGAAGAGCAAGAAGACCGGCACCGTGATCGCCAGGAGTTGGGCGTAGGAAGTCACCGAGGCACTCAGCCGGGAAGCCCAGCTGCCCGCAAAAGAAAACCGCGCCGTCCCTATCCCTGGGAACGGCGCGGTGCACACTAAGAACCACGGACAAAGAACGACGGACAAATTCGAAACCGGAACTTACATGGGCCCCTTATGGCCGCGGTGCTGTTCCATGATGGACTTGAACTTGGCGACCTGCTCGGGCGTCAGCACGGCATGGATCTTTTGGCGGGAGGAGGTCCACAGGTCCTTCATCGCGCTGCGGCGCTGATCGCGGTCGAGCGAGGCGTTGGTCCAGATCGCCTTTGCGGCGGTCTGCTGGTCCTGGAGGATGACGAGAATCTGCTGCTGCTGGGCGTCGGACAGGCCGAGCATTTTCGTCATGTGTGCGACGCGCTCGGCGGGAGTGGGCATGCGGTGGTGCATGCGGGGCCCGGCGGGAGGAGGCGTTGCGTCGTCGGCGCGAAGGGAGAGCGTTGAGAAGCCGGCTGCGAGCGCGGCTGCGAGGAGGAGTGTTTTGCTGAACAGCTTCATTGCAGGGGGGAATGATTGTTTTTGGTAACTGGTGCACGTGACGGCGGCGGTGGGGGGCGGTTACGGGCTGCGAGAAATCTTTTCTTTAGGACGTGGCGGCGCATCGTGATACGACAGCCATGGCCGATGCGAAACTCACAGCCCTTGCCGCAGAGGTGGTGAATGCGACGCTGAGGAGCCTGCCCGACGATTTGCGCGGGCCGGCGAAGGGGGTGCATTTGGTGTATGAGGATCGGGCCGACGCCGGGCTTGTGGCGCAGGGATTCGAGCCCGACATCCTCGGGTTGTTCGTGGGGGACTGCGTTGGGGAGGGTGCGGGGAGTCTCCAGCCGATGCCGCCGCAGATCGTGCTATTTGTCGGCAGCCTCTGGGAGTACGCGGACAGGGATCGGGAGGTATTCAGGGAGGAGGTGCGGCTGACGTATCTCCATGAGCTGGGGCATTTTTTCGGCTGGGACGAGGAGGAGGTTGCCGAGCGGGGATTGGAATGAACCAAAACCACTCCGCGCTTTCCAAGAGCCGGTGCGCCTGCTATGGCTCCGGTTCAATCCTCATTTTTTCATGAAGAAGTCGGTTCTACTCTTTCTCTCTTTGATCGTCGGATTCGCATCCGTGGCACGAGCCGACCGCGCGTCGGAGCGGAAGGAGCTCATTTCCCGCGTCGAAACCTGTGAGGCGATCCTGCAGGAGTTCATGGGTCGTCCGGAGACGGCGATACCTCCCGCCGTGTGGGCTCGGGCTCGTGCAGTGGTGATTGTCAACCAACTCAAGGCGGGCGCCCTGTTCGGCATCCAGGACGGCTGGGGTGTGATGATGGTGAAGCGGGCGGACGGCACCTGGAGTGTTCCCGCGCTGATTTCGTCCGCGGAGGCGAGCCTGGGGCTTCAGCTGGGCGTGAACACGGTGGAGAAGATCTACATCATCACGGATGACGCGACCCCGAAGAAACTTTTCAAGAACCGCCTGGAGATCGGCGTGGATGCGCGCGCGGTGGCGGGCCCGCACGTGGCGGAGACGCAGAAGGACACGAAGACCTACGTCGACGCGCCGGTGCTGGTGTACACGAAGAAGCTGGGCCTCTATGCGGGCGCGACGGTGAAAACCGGATACATCTCGCGGGATGACTCGGACAACAAGATTCTCTACAACACGAATTATGAGATGCCCGAGCTGCTCTACAGCAACTGGGTGCCGCCCATTCCCGAGGTGGAGCCGCTCATGCGGATGGTGGCGCACTACGCGCCCTGAGCGGGAGCGATTGGGAATTTTGGCCGCTGGTCCTGTGCCGGCGGCTTTTTCATGAGCGGATGCGGCGCAGGGCGCGGACGAGGGCGTTGACTGCGGCGACGCTGATCGCCTCCTGGGCGGCGGTGCGGTGGGAGCCCGGGCATTCGATCATGCCGCTGGTGACTTCGGCGCGGGTGTCGTCGAGGCGGCGGGCGAGGGCCCACCAGGCGAAGGGGGTGATGACCTGGTGTTCGGCGGCGGGCTCGGCGTAGCCGGTGGTGGCGAGTCCGATGCGGGCGTCGAACAGCGTGCAGACGCCGAGGGCCATCTGTTCGGCGATGGCCTGCGAGACTGCGTTGCAGCGCCGGGCCTGCTCAAGGTCCACGCCGAGGTGCCGGGCTTTGGCCTCGAGGGAATAGGCAACGATGCCGCCGAGGAAAAAGGTTGAGGCGCCCCGGACGGCGCCGATTCGGGCCTGGACGCGTCCGCAGGTCACGCTTTCTGCGACGGCGAGCGTCAGGGGCGGGTTGCCGAGCATCAGGTCCTTCAGTTCGAGCATGGCGAATCCTAGGGAGGGCGAGGGGGGCCGAGGCAATGCCCATTTCCGTGGGTCCCGAAGGCATGCATTCGCGGCTTCACGGCCCGTGGTGGCGGGCGCTAGGATGGCCGCATGGAATCCGACCACTGGAACGATCGTTACCGTGTCGAAGAGTATGTGTACGGCACCGAACCCAACGGATTTGTCGCCGAATCGGCGGATCGGATTCCCGTGGGGCCGGTGCTTTGCCTTGCGGAGGGCGAGGGTCGCAATGCGGTCTTCCTCGCGGGACTCGGCCATGCGGTGACGGCGGTCGATCGGTCGACCGCGGGAGTCGAGAAGGCGCGACAGCTTGCAAGGGCCAGAGGCGTGAGGATCGAGGTGGTGGCGGCGGACCTCGCCGAGTTCGACCTTGGGCGGGCTCGCTGGTCTGGAATCGTGGCGACCTTCGCGCATCTGCCGCCGGAGCTTCGCCGGACCGTGCATCGCCGTGTGGTCGAGGCGCTGGCGCCGGGCGGCATCCTCGTGCTTGAGGCGTATACACCCGGCCAGGTCGCCTACCGGACGGGTGGCCCCAAGGATCCCGCATTGTTGATGAGCCTCGAGGTGCTGCGCGAGGAGTTCGAAGGGCTTGATCTGGTGGTCGCGCGCGAGACCGAGCGCGACGTGATCGAGGGCTTCGGGCACACCGGGCGCGGCGCGGTCGTTCAGGTGCTGGGCCGCAAGCCTGCGGTCGTCTGATGCCGTGCTCGAACGCCGGTTACGGGAGGGAGTCCGAGCAGCACGGCCGAACTTTCGAGAATGTCGTGGCCGACTCCGAGGGCGCGATTGAGGGCCACGTCGCGATCCCAGGGATTGGAGATTGCGGCGAGGGTGCGCGTCGTCCGAAACCCAAGCCTGAACAAGGCGGGCCAGGGTGAGGAGAGGGCGCGCATGGCGATGAGCGGATAATCGGTGCCAAAGAGCAGGCGCCCATCGAACTCGGGCGTCGCCAGCAGTGCGGGAAGTTGTCCGATTCGGTTCGCGAGCGTCAGCGCCGAGAGGTCTGCATAGAGGGTGGGGTAGGTCCGCATGAGGCGGGCCAGGCGCTTGGGGCCGGGTTCGCCCTCGTAGGCTCCGCAGGTGGCCGCGTGGGCCGCGATGACCGTCACGCCTTCGGACAGCGGGAGCCGCAGCCGTTCGGGGTCCGAGACCTCGTTGCGGGCGCGGGTAAACGAGTGTTCGGGGCCGGTGTGGGTGAGCAGCGGCAGGCCGAGTTGGGCGAGGCGGCGGTAGAACGGGATGAGGCGCCGGTCGGCGGGATCGAAGTCCTGGATGGCGGGCAGCCATTTCAGGAGCACCGCGCCGCGTTCGTGGGCGTGGTCGAGTCGCTCCAGTGCGTCGCGCCGGCGGGGATGGATGCTCGCGCCGAAGAGAAGCTCGGGGTGGCGTGCGGCGCCGTCGGCGACGAAGGCGTCGGGCACGAGCAGTTCGGTGCGATCGGTATCGAGCCGGCCATGGGCGTCGACGACGCCGTCGAGGGCGAGCACGACCGCGCGGTCGACGGCCGTGCTGGCGGCGATGCCGGCGGCGATGCGGTCGAGCACGAGGGTGTCGCCCGATTCTGCGAGTTCGCGCCGGGTGACGCCGAAGGCGCGGAGGTAGAAGCCGAACTTGTAGCTGCGCAGGAGGCGGGGGTTGACGTAGCAGCCGCTGGCGCCGGCGCCGATGCCGGCGGCGTGACAATGGAGATCGATGACGAGGGAGTGGGAGGAGATGGACATGGCAAAGGTCTGGATGACGGGGACCAGTCTACCCGGGCGGGACGAGGTCCCGGTAATCGATAATGGCGATGGCGGGCATCGGGCCGGGTGATGGAGGCATTTAAGGGCTGCCTTCGGGCGGGGGCTTGCTTGCATCGCGGCATGCCCACTGCATCCCGATCCGCGTTTCGGACGGTCTTCGTGTATGCGGTGCTATTTCTGGGAAGCCTGGCGCTGTTCAGCCGCACGCTGCATTTCGGCTTCGTCGACTACGGTGATCCTGCCTGCGTGACGGCGAACCTTCACGTGCAGGGCGGCCTGAGCTGGGCGGGGTTGAAGTGGGCGATGTTCGGGCAGGCGGGCCCCTGGCAACCGCTCGCGTGGATCTCGCACATGACAGACTGGCAGATCTACGGGAAACATGCAGCGGGGCATCATTTCACGAGCGTGCTGCTGCACGCGCTCAACGGGCTGCTGCTCTTCGCTGTGGTGCGCAGGCTCGCGGCCGGATTTTGGACGGCGGCGGCCTGTGCGGCGGTGTTTGCGTGGCATCCGCTGCGGGTCGAGTCGGTCGCATGGGTTGCGGAGCGCAAGGACCTGCTCGGCGGGACCTGGTTTCTGCTGACGCTGTGGTGCTATCTCAACTACGCGCGGCGGGCTGCGGGTGGAAAAGAGGGGGCGTGGAGGCCTTATGTGCTCGCGCTTGAGGCGTATGCGGCGGGATTGATGAGTGCGCCGATGCTGGTGACGGTGCCGGGGGTGCTGCTGCTGCTCGATTATTGGCCGCTTCGCCGGGGGGGCGGAGCCGCCGCATGGGGGCGCCTGGCGCTTGAGAAGCTTCCGTTTCTGGCGCTGGCGGCAGGGACGGCGTTGGTGACGCTGCGAATGCAGGCTGTCGAAAATGCGTTCGTGCTGAGGCTCCCGCTGTCGGACCGGCTGGGCAACGCGGTGGTCTCGGCGGCCCGGTATCTTGGAAAATTCATTTGGCCCTTCGACCTGTCGGTCTGTTATCCCCACCCTGGGCGCTGGCCGCTGGTGTGGGTGGTACTGGCGACGGTGCTGGTGGCGGGCCTGACGGTGCTTGCGGCGGTCCAGAGAAAGAAGAGGCCGTGGGTGATCGTGGGCTGGTTGTGGTTTCTTGGAATGCTCGTGCCCGTGATCGGGCTGGTGCAGGCGGGGTATCAGTCGATGGCGGACCGCTACACCTATCTTCCGATGATCGGCGTGGAGCTGGCGGTGCTGCTGACGGTGAGGGAATGGGTGGCGACGCGGCGTGGGCGGCTGGCGGCCGGCGTGGCAGGGGTGCTTGTGCTGGCGGGCTGCGGGGCGCGCACCTGGGTGCAGGAGGGGGTGTGGCGCGACTCGAAGAGTCTATTCGAGCATGCCCTGGCGGTGACGCATCGAAATGCGGTCGCCCACTATTTTCTTGGGATCACACTGCTTGACGCCGGTCGCGCGAGCGAGGCGGCGGTGCAGTGCGAGCGGGCGGTGGCGATCGCGCCGGGCTCGCCGGCGGCGCATGCCGCGCTGGGGTTGGTGCGGGCGATCCAGGGCCGCCTGGCCGACTCGGAGGCGGAATACGACGAGGCGCTCAGGCTTTCGCCCGACGACGCAACGATCCTCGGTGCGGCGGGTGCGGTGCAGCTCAGGCGCGGGGAATTTCGGGGCGCCGCGGAGCGGTTTGCCCTGGTGCTCCGGCAGAGGCCCGATTCGCTGCGCTCGGTGCTTGGGCTTGCGGAGGCGCAGGCGGCGCTGGGGCGCACGGGGGACGCGGAGAAGGGGTTTAAGCGTGCGCTTGCGATGGCACCGAACGAGCCGACGGTGCAGACCAGCTACGCGGAATTTCTCGCATCGCACGGAAGGCTTGCCGACGCCCTGATT
>JAJXVO010000430.1 GCA_021782105.1 bacterium
CGGGCGTATTGGTGCGCCCGTGCTGGTAGGAGCCGGAGAGCGTGACGTCGAACTTGCCCAGCGCCTCGGTGACGGAGGCGCGGGCGATGGGCACGGCATAGGACTGGACCCTGATGGCGTAATTGCGGGCCAGGGCCTCGCGGATCGCCTGGTCGAGCGTGAGCGGCTCGACGGTCCCCGCGGGCGCGGGGGCGTCGGCGGCCCTGGCGGCGAGGGGGATGGTGAGAAGACAGGCGAAGGCGAGGACGAGACGGCGCATGACGGAGCGGTGGGTATCGGGCTTAGCGGGCCTTTTCCTCGACGCGTTCCTGGACGACGCGGCCGTCGAACAGGTGAACGGTGCGGGCGGCGTGGCCGGCGAAGCGTTCGTCGTGGGTGACCATGACGATGGTGGCGCCTTCGCGGTGGAGGGAGGCGAGGAGGTTCATGACGGCCTCTCCGTTTTTGGAGTCGAGATTGCCGGTGGGTTCGTCGGCGAGCAGGACTGCGGGTCGGCCAGCGAGGGCGCGGGCGACGGCGACGCGCTGCTGTTGACCGCCGGAGAGTTGGGAGGGCAGATGTTTGGCGCGGTGGCTCATGCCGACCTTTTCAAGGGCCTCGGTCACGCGTTCGCGGCGTTCGGAGGTGGGCATGCCCCGGTAGCTGAGGGGGAGCTCGACGTTCTCGTAGACGGTGAGGTCGCCGATGAGATTGAACGACTGGAAGATGAAACCGATCTCGCGGTTGCGGATGCGAGCCCGCTCGGCGAGGGTGAGACCCTGGACCGGCTGAGCGTTGAGGTGGTAGGCTCCCTCGCTGGGGGAATCGAGCAGGCCGATGATTGAGAGCAGGGTGGACTTGCCGCAGCCGGAGGGGCCGGCGATGGAGACGTATTCGCCCTTTTGGATCTCGAGATGGATTCCGGAGAGCGCGTGGGTTTCGACTTCGTCGGTGAGGTAGACCTTGGTGATGCCTTCGAGTTGGATGAGGGGCATGATGTTTGGGAGGTTAATGGCTGGTGATGTGTGGAGTTCGTTGTGGAAAAAGGGGCGTCAATTCAGGCGGACGCGGCCGGTGGAGTCCCACTGGGACATATCGGAGAGGATGACGCGGTCGCCGGGTTTGAGGCCTGAGAGGATCTCGATGGTATTGACGGAGCTGCGACCGAGTTTGACCTGGACGCGGGTGGCGTAATTGCCATCGGGGTCGAGCTTGAAGATGCCGATGGTGCTGTTCTCCTGGCCGAAGGCGGGGCGGCCGACGTAGACGACGTCGTTGAGGCGCTGGAGTTCGATCGTGCCGTCGACGCTGAGGTCGGGGCGGGCGCCCTTGGGGAGGGGGCCGGTGAGGGCGACGTCGACGGTGACGGTGCCGTTTTGCACCGAGGGATCGACGCGCGACACGTGGCCGGCGACGATGCCGTTGCGGGTATCGATCTCGGCGGGCTGACCGGGCTGGATGTCCTTGGCCTGGGTTTCGGCGACGCGGACTTCGGCCTTCAGGCGGGTGGGATCGGCCACCTTGGCGAGCACGCTGCCTGCGGAGAATTGCTGACCGACTTCGAGGGGCAGCGTTTGGAGCACACCGGACATGCCGGCGCGGACGCTGAGGGCGTCCATGTCTTCCCGGCGGAGTTTCGCGAGCGAGCGGGCGCGGTCGACGGAACCCTCCTTGATGTTGAGTTGGAGTTTGAGGGATTCCTGAGTGAAGGCGTAGCGCTTCTTTTCGATTTGGTGGCGGATGGCGGCGTCCTCGGCGCCGACCTTGGCCTTCTTGAGTTCGAGTTCGGAGACGAGGCCCTCCTTGAACAGGGCGCTGTAGACCTCGGCCTCGAGGCGGGAGGTCTCGTCGTCGGATTTTGCGCGTGCGAGGCTGGCCTCCATCGCGAGCAGCTGGCTTTCGAGGCTGATTTTGAGGTCGGTGTATTCGGCCTCGGCGGCATGCAGCTGGGATTCGGCGGTGTCGGCGGCCTGGACGACGTCGGGGTTGCCGAGGACGAGAATGATCGAATCGGGTTTAACCGCGGCTCCGGGGCGGAGGACGATACGCTCGACGTGACCGGAGGTCCGTGCCGTTAGGTAACGGATGTCTTCGGGCACCAGCGTGCCGACGCCGCGAACCTGGCGGATGAGCGGGCCTCGTTTGACCGTATCGATCCAAACCAGACTGCGATCCACCGTCGGAGCCGCGGGTTTGAGGGAGGAAATGACGAAGGTGAGTCCGCCCAGAACGGCGACGACGATCGCGCCAACGATGATGCGCTTGCGAAGCTTGGCCTTGGCCTGGGAGGGGCGGGGTATGTCCATAGTGTGTCCCTCCTATTGCAACGCGCGTGCCAAGCTTTCATAAGAATCGTAAACATCATGTATTCAATATCTTAAAATTACTCGCATTGAAATCAAGGCGAGTGGATGCCGCGATCGTGGGATCGGGAAGTCCCATTAGTGGGACGAATAGCAAGACGAGGGGAGGTCGGGACTTTTGGGGCCGAGGCATTGACTGGAGGCGGGAATAGGCGAACCTGAGCAAAG
>JAJXVO010000120.1 GCA_021782105.1 bacterium
CGAGGGCGTTCCCGCGGTGGATTCTTTGGGCGCGATCATGCCTTGAAGTCCTTTCGAAGCGGATGGTAGTCGGCGTCGTCCGGGAGGAGGAACGGCGACTGGTTCGGGTTGCCGACGAAGGTGATGACGAACATGTCGTGCGTCTCGCGCTCGTGCCAGTCGGCGCCGGAGAAGACGGTATGAATGGAAAGGATACTGGGATTGTCGCGCGGGAGGCGGGCGCGGACGGCCACGCGCAGGCCGGACTGGAAGTGCACGAAGTCGTAGATCACCTCCATGAGGCCCTGAGCGAGCCAGTCCATGCCGGTGACCGCGTCGATGGCGTAGCCGGCGCGGTCCAGGATGCGGGCTGCGTCGACGACGCATTCAGGGCGGATGACGGCCTCGAGGTGCACGCCCCGGGCGGCGAAATCGCAGACTGCGATAGGCTCGGGCGGCGGGGGAGGTGGCGGAGCCGCGGGAGTGGGGGCGGGAGCCGGTGCGGGCTGACCGTCGGCAGCGGGTGCGGCGGGTTTGGCGGGAGCCGCAGGCTTGGGCGCGGGCGCAGGCGGGGGAAGCGGCACGAAGTCAGCCGCGGACAGGGGCCGGAGCTCGGCGACGAGAGAGTCGAGGGAGGAGGAGCTCATGGGATGTCGACGCGCGGCCAGCGGCGCTTTCCGGTGAGTTTTTCCTCGAGTTGGAGGATTCCTTCGATGAGAGCCTCGGGGCGGGGCGGGCAGCCCGGGATGAACACGTCCACTGGAAACAGTTTCTCGACGCCTTCGACCACCGAGTACTGGCCCTCATAGACGAAGGGGCCGCCGGAGATCGCGCAATTGCCCATCGCGATGACCCATTTGGGTTCGAGCATCTGGTCGTAGAGCGTCTTCACCGCGGGGGCCATCTTCTTGTTGATGGTGCCTGCGACGATCATGACGTCGGCCTGGCGCGGCGAGGGGCGGAACACCTCGGCGCCGAAACGCGAGAGGTCGAAGCGAGCCATGCCGGAGGCCATCATTTCGATGGCGCAGCAGGCCAAGCCGAACGTAAGCGGCCAAAGGGAGTTTGCGCGCCCCAGCGCGAGCAGGTCCTCCAGTTTGGCGAGCTTTACGATTTGTGAGCAGTCGGGTTGCTGCGTTTCCATTCGAAAACTCCTTTCTTCCAGGCGTAGATGATGACGAGCGAAAGCACGCCGACAAAGAGCACGACCTCGACGAGGTCGCGCACGGCGAAGACGCGGTTATAGATGAGCGCGACGGGGATCAGGTAGAGCACGTCCACCGCGAACGCCACGAAGACCAGGGCGTAGAGGTAATAAACGGCGGAGTAGCGGATCCAGGCGTCGCCGATGGGCTCCATGCCGCATTCGATGAACTGGCCCGTCTTGTGGGCCGTCTGGCGCGTGCCGCGCAGGGCCAGAGCCCAGACGACTAGGAAAGGTCCGAGCGCGAACCCGAGACCGCCAAGGCAATACGCCATGACGTAGATGAGGTCGACACCGTGAATGCTGTCCATGGGTTGAGGGGTTCGATGGACGCAACAGGGCAGCGGAGCATTTCCTGATCAAGCGCGGATTCCCCTCCCTCCCCCGGAGTACAGGATCAGCGCAATGTATGATGAGCCGAACTGCCGATCGATAAGCCGCTTGGGGATTTATGGGCTTTATCGATAAGAATTGTTAATTATTAGAGAACTGCGCGTAAGTTGCCATGAGGAAGCAAAATATGCACACGGAACGTGCGCATTTATTGCCTAATTTCCCGACCAAAAAACGCGCATATCGAACCCAGGTGCACCTGTTGACGCGGGATAGAACAAGGCGCTGTTTCTTGCGCTAAAAGTGCAAATCTTATAGCGCAAGGCTCTGTCCGGCGATCCAGGCTGTGGTCCACGCGGCCTGGAAATTGAAGCCTCCGGTAATGCCATCGATGTCCAGCACCTCGCCTGCGAAGGCGAGTCCGGGACACAGGCGGCTCTGGAGAGTCTGGAAGTTGACCTCGGAGAGTCGTACGCCGCCGCAAGTCACGAATTCGTCCTTGTTAGTGCTCTTGCCGTCGATTGCGTAGGCGCCAACAGTCAAATGGTTTGTGAGCGTCTTGAGCGCGGCGTTCGAAACTGAGGTCCAGGGGGTGGCGGCGGTGATCCCGCTGGCGGCGACGAGGCGTTCCCACAGTCGGGAGGGAACGTCGAAGGGGTGGGATCCGCCGATCTGTTTGCGCGGATTTCGCGCTCTCCAATCCTGCAGGTCGTCGGCGACGCGCGCGGGGGGCGTTTCTCCGGTCCAGGCGATGTTCAGCGTGAAGCGATAGGTGCGCGTGGCAAGTTCACGGGCTCCCCACGCGGAAAGGCGCAGGATGGCGGGCCCGCTGAGTCCCCAATGCGTGACCAGCACGGGGCCTGTTTCGGAGAGCCGGGTGCCCGGGATCGACGCGGTGGCCTGGGGCACGGCGAGGCCCTCGAGCCCCGCGAGGCGGGGGTCGACGGTCATGAAAGTGAACAACGAGGGGACCGGGGGCTCAATGGTGTGCCCCAGCGAGGCCGCAAGTTCGTAACCGCCGGAGCCTTTGGTGCCGCCCGTGGCCAGCAGCAGCCGGTCTGCATCGACGTGACTACCGTCGGTGAGTTCGAGTCGGAATCCGGCGTCGTCTCGCCGCTGCGCCGCGCGCACGCCGCACCTCAGCTGGACTCGCACGCCGGCCTTGGCGGCGGCTTCCGTGAGGCAGTCGACGATCGTGGCTGAGTCGTCGGTCGTCGGAAACATGCGTCCGTCCGCCTCCGCCTTGAGCTCCACTCCGCGCGCGGCAAACCACTCGATCGTCTGTCGCGGGCCGAAGCGTGAGAACGGGCCGATCAGTTCACGCGAGCCCCGCGGATACCGTTTGGCGAGCTCCCGGGGCTCGAAGCAGGCGTGCGTTGCGTTGCAGCGTCCGCCTCCGGAGATGCGCACCTTGGCCAGGAGGTGGTTGCTGGTCTCGTACAGATGAACGCTCGCCTCGGGATTGGCCTCCGCACAGGCGATCGCGGAAAAAAATCCCGCGGCGCCGCCGCCGACAATCGCTACGCGGAGAAGCTGCTTGGACATGCGCTCGACGCTTGCGCGTCCGACGGCGAAGGCGAGCCCTCTGTGGGGAGGTCGGCTTCCCCCCCCGGCTTACCGACGCAGGCGGCCCGACAGCCGGCTGGGCTGCTTCGTCGCCGAGCTCTGCGCGTCGGTCTCGAACAGCGCGGAGTAGGTATAGGGAAAATCGGTGAGGCGCTTGCGCTCGATGGCGGCGCCAATGAAGCGCTCAATCGAGCGGGCGTGGCGCACATCGTCCTCGCCGACGATCGTGAATGCGTCGCCGGTCTTGTGCGCGCGGCCGGTGCGGCCGATGCGATGCACGTAGTCCTCGGGGTTCTCCGGTACGTCGTAGTTGATGACGTGGGTGACGCCCGCGATGTCGAGGCCGCGCGCGGCGATGTCGGTGGCCACCAGCACTTCGTACTTGCCCGACTTGAAGCCCGCGAGGGCGTCCATGCGCTCGTTCATGTTGCGGTCCGCATGCATGACACCCACCGCATGTCCCTGGCCCTTGAGCCACGCAGCCACGCGATCGGCGCCGACCTTGGTGCGGCAGAAAATGATGACGCTGTCGAAATTCGTGCCGGCGAGCATCGCAACCAGCAGGTCGAACTTCTGGGCCTCCACGACCGGATAGAAGGCGTGTGCGACCGTATCAGCGGGAGAGCGCTGGTGCCCGATCTCGATGCGGAGCGGATCCTTGACGGCCCAGCTTGCGAGCTTGGCCAGTTCCGGGGGCATGGTGGCGCTGAAGAACAGGGTCTGACGCTTTTCGGGACACTTTTCGATGATGCGGCGCACGTCGGGCAGAAAGCCCATGTCGAGCATGCGGTCGACCTCGTCGAGCACGAGGATCTCGACGCTGCGAAGGTCGAAAGTGCGCTGTTCGAGGTGGTCGAGCAGTCGTCCCGGGGTGGCGACCAGCACGTCGACGCCGCGGCGCATCGCGTCGGTCTGTTTGCCGTAGCCCACGCCGCCGTAGACGACCGTGCCCAGGAGATTTGTATACTTGGAATAGTCCAGAAAAGCTTGCTCCACCTGGAGTGCGAGCTCGCGGGTGGGTTCGAGAATCAGGCAGCGCAGGCGCCCGTGGGTGCCGAGGCGGTGAAGGATGGGCAGTGCGAACGCCGCGGTCTTGCCGGTGCCCGTTTGGGCCGAGCCCATGACATCCCTTCCCGTGAGCACCACGGGGATGGCCTGGGCCTGGATGGGCGTGGGTTCTGTGTAACCCTTCTCCTGGACTGCCAGGGCGAGGCCGTCGGAGAGCCCGAGCCTCGAAAAGGCGGTGTCCATTTTGGGCACCTCGGGAGGAGGAGGGACAGCGGTGACCTTGGGTGCAGTGTGCACCGGCTCGCTGCGAGGGGCCGACGGTTGTGCCTTTTCCAGGGGCCTACCCTGTGTCTTGGGTTTGACGGAGCGGTCCTTGGAGCGGTCGCGGCGAGGTTGGGAAGAGGGGCGGGAAGACCCTGCGGGAGTCTTCTTTGAGGACGAAGGCGCGATCGATTCGCGCAGCTTCGCGATGAACTTGCGTAGCATAGTGGAAACTCGAAAAGTCCAAGGTTTCGGGTTTCCACCGGCATTGCAACCCCCGATCTAGGCGCGGCGGACTGCGATTCCGCCGTCCCACATGAGAGAGCCGCGCCGGGGCCAACGCCGCGGCGCGCTCCGTTCGTCGGCATGCTCAGAGATTGGATTTGATCTTCTCGAGCACTGCGGTCGCGATGCGGGAGTCGCCAAAGACGCCCACGCGTATTGAGACGTTCACGACGTGCGAGGTCGTGGCTGTCATCTTGATTTCCACGCGTTTGTCTTCGGCCGTGCGCGCCACGATGACGGAGGTCAGGGCATCGCGATTTTCCTCAACCTTCGCGAACTTCAGCTGAGTAATGGCCTTGTCGGCCGCCTTCGTGCAGCGCGAAAGGGAGCCATCCAGGGTGCTCTGCAGATCGCCGCGCACATAGGCGACGGTTCCGGCACCTGCACCAGCGGCCACGGCGAGACAGCCGGAGGTCAGCAGAGTCGTGCAGCCCAGGAGCAGGCCGGAGGCGAGGAATAGGGCGGTTTGGAGGGGACGGTGTGAGCGTTGCATAGGTGTGGAATGACCGAGCCAAGTATGGAAAGTTTCATCCGGGGCGCAAACCGTTCGCATTATTAGTCATGCGTTTTGCGTGTGCGACGGTCGACTTCAATTCCGAGGGCGACCGGGGAAATGAAGAGGTCGCGCAGGCACAATACCAGCGCGGCAAACAGGAACAAGAGGCTCACGGTGAAAACCACCATCATGCGAGCGTCGGTTCGGGCACCAGAAGCGCGGACAGGATAATGATTCTGATGAGCAGGCATCCGGTGAGTAGGCTTGCAGACAAGCGGGTGGGGGACCAGCGCATGAGATCGGCTCGGCGTCACAGCACGTCGAGTTGTGCGATTAGGACCGCAGTGTCCTCGGCCTCGCGGCCTCGCGCCTGTCCGGACAGCGCCCGGGTGCGGTCGACGATCCGGGCCAGTCGTGAGCTGAGCGTGATCATCAGGCCGCCCAGCCCCGAGATGAGGATCACCGGGGAAATGGAGAGTTGGATGACGGAAGGCAGCGAGGAGGTCAGTGCCATGGCGGGGCATTCCGACCGTCCACGATCCGCCTGTTGAAGACCACGGGAAATTGGTGTCAGGCCAGGTGCGAGCGTCACATCGCGGAGGGCCGGAGTCCGTGGAGCGAAGGTCTGGGGAGGAAAAATCGCCTCGTCAGCCCCGCTTCGACTGGGCTGTTGTGGAGCCGTGTCACCGTCCTCCCACCACGAAACGCTGGTCGGCGTGCTCGAGCGGGTTGTGTTTCTCAACGAAGAGAACGCCTACACGATCGCGGAGTTTCAGCCAGAGCAGGATCGCCGCGAACGCACGGGCGGCCGCGCGGAGAAAGTGACGATTGTCGGCGCACTGCCCGGGGTGGAATGCGGGGAGACGCTGCATCTGAGCGGGGAGTGGGTCGACCATCGGCAGCACGGGCGGCAGTTCCGGGTGCTGAGTTTTCGCTCCCAGCTGCCCTCGAGCGTGCACGGCATCCGCAAATACCTGGGCAGCGGCCTGGTGCCGGGAATTGGGAAAGTCTACGCCGAGAAGATCGTGGACGTTTTCGGTGCCGATACGTTCCGCGTGCTCAGCGAGGAATCGGCGCGCCTGCGCGAGGTGCCGGGCATCGGGCCGAAGCGCGCTACGGCGATCAAGCGGGCCTGGGACTCCAAACGTGTCGAGCGCGAGCTGTTCATCTTCCTTCAGACCTACGGGGTCACGCCGTCCCAATGCCTCAAACTGGTGCAGCATTACGGTGCCGAGGCCAAGGCCATCCTCCAGAGCGAGCCCTACCGCGTGGCGCGCGAGATCGACGGGATCGGGTTTCGCACGGCCGACAAGATCGCGATCAACCTTGGGTTTGCGAACGATGCGCCGCCACGTCTGGACGGCGGGATTCTGTTTGCCCTCGATGAGCTTCAGGAGGAGGGCCACACGGCTTATCCCGAGGCGGAACTCGCCGATTATGCGGCAACGCTGCTGGAGACTCCCTCGCGCGAGCGGCTGGAGGCGCGCCTCTGTGCCCTGGTCGAGTCGAAGCAGATCGTCCGACACGAGGACCCGGCGGGCGCGACGCTCCAGCTTCCCGTGCTCGATCGCGCCGAGCGCAAGATCGCCGAGGCCATCGCGCGCCTGCTTCGCGTGCCAAGCGGCCTGCCCGCGATCAAGACCGAGGCGGCCGCCGCGTGGGCGGAGCAGAAGGCGGGGTTCTCCTTCGCCGAGTTCCAGCGCAGCGCGGTGATCAACGCCCTGCGGTCGAAGTTTTCCGTGCTCACCGGCGGACCGGGCACCGGCAAAACCACCTGCCTGCGCGCCCTCGTCGATATCTTGAAGGCGAAAAAGGTGCGCGTGCACCTCGCCGCGCCCACCGGTCGCGCCGCCCAGCGCCTGGCCGAGGCGACCGGCGGCTTCGCGTCGACCATCCACCGGCTGCTGCGCTTCGACGCGGGCCGCGGACGCTTCACCGCAAACGAGGACGCTCCGCTCGCAACCGATTTCCTCATCGTCGACGAGGCCTCGATGCTCGACGCGCGCCTGGCCTCCTCGCTGCTGCAGGCGGTACCCGCCCGCGCCCACGTGCTCCTCGTCGGCGACACCGACCAGCTTCCCAGCGTCGGCGCCGGCAACGTGCTCAAGGACATCATCGCCTCCGCCGAGGGACGCCACCCCGTCACCCGCCTGTCCGTCGTCTACCGGCAGCAGGGCCACAGCGCGATCGTCACCACCGCCCACGCCATCAACGAAGGCGACGCCGCGCTGCCTCCGGTGGTCGCCGAGGTCGCGGACCTCCCCGGGTGGAGCGAACTCGCCTTCATCCAGGCGCGCGACGCGGAGGACTGCGTGGACAAGGTGATCCGGCTTTGCACCGACTACCTGCCCCGCCACTGCCGCTGGCTCAGCCCGGTCGGCGACGTGCAGGTGCTTGCGCCCATGCACAAGGGCGTTGCGGGCGTGGCCAATCTCAACGCCCGCCTCCAACAGGCGCTCAACCCCGGGGAAGGCGGCCAGCGCTCGGCCGCAGGCGTGTTCCGCGCGGGCGACAAGGTCATCCAGCTCCGAAACAATTACGACAAGAACCTCTTCAACGGAGACATCGGCACGGTTGCGGCGACCGGCGGCGAGTCCGCGATCGAGGCCGATTTCGATGGTGAACGCCATGCGTTCTCGCGCGGCGAGCTCGGCGACCTGGCCCTGGCCTACTGCATCAGCATCCACAAGTCACAGGGAAGTGAATACCCCGTCGTTGTCATCCCGCTCATGAAGGCGCATTTCATGATGCTGCAGCGCAATCTGCTCTACACGGCACTCACCCGTGGAAAGAAGCGGGTTTACATCGTCGGCGAGCCGGCGGCCTACGCCATGGCTGTGCGCAACAACGAATCCAAGGTGAGGCACACCTGGCTCAAGCAGCGCCTGGCCGACCGCCTCTAGATTCGGCGCACGTCGGCGTCGGAGCCTTGTGCGGACCGGCTCAGTGGATCACTCGGACGCGCACCGAGTAGTTTCTGAGCTCGGAGTTCGAAGCCACGAACGAAAGCGTCTCGGTGTCGCCGGCGGCCAGGGTGAAGGCCTGCCAGGGAGTCTCCTCCGCGATCAGGCCCTGGGCGTCGCGAAACTGGCATTGCGCCTGGGTCTGGATCGGCGCGCCCTCCCGGCTTTTGATGTTGATGGTGACCTTCAGGCGCCCGTCGGGCGTGCGCTGTTCGATCAGGCCCGTGCACGAGACGGCGTTTTGATCCGCCGCATCGACGACAAAATTGTCAGTGCTTCGGACCGAGTATTTCCGGGCGGCGTCATGTCCGCCGAAATCCGCCATCGGCGAGGAGCAGCCTGCCAGACCCAGCAGGGCGGTGACCAGAAGGAGTCGTGCGGAAGGCTTCATCCTGAAAGACGCGGTTGATTTTGAATCACAGAGCAGCAGAGATCACGAAGAAAACCGATTACAGGAGAAATTCGTATCCCAAACGGTGAGCGCCGAAATCAGCTGCGGCTGGGCATCCCGGCACTATCCTCGGTGACTTGGGTTTCGACGGCGGTGATCAGGTTCATCGGCATGGGTTCGATCGAAGGCAGGGAGCAGCGGGCGCGCAACCAAAAGCCGGGAGCGGGAGGAGCGGAAGACGCCGGCGGACGACAATTCTTTGCGTGCCACCGCGGTTCGTTCCGTATTGGAGACATCGTCCATGAATCACTCCTCCCATGAATCCGGATCCGGCCGCGGTGCGCTGGCGGCGGTCGCTTCCTATGTGATTTGGGGGCTTTTCCCGCTCTATTGGAAGCAGCTCGAGCAATTCGACGCGACCGAGCTGATCGCGCACCGCATTGTGTGGTCCCTGGTGTTTGTGCTGGGGGTCAACGTGTACACCGGAGGTTGGACGGAACTGGCTCGCGCCCTGCGTTCGCCCACGCTCTCGGGTCTGCACGTCCTGAGCGGGGTGTGCGTCTCGGTCAACTGGCTCACCTACGTCTGGGGGGTGAACCATGGCTACATCCTGGAGGCCAGTCTGGGGTACTTTCTCGTGCCGCTAGTGAATGTCGCGTGTGGTCGATTTCTGCTCGGAGAACATCTGAGGAAGGCCCAATGGGCCGCGATCGGATTGGCGGGAGTGGGCGTCTCGGTTCAATTCGTGTCGGGCATCCGCGTTCCATGGGTGGCGGTGGTGCTGGCCGCGAGCTGGGCCGCGTACGGGCTTTTGCGCAAACGTTCGCCGCTGGGTTCGCTGGCGGGGCTCACGTTGGAGACGGCCCTGCTGGCGCCGCTGGCCGGCGGCTTGCTGATATGGCGGGCGCTTCATGGGGAAGGGATTCTCGGGCACGCGAGCGCCGTGTCCCAGGGCCTGGTATTGAGCGCGGGATTCATCACGGCGGTGCCGCTGCTCCTGTTCGCCTATGGCGTGCGATGCCTGCGCTTGAGCACGGTCGGGCTTCTCCAATACATCGTTCCCACGCTGAATTTTCTGCTGGGTGCGTTCGTGTACGGAGAAACGGTGGATCGGACCAGCCTGGTCTCCTTTGCGCTGATCTGGTCGGCGCTCGCGCTCTATTCGATCGACAACGTGCGGGCGGCACGAGCGAGAGCGCGCTGAGTCAAGGGGGTCGGCCTGCGTCGAGGGGAACAGGGGCTAAATCGTCCATCCGACTCTAATGTTTTAACGCAAATCGACTCACGCCTTTGCGCGTAGTCGTGGCACACTGCGTCCATGCGTCCACCCCGCCTGCTTTGTATCCGATCCTTCGTTACCGTATGCCTTCTGGCTGCGGCCGTGGGGGCAGCTGCGGCGGACTGCGCCGCCGCGACGTTCAAGCGCGGGGTCAACGTCGACAATTGGCTCTCACAAAACGACCGCTCGATGCCCTACGGCGGCGCCTGGTTCACCGAGCAGGACGTGGCCTGGATCGCGAAGCAGGGCTTCGACCACATTCGTTTCCCCATCGACACGCGCCTGTGGGTGAAGCCCGACGGCAGCCTCGACGAGGCCAGGCTCGCCCCGTTCAACCGCGCCCTGTCGTGGGTAAAAAAATACAAGCTTGGGGCCATCCTCGACGCGCATTTCATCGAGGGTGCGGATTTCAATTCGGGCGACCGGTCCGACGTCCGTGTGTTCACGAGCCCCGCGCTGATGAGGAAGGCGGCGGCGCTCTGGCACACGATCGCGAAGCGGTACGCCGGCGAGGGCGACTATCTGCGCTTCGAGCTGATCAACGAGCCAAAGGCCGACACGAACCAGCAGCTCAACGTCTTTGCGACGGCGATGCTGGCGGCGATTCGCCAAGTCAGCCCGACCCGCTTCGTCTATTTTCCCGTCAACAAGTGGAACACCATTCCCAATTTGCCCGACGTCGAACTTCCGGCCGGCGATCCGAACGTGGGGGTCACGATCCATTTTTATGAGCCGATGATCTTCACTCACCAGCGCGCGCCGTGGGCGTTCCCCGGCGGCGGGCGCATGCCTGCGGTGCCGTTCCCCGGACGAGTGCCCGACATGAAGGGCTTTGTCCCGGCCGACAGCGCGGCGCTCGCGCACAGCGGCGAAGAGCTGACGGTGGCGAAGGACATTTGGGCGCGTTTTGCTCCGGCGGCGAAGTGGTCGCAGACGGTGGGCAGGGGCCGCGAGGTGCTTCTGGGCGAATTCGGCGTGTATTACGCGGCCGATCCGCAATCGACGGTCAACTGGGTTCGTGCGGTGCGCCAAGAATGTGAGAAGGATGGCTTTGGATGGTGTGTCTGGGGCTATCGCAGCGTCTTCCCGGTGCGTGAGAAAGACGGTTCGCCGGCGCCGATGCTCGAGGGACTTTTCCAGGATCGAGAGTCGCCTTAGGCGGCGTCCTTTCTGGTGTAGTAGGGTATGCGCGGGGACTGTGGGGTCCCCGCGCATTTCTTTTTTGTGCGGCCGGCAGGGCGCACTGGCCTGTCAGTAAAGAAGAAAAACGATGTAAGCCTGATGGTCACCCGACAGCGGGAAGACCTAGCCGAAGGGCAACTGCGGTGTCGCGAGGCACACGTGGGAAGGAAGCCCATGGCAAAACGCTGGCCTGATGAACAAGAACCGCAAAGGCGGGCGTGTTGGACAAGGGGCACATAATCCCGAAGTCCGAAGTCTGCACGGAAGGGGCTAGGGTGGTGGAGACACGGCGCGTAGTCCGCCGAGGCCGTAGTGGCTCAAGATAAGGGATGAGTCCAAGACACAGGGATCCAAGAAACAGGGACAGGCTGAATAAAGGCAAAAATGATTGACGTTGCCGCTCAATAAAGTAAAAGAGATTTAATGCGTCGACCGAGGCTGAAGCTGGATGCAAAGGAAGAGGAGGCGTACTATCACTGCATAAGCAGGACGGCGGGAGGGGAGTGGCTGTTGGGAGAGAGGGAGAAGGAGGTGCTCAGGACGC
>JAJXVO010000431.1 GCA_021782105.1 bacterium
GCGGTGGCCGGAGGGGTGGACGATGTATTGGAGGTCGGGCTGGAGCTTGATCCGCCGGGTCAGGCGGACGACATAGGCGAGTTCCCAGCTTGTCTCGGCGGCCTGATCGCGGATCGACGCGGAGGCCACGCCGGCGACCAGGTGATCGCGGGGGCGTGCGGCAAGCGGGCCGGCGACGTCGAGCCCTGCGCCGATGTAGCGAGGGACCTTCGCCTCGTTTCCCACGTCATCGCCGAGTTGGACGAATCCGCGGATCCGCGGCGAGCCCAGCGAATGTTGAATCAACAGGTAGGCGCCTTCGAGGTGTCCGGCCGGCGTCGCGGCGTCTGAATGCCTCCAGATGCCGAAGGTGTAGGACCCGTTGTCGGTCTGGTATCGGGTCTCCGCGGTCGCGAGAAGGCCGCCACTCCAGGACTGGAAACGTTGGGTTGGGTCGCCCTGGAAAATGCCGGCCCGAGAGGTCCAGCGTCCCTGGGTCGATTCGATTGACGCGCCCCAGGCCGGCTCGGGATAGATCGGCGTGGGCACGTTGCCGCTGATGGGGGGGATGACGCCAAAGGATGAATTGAGGAGGTTGGAGGCGTCTTCAACCACGACGAACGTGGAGTTCAAATCCAGGAGCCCGACTTGCGCCGCGATGCCGTGGCCGAGATTTTGGTCATACCACAATTCGTAAAGGCGCACGGCGTCGGGAGCCGCGATGTTGCTGGCTCCCTGAAGGTCGCCCGCGGGATTCACCGGCCCGCGGTCCCGGATGACGACGCCGGAGAAATGCAACTGGCCGCCGTTGCCCAGGCCCAGCGCTGCGGAGTCGGCCGAGCCTCCAAGGGCCAGGAGCGCCCGGCGCGCCGGGCCCTGCTCTTCTCCGCCGTGAAGGACACCCGCCGCCTCGAGTGTGACGCCGCCCTCCCAGGTGATATCGGTCTTCGGTGCGGACAAGGTGGCCTGGCACAAGGCCAGCATCGACAGGGTCGCCGCCACGAGGCGCGGGTATCTTTGACAGGAATACATTCCCGGACCTATCGCCGTCGTGGATTCAGCGGCCGCCGTCAGGACTGTCCGAACTTGCGGCCCCCAGCCTGACGAGCAGGTAGGAACCGGCCACCGCCACCACCGCGAACAATTGGGCGAGCAGGGTCTGGATGGTCGGGAAGACGGAGAACCACAAGCCGAGCCAGCCCGGCATCCATTTATCCAGGGAGGGCAGGGGCGTGGTGGGGAGCCAGTGTGCGAGTTGCATCTCCTGAGCCTCCTCTCCGACCATCACCACGAGCACGAGCGCCAGCAGCACTCCGGTCAGAACGAGCATTTTGCGGTAGGGCAGGCGCCGGTGGGCGGCGAACGTCAGGGCGGCCACGATGGCAGTGAGGACCGTCCCGCACAGCGCGCCCCACGTGACGGTGGCGGTGCCGAACCTCAGCCGATAGCTTTGGAGAAACAGCACCACCTCGAAACCTTCGCGGTACAGGGAACTGAAACCGAGCAGGGCGAGACCTGAGAAAATGCGGAGCCGGCCTTCGTCGCCGGTCCGGGCCGAGGCCAGGAGACTCTTCTTTTTCCGGTTATGCAGGGAAATCCAGCCTCCCCAGTAGGTTTTGTGGAAAAACCAATTCATGACAACCAAGAGCACGATGATGGCCAGCAGGCCGGTGCCGGCCTGGAGAGCCAGTGCCGGAACGCTGTCGCCGAGGTCATTCACGATGCCGACGGCGGCGAACCAGGTCAGGAGGGTGGCCACCAGGCCGAGGCCGACGCCGGCCGTGATCGGGCGGCGATAGGCCCGGTCTCCGCCCGTCATGCTGGCTGTGATGGCGGAGAGGACGAGAATGCACTCCAAGCCTTCGCGAAAGACCAGAACGGCGATGTCGAGTGTGGCGGCGCTGAGGCTGGTTCCGGGCAAGGTCGGGTCCGGATTGCCGTGAGCCGTGATGCCCTGCCAGATGAAAACGGAGACAACTGCAAGGATGGCGAGGAGGAGGGCGACCGATTTTAGCCTAGACCAAGGATGGGACCCAATCTCATTATCTGCCTCGAGCGAGTGTGAATTGCCAGAGAATTTCATCAGGCTCAGCAATACGGAGACTCAGTCTCATTGTGGCGAGTTCAAAAACACGGGAGCTCGATTATCTCATTAAACCAATTCAGTGGAACGAAATAGGACCAATAAATCGGTTCGAAGTGAGTCATGCGTCCCAGTCTGTGGGTGGGGAATAGCGCGGGAAAGGGGGGGCTTGCCTACCGTGATTGGTTCCAGAAGGAGTCGTTGAGGCCGTTCGTCCGGGGAAAAGGCGGGGGGCCCGTCACAGGTCGAGCGCGAGTCGGGCGGGATTCGTTTCCCAATCGATGGTCTGGACCCTGCGGCCCTCGGGTCAGCCGGCGGCGGGGAGGGGTTGGGGGGCGAGGGAGGGGGAGGTCCAGTCGAGGGAGGCATCCATCGCCCAGGGGCTTTGGACATAGCGGGCGCGGACGGAGAAGGAGGCGACGCCGGAGGCGAGGCGGACGACGGT
>JAJXVO010000121.1:0-1399 GCA_021782105.1 bacterium
GGCGGCGGCGAACACGCGCCGCTCCCTAGAGGTGAACTGACGGCCCGTGGCAATCTTGATCACCCCTGCCCGGTGGGACGTGCGAGAAACCAAGGGTCCATTGTAATCGTAGGCATCGATGCCATCGACGATGTCCGCCACGAAGAGATCCTCCAATTCCCGCTCGGTATACACGTGGCTCCAGTGCCCAGGGTCATAATATTTGGCGAGATGGATTCCGGTCGGGGCGACGACATGGACCCCGCTCCCTAGCGAGGCCGCGGCAAGCTTGCGGACGTTGCGCCCGCTGTCGCAGGGCATCGAATCAATGACCGTCCTTCCGCCAATCTGAAATAGGCGCTTCAACTCATCGATGCATGCGTCCGTGTCGTCCAAAAGAAACTCGGGAGTCATCTTGGTGACATAGCAGGAATCGATGATGAGATGCTCGTGCGCATAGGTGACGCCCATCTCTTCGGCGGGCTTGTCGCCCAAGACTGTTCTGAAGAACGCTGTCATGTCGTCACCGGCGGTTGGCCTTCCATTCATCTCGACCGATCTTCGCCTCGGAGGAAGGCAGCTCAAGGATCGCCCCCTGTTCCCTCAGGAGCGTCTGCAACCTTCCCACCGGCACCTCACGGGCTCCGCACCGGAGCGAAATCGAAAGCGCGGCAGCGGTGCCGACAGCCTGGCCCATGGCCATTGTCTGAGCCATCGACCGGCAGGATGCATGCGCATCGTGGGTGGCGGAAAAACAGCGACCGGCGACCCATAGTTCGTCGCGCTGGCGGGGTACAAGCGTGCGGTAGGGCACGTCATAGGCATCACCACCGGGCACATAACCCCAGACCGTTTCCTCGCCGCCGTCCTTCGTGGCGCGGTGATCTTCGATTGGCGCTCCACACAGGAGGACTCGGTCGTCGAAGCGGGCAACGGACAGGCAGTCTTCCTTGGTCAGCCGGTATTCTCCGTAAACCCGGCGCGTCTCGCGCACGCCTATCTGGTGAGAAAGCCCGATGATGTTGGACGTGGCGAAACCGGGCACACAATCGCGGAAGAAGCGTTCATACAGGAACGCCTGTCGCCGTCCTTCCCGCTCGGCGGCCGTGAGCTGCTCGAAATCGGTCGCATCGATGTCCGCCACGCGCACGGCCACGGTCGAAACGCAGCCCCGAGCATTCATGGCGTGGAGGCTGCCGCTCTTGCGCGGGAGGGAATGCGTGCCGCGCTCGACGGCATCTGCCATCGCGCGCATGAGCACCTTCTTTCCGCCGGCGCGCTCGTAGGCATCGAGGTCGACGTCGCTCATGCGAAACGTCGTCGTCAATGTCTGCGCAGGCTCGTGCTCGCCCGCCCGGTCCCACAATGTGCTGACGGACCTCCGGAGCGCTCGCCGGGGCCGGCGCGGCCACGGCCGGGG
>JAJXVO010000121.1:1409-11471 GCA_021782105.1 bacterium
AATGTCTGCGCAGGCTCGTGCTCGCCCGCCCGCTCGCAGGCCACACCCGCCAGGGTGCAGAGGTCTGCGTCGCCTGAGGCGTCGACAAAGCGACTCGCACCGAGACGGAAGAACCCACGTTTCGTGGAGATGACGGCGCCCGTAATCCGGCCGGCCGCGTCCTGCTCGGCCGCGACGAGCGTGGAATGCAGGAGCACACGGACGCCTGCCTCGGCGAGGAGTTCGTCCCATACGAGCTTAAGTCGCTCCGGGTTGTAGTTCACACCGGTACCGGCGCCATAGGTGTTGGGACGGAGAAACACCGCACCGGCGGAGTCCAGTGCGTCGACAACGCGGTCGGGCAGTCCGCCCACGACCTTTCTTGGCTGCTTCCCGGGCGTGAAGAAACCATAGAACGTGTCCAGCATCTGGGTACTGGACCCGCCAGGAAAGCCATAGCGCTCGATCAAGAGCACCGACGCGGCCCCGCAGGCACGCGCGGCAAGAGCGGCACAACAGCCGGCGGTGCCGGCGCCTACGACCAGCACATCGGCCGTGGCCAGCACGGGGATTCTTTCCAGGACCAGTGGACTGGATGTCATGAGTTCGAGGGCAATAGCTGAAGCAACCGGAGGCGCTGGCCGGCCTCAGGCGGGACCGACGGCAGCGTAGAGTTTCGCGAGGCGATGGGCATGTTCGTCGTACGCTTCCTCGAACAGCTTGGTCGCCCGGGCACTGCCGACGACTGCCGCGGCACTCAGGACCTTCGGAGGCTGGCCAGCGGCGGTCAGCCGTGCAGCGACCTCCGCCTTGATCGAATTGACCACCAGAGAGCCGCCGATCGTCGAGCCCGGTGCAACCGGAGTGTCGAGGCCCGGGATCTTCACCATCGCATCGCCAACAGGCGCGCCCGTGTCGATGACGAGGTCGGCAAAATCGGTGAGCTTCTTTCCGTCGGCCCGACGGGAGGATGAGGCATCGGCGTGGGCGCGGCTGACGAGTGCGACGACCTTCACGCCGCGCCTTTGGAACTGTTCGGCCATCTCGATAGGCACGACGTTGCACCCGCTCGTTGATACAACAAACGCGCTGTCGCGAGGCTCGATCGCGAAATTACGCAAAATGCGTTCGGCGAGTCCGCTCACGTTCTCCAGAAACATCGCCTGCCGCTGTCCGTTGGCACCCACGACCAGGTTGTGAAAGGACAGTGATAACTCGACGATCGGGTTGAATCCGGGAAAGGACCCATATCGGGGCCACATCTCCTCAACCATCATGCGTGAGTGGCCGGACCCGAAGACGTGAACCATGCGCCCGGCCGCGATCGAGTGGGCAAACCAGTCGGCCGCTTGCTCGATCGCAGCAGCCTGGGCTTGCACGGCGTCGATCATCTGGCGGGCGTGCTGAAGGTAGTCAGTGGTTGGTTTCATTTTGAAGCGGATTGATTCTTCAGCGGGCATCGGGATTGAGCGCCGTCCAGGCAGCGCCAAACGCCCCTCCCCAGTCTTTGAGTTGCGCGGGAACGATGGGCACTCCTCGTCCCAGCGGACGCCATTCGATCTGTTCCATGCGCCGTCGTAGCGGATTGAAGAGGACGTCGCCTGCTTGAGCCACTCCACCTCCAATCACGATGCACTCGGGATCGAGGATATTGATGAGCGAACCAAGCGCCGCCGCCAGAGCATCGACTGAATGCATCCAGAGGCCGAGTGCACGGGGATCACCCGCATCCACGGCGGCGATCAACTCCAGGGTGGATTCAAAACGGCCGCCACTGCGTCGGGCCAGCGTGCACTCGCCGATTGCATCCTCGAGTGAACCAGGAGTCCCGACGATGTCCTTTTCACCGTGGCGATGGAGCGACATGTGCCCAAGGTGGCCCGCACGACCGATCGAACCGGTCAAGAGCCGACCGTCCGTCAGGATCGCGCCGCCCACGCCGGTGCCGAGCGTGAGCATCACGACATTACGCAAGTCCTTCGCGGCCCCCTGCCACGCTTCCCCCAGGAGCGCCGTATGCGCGTCGTTTACCACCGGAATGGCAAAGTCCCGGGAAAGAAGAGAGCTCCAGTCCAGGCCTGCCAGTCCGGCGAGGCGTCCTGGCATGCATACGATCTTGCGTTGGTCTGCCGACGCCAGTCCGGGAGCGGCGATGCCGATGCCCGAGAACCGTATTCCCAGGTTCTGTTCGATGTGACCGATTTGAGTGCGTACATCTTCGGCAAATGCAGGTGTGCCGTCGGGGTCGGTACAATCCCGGGTCGGAATGACTTCGCTGCCTTCCATGCGCCCGGTTGCCCTGTCAAACCACGCGCACTTGACCCTTGTTCCCCCGATGTCGATGCCAAGAACGAGATCCATCGTACTTTCCTTCTGTTGTGGACGGCGCTTCATTGGGAAACTCGCGAGGGCGCCGCGCCGCCAGATTCCGGATGAACTGCGGGCGGCAGCTGTCCTTCGCTCACCGACCAGCCTCCATCGACCGCCAACACCTGCCCGGTTATATATCGCGCAGCGTCCGAAAGCAGGAAGACCGCCGCGCCATCGCAGTCAGCAGGCGTGCCGATCCTGCCGCCCGCCAGCGGTTGTTTCGTTCTGACAAAGGCAACGATTTCGTCGTCGCTCGCCGCTCGCCGGGCCATCGGTGTCTCCACCAGAGCAGGGGCCAGCACATTCACGCGTATGTCCTCTTTCGCGTAGTAAGAGGCGATGCTGATACTGAAACCGACAATAGCGGCCTTCGCCGCGGCATATCCGTGCGTCGAAAAATAGACCGGCGAAGGCCTCCAGCCGAGGACCGACCCCATATTGAGGATGCAGCCACGCGTGCGCTTCTCACGCCACCAGCGGACCGCGGCCCGATTCGAATAGATCAACGAAGATAGACTGAGATCCAAGGTCGCCCGCAGCCCGTCATCCGTGAGTTCATGCAAGGGCCCGTCCCCAAATTTCCGGCCACTTCCACCGGCCACATGATACAGGCCGTCAAAGGCGCCATATTTCAGGAAGCCCTCTTCGATCGCAGTGGCGGCTGTCGACGGGTCGCACGCGTCGCCCGCGAAAGCGTGACAGCGGTTCCCCAACTCAGACTGCGCTTCACGCACGCTATCGCGGCTCCGCCCCACCACGACCACACCCCGTGCACCGGCGGCCAGGACCGCGCGGGCAGCCGACAGGCCCAGCCCGGTCGTGCCACCGACGATCACGATCACTTTGTCTTCCAGCATCCTCATCATGGAACCAGTTCAGCAGCGGCGACAGACGATGACGAGACGCAACAAATCGGTTTTCTTTGTTTCCGATCTAGTAATTATCCTCTATGGACAGCTCACCATGGCCCGTCCTCGTTCGGCTCGAATCTCGGAGATCAAGACCAAGCTCATCGCGCGCATACGCGACGGGTTTCACCGGCCAGGTGAACTGTTTCTTTCCAACCGGGCACTCTCGGATCGCTACGGGGTGAGTTATCAGACGGCGCATATTCTGATGGAAGAGCTGGTCCGAGAGGGCTGGCTCGAACGCAGGCCATCCAGCGGCACCTACATCGCCGGGCGCGAAGAGAAGCTCATCGGCGTCCAACTGATCTTTTCATCCCGCGCACGCACGCCTGGCAGCTTCGGGGCGAACCTCCTCCAGCGCATGTCCCGCGCTCTAAAGGATGCCGAATTTCCCTCGGTGCAGACCTGGGCCGAAGGCAAGGTCCCGTTTCGAGCCAGACATCTTCCAGTGCTGTGGGAATGCAGCCACCTGGTTGAGCGCTTCACGAGTGAACGCAGGTTCTGTCTGTTGCTTCACGACGCGCCACCGCCGGGATTGGCGGCGAGTTACGTCGACTGCGTGAGGACGGATGACTTCTCCGGTGGTGTCTGCGCAGCGCAAGTTCTCATGCAGAGGCTACGCGACGCCAGGGGATTGGTTGTCCTTGCAGGTCCTAAGGAGGATCGCAGAAGCAGCCAACGAGTGGAGGGTTTCCTCAAGGTGGCGCCAGATGCCCGGGTCATCTATTCCGGCGGCTGGTTTTTGGAGCACGGGCGTGCCGCTGCCTCCGCTCTTATGAGCGAAAATCTCCGCGGCGTGTTCTGCTGCAACGACCGACTCGCACAGGGAGTGATTGCCGAGTTTGAAACCAAAGGCGTCCAGCCGATGCCATACGTGGTTGGTTTCGACAACGCGCCAATTGCGGAAGCGCTGCACCTGTCGACCATCGCAATTCCCTGGGAGCAATTCGCCGCGGAGGCAGTCGACCTCGCCCGGAATCGACTGAACGGTGCCACATCCCCGGCGCGGCAGATCATTCTGTCCCTGCGACCCCATATTCGCCTCACAGCATGAGACGGCGAAAAACCTCCGTCGCCCAATGCGCCCATCACCGGGCAGTCGAAGTCCGGCTCTGAGAAGTCACCTCATTTCCCCTGCGAGCGTGCCAATCGGCCAGGTCTGCGGTGCGATCCGAAGGCGACACGGAGACGTGAACCACTTTCCCATCGGCGTAGGAGCACTCGACAACCGTGCCTCCGGGCGCATGAAGTTTGAAGTCCACATTCCATTCCGACGGCCAAGTCGGGAGCAGAAGCAGCCTTTTCCCCGGAGTCTGCAGCAGCATTTCCTGAAGCGCGATCATGCCGGAGCCGCCCCAATTGTGATCCGGAGTCCAATCGAATCCCGGTCCCCAGAAGCTTGGGAAGCGCCGCCGTTGGCTTGAATCGAAATCATTGTTCCCTCGCGCATCATCCAACTTCTTCGAAACGTAATCCTTCGCTTCCGCGGTCAGCCCCAATCTCGCCATCCAAATCCCTTGCTGGGTCCAGCCATACCAAAGCGTGCGCTCCGGGTTCCAGGGTTTGTCGCCGGGGCGGGGCGCCGTCCAGGGCTCCGCACCGAGACAGGGATCCAGGCCGTAGGTCCAGGTGTCACGCGCAATATGGAGCCCGGGCAGGCCGAGTCCGTAAAGCCCGTAGGGGAAAACCGGATAAAGTTGAGGGACTTCCTCGTTGTGGATCGGTCCGGACGCCCCTTCGACCGGCGCGATCGTAAGATGTCCTTCGCGCTCCCGGAAATTGACACTTGGGAGCCGTCCGAGCCATCCCCGGTAACGTTCCTTGTCCGCCCCATTCACCAAGGTGTCCGGCAGGGCCAGCAACCCCTCGAGATTCACCCGTAGCGCACAGATCACGTCGGTTGGATTCCTTCCATAGTAGGTCTCAAGCGCCTGCGACGGATCGAGCACAAGTTTCCCGGCCCGATCCCAATCGCTCCCGGTCCGCTTGCGCTCCATCATGCGATAGTAGTTGAAGAAGAAATCGACCGACTTCTGCAGGAACGGCGCGTAGGGCCGCAGGTCTGCATCCGGGAAATAGCGGTGGTATTGCTGGATCATGTACGCCATTTCCAGCTGCGTCGTGTAATAATACGGAAGCAGATTCGCCAGGCCCCTCTCCTTTCCTGGGTATCGGTCCCCGTAGGGCGGCTCCCATCCGTAATGGCTTCCCAGCGGCAGCCCGCTGCTGTCGATCTGTTCGCCGAATGCAGCCCCTTCCACCCCCCAGGAAAGCCCGCGCTCGCGCCAGGGCGTTGGGCAGATTCCGCCGGTAAAACTCAAACTCGGGCTTCATCAAATCCACGTCTCCATTTCGCAGCATCGGCCAGTAGACCAGGCGCTGGTTCTGCCCTGTCCAGGCGCCCCATGCCCGGAAATCCGGATTGAAATACGACGGCTTGCCATGGTTGCCGTCCACGTAGGTCGGATCGAAGGTGAACAGACCGCCGTTGAACCTCGTGGGCCAGCGCCCAGTGACGTTGCAGGCGAGTTGGTATCGAAACAGCTGGAAATTCCGTCCCACCCGCCATCCCTGGTCAGAGGGCCCCGTGCCCGCATCGATGACGACATGGCTTCGTTGCCAGAACGCCCGCCACCAGGCCAGGTTCTCCCTCCAAGCCGCGGCATCCCCGCCCGCCCGGCTTGCGGCGAAGCGCTCAAGCTGTTCATTCCACGACTTGAGCGACGGATTCCTCTCGGTCAGCAGAAAGATCCTCACATGGTGGCGTCTCGCAGGTTCGGCACTCCGGAGAATCCACGATTTGTAGGGAGTGTCTGCATACACGCCCGCCCCGTTCCCCGCGTCGACCAGTCCGTTCCCGGTCATCAGCCCGCCGAATATCCGGTCCCGCGAAGGACTGACCAGCGAGGCCCCGGCACGCTCCAGCCCCTCGAGACGGACCTCCTTGTCGAACAGCAGGTCGGCGTTGTCGTTCTGATGCGCGAATTCCACCGACGAGCCTCCGTGGAAACCGATCCGGTCGGCGTACGAGTGCACTTCCCCGCGATACCAGAAATAGCCGAACGTCGACCAGCGGTTGTAATCCCACGCGCTGGGCTTTCCATCCTTGTCCAGCGTCAGGGGGATGAGGTGTGTCCGCGTACGCCAGGATTCGTACGAAGCCGTGAGCGTCGATGGCCGAACGGACTCGATGTCCACATGAATGACCGGACGACTCACCTCGATCCAGATCCGGCCCTTCACACCGTTGCCCCCGAACGTGACCGATCCATTCCGCAGCACGAGTTCCTGTTTCACCGCCGCCGGATCCGCAAACGGATGGCCGTTCAGGTGGAGCCGAAACCGGCCGCATTTCTGCTGTTGGTCGTTCTCGTCCAGATTGCCACTACGGTCGGCGTAGAAGAGAAGGTCCTCACCCTCTATCCAGACATTCAACCCGATGTCGCCTCCACCGCACGGCATCGAATCCCCTGAGTTTCTACCCGGGCCCGTCCATGACACATTGTAGTCGTCGAGCCAGGCGAGTCCACCTCTACGAGCCGACGCTGCCCGCAGCATTCCGACGGCGGCAAGGGCCAGGAATGAAATCCTTGCCGCAACTGAAAAACGGATGGGAGCTCTCTCGGAAGGCATGACTTGGGCAAGGTTGTATATTCGGGGTTTCCGTCAAAAGGAATATCGATGACTGGGCCCTCGATCGGTCCCGTTATTGAACCACTTCGATGCGAATTTTCCTAGGAACGATAGCTTCCAATGTGTGTATGTAATCGCCATGACCTCGAAAGTTAAGGCCCACAGCTGGCACACCGCACGACAACTCCACCAGATCCAGCTCCTGTCCTGCGATCTGAGCGAGCTGACCGCCTGGCAGAGCCCCAATCATGCGGCGCCCTTCTGGAGGTTGTATTGGCACAATCATGATGGTGCGTTCATCACTGTCGCCGGCCGTGCCCTGCCGCTGCGGCGGGGGGTGATCACGCTGATCCCGCCACACACGGAATTCTCGTCCCGGCTCACCCGCCCGGTCGAACAGTTCTTCCTGCATTTCCTGATCGATCCCTCCTTCGACAGCCCGCTTGGGAGGGTTTACCAGATACTTCCCGACCGCGACTTCCGCGACCTCCAAAAACGGATCATCGCCCTGCTTCGGTCCGACGCCTCGAACATCCATGCGTCGCTGCTCGCGCAGATCCTCGTATCCATCGCCCTCCTGCACCTTCCCGGGGAGCATTGGACTCAGCGCTTCGAGGATGCGCGGATCACCCGGGCAGTGACGGCAATCCGCGCCGCCTATCCCGGTTGGATCGGCAACACCGCGCTCGCCAAGCAGGCGTCGCTGCAACCCTCGAGCTTCATCAGGGTCTTCCGTACATGCACCGGTCGCACACCCGTGGAATTTCTGATGGGCCTCCGATTGGAGGAAGCCTGCACCATGCTCCACTATTCGGACGCCACACTCGAGGAGATCGCGGAGCGCGTCGGCTTCTGCGATCGAGCCCATTTCTCCCGCATGTTCAGCGCCCGAATGAACTGCACGCCCGCCAGGTACAGGCATTTGGTCAATTCCGGCGAACGCCTGCGACCCGACGCGCAGCGAAAGCGCCCGCAGGTTCCCAAAATCAGACACTGCCGGCCCGACAAATCAGCCAGATCTTTCCAATTGCGCACCCGCCGCGTTCGGATGGCAACGAACACCAACCCCGCGTGAATCACCCGCGATGACGATGTTCTGCGCAGAGGCGTCTGCGGTCTAGCGTTCGGCGCGCGATGCGAGTGTCAGCATGACGACTATGTCCGCCTGGCCGCTGATCGTCGACTCCTGGCACATGAAATCCTCTCGATCGTCGACAAAGACCGCAGCCGGGGTATCGAACCGCGCGAGCGTTCCGTCGCGTTCGGACTTGAAGTAACGCTGGAGCGAATCGTGAGTCTTCCGATCACCCGGCCCCTCGGAAACCGCGCCGGCGGGAAACACTCCGAGGAGCTCGTATGTCGGGTTGTAGATCTGGTGGACAGTGTTCGTCAGTTGCTCGGAGAAGAAGAAGGAGACGCCCCAGTTGTTCCGGCCAAAGGTATAGTCGAGCATGTGGTCGAACAGCCTGCCTTGCGCAAGGGAAGGAGCGACGCGCAACGACACGACCTCGGCGGCGTTTGCCGCACCGACCCAGCGATAGAGACTCCCCCACTCGTAATGACCGGGGATGCCCCATGGTCGACCGGCGCCCGCGGCGCGTTCGGCGTAGCGATCCACCTCCGCCAGCAAACGTTCCTTGGCCGTGGGATCGTAGTGCGACAGCACAAGATTCGCCAACCAGTTCCAATCGGCCCATCCAACCTGCTCTCCTGCGGGCGGCGCAAGTTTGATGGCGAAGTCGAGATAGCGGCGTTGGTGCGTCAACGCATACAACTCTGCCCCCGCCAGGGCCATTTCGTCGGTATCGATGGGATCGCGATAGAAGTCGTTCACTTTCCCGCGCTCGAATGCGGTTGTCACCGAGTCGGGTTGGAGCGCCCTTGCGAATATCGCGCGTGCCAGGCCGGCGTAACGCTCCGCGTCGGCAGTGCGGCCGAGTTCACGCCAGGTCCGGGCGCCGAGCGCGAGGGCCGCTGCTGCCGCTCCCATATGCGCGCGGGAAAGCGCACACAGCGCGGGGCGTCTTCCGTCGAGTCGATCGTCCTCTGGAAGGCGCCTCGGCTGTTCGTGGTCGCGCTCGTCACCGACCTGGATCACGAACGTGTTCGAGTCGGGAAACACGCGGGAAAGAAACTCGAGCCCGTGCCGTGCTTCATCGAGCACATCGGGCAAGTCGGAGCGACTGTTGACCCTGGTGAACTGCGCGGGATCGAGATGATAGGCCAAAAGCAGGTGGTAGGTTGTGTAGGCGATCTCCAGCGTGAACTTGATCTGGTCACCTGCGTCGTACCAGCCGCCGAGCACGTCGATCTTACGTGCGGGCGACGCGGGTTTCCATTTGCCGTTCGCCACGTCACCGTCGGGTATCCACACGGGTGCGTGAGCATCCCCGGGGTGCGAGAATCCGTGAAGAATGGTCTCATATGAACCCGAGCGGGCGACGCGCAAGTCGCGCACTGCCTCAGTCACAAAACGCAGATATGGCGCGTGGTCTATTTCAAACGCGGCCGTGACTCCGTCGGGCCCGATGAATCGATAGGCACCGATTTCGTGCAACGAAGAGAAATCCACGACGTAGTTGAACGCCATCGGTGTATTGTCGCCGCGACCCACAACGCTCGCACCGAATGTGCCCTTCAAAACAGGGCCGGTCCGGGCCCGCATCGTTCCTACGATCGGCACCGGCGCAGGGGTGATGCAGTCAATCCGCCACGCGAGGCCGGCGAGGTTGGAGTCGCTCATCGCTACGAGCGACTTCGGCTGGTCCGGTCGAAAATCCGCGTGGTTCCAGCGCAGGAATATCCCTGCACCGTGCGCGAGGGCCGACCCGGCGAGCAAGAGGCACATTATTGCCGCAATTTTCATTGCCTGAATCGGTGGACGGGAGACTTAGGCGGTATCACGGGTGGGGCCGATGGCCCGGCGACATTTTTCGGCGTCTCGGACAACGGAATTGCAGGAGGATGTGCGCCCTGTTGCTCAACAGCCTATTTCTTGGGCTGAATGAGGTGGACCCCGGAAACTGGACAGGAGGGATCGTTAACCCAAAGTCAGAGAAACCCACACGATCCACATGTCCAAGAAACGACGTCAGCACAGTCCTGATTTGAAGGCGAAAGTGGGGCTTGAAGCCCTGAAGGGAATCGAGCCGATCCACGCGATAGCGGCGAG
>JAJXVO010000122.1 GCA_021782105.1 bacterium
TCAACGCCGACTCCAGCATGCTCGTCGAAACCGACCACCGCAGGCGCCACGTCCGCCTCGCCTCGGGCGAGGCCTTCTTCCAGGTCGCCAAGGACAAGACCAGGCCCTTCACCGTCGAAACCCCCTCAGGTTCCGTGCGCGTGACCGGCACCGTCTTCGATGTGGCCACGGACGCCAAAACCGACTTCGACGTCACCGTGGTCGAAGGCAATGTGCAGGTCCATCCGCGGCAATCCCAAGCCTCGAAACCGCCCGAATCCGTGTCCCTGCAGGCCGGCGACTGCCTGTCCGCCAACGTCGACGGCGTCACCGTGAGTCACCTCTCCCCCTCGGCTCTCGAAGACGCGCTCGCCTGGCGCCAGGGTCAGGTGGTCTTCGACGGCACCCCCCTTCGCGATGCGCTCGCCCGCTTCGCCCGCTATCACGGACGCGGCATCACGACCACCGCCGCAGCCGGAAAACTCCGCCTCGGCGGCCGTTTCAGTCTCGACGATCTCGACGGTTTTCTGTCCGACCTCGAGGAGGCGCTCCCCGTGAAAGTCACCCAGGACTCCGCCGGCACGATTCGCGTGAGCCTGCGTTCCGAACCTTAGCCCGCATTCCGCAGCCTCCCCGCCGTCGTGCGCACGCCCCTGCCTCTCCTCCTCTTCACCGTACTCGCCCTGGGCATGGCCACGCCGCACGCCGCCGCCGACCCGGTCCGCTTCGACATCCCGGCCCAGCCTGCCGATCGCGCCCTGCTCGCGTTTTCCCATCAGTGTCACGACGAAGTGCTGTTTTCGTTCGACGCCCTGAGCAAGGTGCGTGCAAACGCCGTCGTCGGCGTATTCGAACCCGCCGAGGCCATCGCACTCCTGCTGAAGGGATCCCCGTTCATCGCGCGACGCAGCGGCGACCACCAGTTCGTCGTGAAACGTTCCCCACGTCCGGCCACGGCGTCCATCCGCGGGCGTCTGCTCGCCCCCGGGGGAAGCCCCGCCCAAGGCATTCGCGTCGATCTCGACGGCGCCGGCCTGTTCATGCTCACCGATGAAAACGGTGAGTATTTTTTTCCATCCGTAGCCCCGGGCTCTCACACGCTCCAAGCTTCCCTCGCCGACGCGATTCCCCTGAAGGCCCGCGTCGTCATCCCGCTCGACGGAGGCACCGTTCACGTGCCCACGCTCGCCTTCCGCACGGAGGAAGATCCCGTGCCGCTCGAGCCCGTCACCGTCGAAGGCGGACCCGCCCGGATCGGCCGCTTCGACCGCTCGCTGAACACGCCCATCCCCAGGACCGCCGCAGGCAATATCGACCTGTTCCGAACCGAGGACGAAGCCCTGCCCTACACGATCTTCAATCGCGCCCAGATCACCCGGAGCGGCGCCGTCAACCTCAACGAGTTTCTCCAGCGCGAATTGCTCGACAGCGACGCCGCCACACGACCGCCCGATGAGGACGGCAGCGCCTCCCCCTTCAGCGCCGGCAGCAACAATCTCAGTCTGCGCGGCTACAGCGCCGACGAGACCATCGTGCTCGTGAACGGCCGCCGCCTCCCCGAGATGCTTACCAGCGCCAGCGACACCCGCCCCCCGCCCCCCGACGTCAATTTCATCCCCCTCAATCTCGTCGAGCGCATAGAGGTGCTGCCCATCTCCGCCTCCGCCCTCTACAGCGGCAATCCCGTGGGCGGCGTGATCAACATCGTCCTCCGCCCCAATGTCGACGACACCGAGCTGACCTCCACCTACACCAATGCCGTCGGCCATTTCGACGCCCCCCAGGCCAACGTCTCCCTCCAGCACGGCCGCAGCCTCCTGGACGGCAAGCTCCAGGTCCGCCTCAGCCTCTCCCTCTCCCGCGAGGTCCCTCCCACCGAATCCGAACTCGGCCTCATCCGCGCCCACCTCCCCCTCCCGCCCGACCCGTCCAGCCCCGTCTATCGCGCCACGCCCAACATCCGCAGCGCCGACGGCCTCCCCCTCTTCGGCCCCGGCTCTTCCTCCGTGACCTCCGTGCCGGCCGGCGCCGACGGCTCCGAGGGCCTCGCCACGTTCCAGGCCCGGGCCGGAATCCGCAGTCTCGCCCTTTTCAATACACCCGGCGGCATGGCGAACTCGCCCAACAGCGTCGATTACTCGTTCGGACGGCACCAGCACAGCGGCAGCGCCTTCTTCTCCGCCACCTACGACGTCAGGCCCTGGCTCCAGCTCGGTGCCGACGGCATCGTGTCCAACGCCGTCGCCAACCGCGGCTTCAATGTCTTCTCCGGCGATCTCCTGCTCCAGGCCTCCTCGCCCCTCAACCCCTTCGGCCGCGACGTCCGGGTCTCGCTCAACGAGACCGCCCCCGCGCTCGGGGAGAACTACGGCGAGGCGCACCTCGACTTTTCCGCCCTCGTGCTCGGCGCCCTCTTGAAACTGCCCGGCAACTGGACGGTGTCATTGGACGTCCAATACGGACGGAGCGTCACACGCTACCGCGGCGTCGTCGGCGTCGACGCCACCCGGTGGCAGCAGCTGGTCGATTCCGGCGAATACAATCCCCTTCGCGACACCCAGGTTTTCGGCCCGCCCAAGGCCTTCTACGACAAGGCCCTGGTCTTCTATGGCGCGCCGGGAAAATTCGTCACCCTGGGCGACTACGACACGCTCGACTCCGCCTTCAGGATCACCAACACCTCCCTGCACATCCCCACCGGCATCGCCACCGTCAACGGCGGTCTCGATTATCGCCGCAACCACCTTGCGAGCTTCCTCGACGAGCGCCGCTATGGCGACGGCTCCCTCGCGGGCGCCCCCCAGTATTGGCAGGGCCGCGCGATCGAACGCGTGAGCCTCTTCGGCGAACTTCAGGCTCCCGCCATCCCCGCATCGTACTGCCCCTCGTGGATACACGGGATCGAGACCGACCTCGCCGCCCGCTACGACATGGCCGCCTCCTCGCAGGAATCCAACGTCGCGCCCACCGCCGGCCTCAAGATCAACCTCCCGGGCGGCTTCGCGCTGCGCGCCACCGTCGCCACCTCGAACCGCGTCCCTCCTCCCGTCATGAGCCGGCGCTCCACCCTCAACGGCGCGACCGGCGGCGGCGAGGTCGTCGACTCCTACATCTTCGACCCGGTCCGCAACGAAAGCTACACGGTCTCCTCCAACGACGCGATCAACACCAACCTCCGCCCGGAGTCCGCCGTCACACGCTCCGTCGGCGCCATCTTCCAGCGCGGTTCCGTCCACAGGTTCCGCCTCGCCCTCGATTTCTCCGACACGGAAAAAACCGGCGAACTCGCCTATCTGGAGCCTCAACAGATCGTCAGCCTCGAGACCCTGTTTGCAGGACGGATCGTGCGCGCCCCTCTCCAGCCCGGCGATCCCCACTCCGCCGGCTACATCACCAACGTGTACACGGGCAGTTTCAACCTCGCCCGACGCCACTCCCAAAATTGGGTCGCTTCCGCGGACTACGTCTGGACCGACTGCCTCGGCGGCAACCTCGAACTCTACGGCCGCTGGTTCCTCTACCAACGCTACGACCTCCAACTGCTGCCCACCTCCCCCCTCGTCGACGAACTCAGCTCCCCCGACGGGGCCGCCCCCCGCCTGCTCCGCAATCGCGCCAATCTCAGCGTCAGCTGGTCCGACAGCCACGGCGGTTTCGGCATCGATACCTATTATTTCAACTCCCGGACCCTGCCCCGCCAGGAATGGGCAAGCCAGGGCAGCGACCATATCTCGTCATTTTGGGATCTCGACGCCTACCTCCAGACCGACCTCGGGCGCTGGCTGCTGCCCAAGCATTCGAAAATGGGTCTCCGAGGCCAGATCCGCATCAACAATCTCCTGGACGCCCCGCCGCCCCGCTACGCCAACGATCCCTCCGGAGCCGGCGTGCAGCCCTACGGAGATTGGCGCGGCCGCGTGTACTCGCTCTCCCTGACAGTGACCTACTGAGCGTGGCATCTTCAAAAAAACGCCGCCGCGGGTAGCGGTTTCCCGCACCAGCCTTGTCGTAGGTGACAGCCAGTCATGCCCACAAATCTCAGCACGTCCGCCCAGCCACGCCCAATCCAAAACGCCGGCCAGGCGGCACCGGATAGCACCGACGGCAGGCTGCGCCAGACGCTGCGTCACTGCTCGCCTGATACCTTCGAGGCCGCCTGCGCCGTGCGCGCGGACGGAAATCCCGAGAATCTCCGCACCCTCGCCATCGGCATCCTCGGTCCCTTCGTTTCGCAGGAGCTGCAGCCAGCCCTCGCCCAGGGACGGCCCAGCCTTCGCCTCGCCGAAGATCTGGGCGTGGACTCCCTCGCGCTGACCGAGATCGGAATGCTCTCCGAAGACGTGCTGCTGGTCTCCATCTCCAACGACGAACTCTTCAACGTCCGAACACTCGGCGACCTTGAAGACCTCTTTGAGCGTCTGCTCCACAGCCAGCCTCGGCCGGGAATGCGGCTTTCCCCCGAGCACACTACCCGAATGGCGACCGCGCCCAGTCCTTCAGCCGACCGCGCGCACCTGGCCGCGTCCGAGTAAGTCAAGCGGCGCTCACACACGGCAAACGACGCGGCGCGCCCCGATGGCGCGCCGCGTCCATGTCCGTCCCCCTCCACCCCGCCCGGATCCGGACCAGGGCCTCGCCGCCGTTTCCTCTCGCGGGGCGTAGTTTTTTCCCCGGCAGGTTCTTGCCCGCGACAGGCTTTCACTCAATGTCATCGCATACCCCTCCCCCGAGTCCCCGACCAGACTCTCACCTCGTCGATGACCGTGAGTCTTCCTCTCCAAGCCCTTTCCCGTCGGCTTCCCAAGACCGCTGCCGCGTTCGCAACTCTTCTCGGGCTCATCGGCCCGCGCCTCCACGCCCAACCCGTCCTGCTGCCAGCGCCCTCCCCTGGCCTCATCGAAACCGGCGCGCCCTCCTTCCTCGTCAGCGACCCGCAATCCCTCGGTCTGTCCGCGGCTCCCGTCGATCTAAAACAAATGCCCGACGGCCGCATGCTCGCGTTCGGTCAGGGCGAATTCGCCCTCGGCGATGGCGTGCGCTGGGAAGTGTTCAAACAGGCCCCAAAGGATCTTCATGTCGAAACCCGCAGCGTCGAGGTCGACGCCAAGGGTCGCATTTACGCAGGCGTGCCCGACGGGTTCGCTCGCATCGAGATGGAGCCCGGCGGAGCCTGGGTCTTTAAAATCGTCGCGCCCTATCCGGCCGGTCTCCGCAAGGTCACATCCTCCCTGACCAGCACCCAGGCCGCCGGCGGCCGCTGGTTCTGGTCGCACGGCAGCGGCCCCATCGTCGAGTGGAATCCCGGTGAACCGGCTCGCATCGTCGGCCGAATCAATGCAGTCGAACGTTTTCTCGCCATCGACGGCAACATCGTCCTCAGCGACGGCTCCACCGGCGACCTCTATCGGCTTCAAGCGGGGGAGTTCACGCGCGAAAACGCCACCCCAAAGAATTTCGTCTACGACACCTTCACCTGCGCTGTCGCACTCGATGCACACCGCACCCTCATCGGAACCATCGCCCGCGGGCTCCTGGTCTCCGACGGTGACCACTTCCGCCCGCTCCAGGCCCAGGGCCTGCTCGGCCCGGATTATCGCATCAACGATCTGATCGCCACCGAGGGAGGCCTTTTTGCCGCGGCAATCAACAATGTCGGCATCGTGTTTTTCGACAGGTCGGGTCGCACCGTGCAGGTCCTCGACCGCACACTCGATCAACGCCTGTCCCGCGTCAAACGCCTGCTTCGTACGCCGGGCGGCACGATCTGGGCCCTGCTCAACGAGGGCATCGCACGGGTCGCCTTCCCCTCCCGCATCTCGTACATGGAGCCCTTCGTCCCCACCGCTCTGGCCTACGCCCAACCCTACAGGTATCAAGGTCACCTGTGGCTTATGTCCGACGGACGCGCCGAGCAGGGGCAGTACGACGCAGACGGACGTCTCACCGCCTTCGCCGTCGATTCCCCGCCAGGCTACCTCAGTTCGCTCGCCACGATCGGAGGCGATCTGCTCGCTTGCAGCACGAACGGCATCTTTCTGCACGAAAAGGATGGCTCCTGGATGTCCGTCTCAAACGACGTCAAGAGCGCCTACATTTTCGAAAGCCCCGATACCCCAGGCCGCTGGCTCTACGCAGCCGAAAACGAAACCGGCTGGATCGTAAAATCACGCGGCGACTACTCCCTGCAACGTTTTCCCGACACCCGTCTCGGACACGTCTATGGAGGAGCCCCCGACGAACACGGCGCAGTCTGGATCGAACTCGGAACCGGTAAAGTCGGTCGCATCCTCCCCACGTCGCCTCGACCCAAAGTCTCCGTCTTCGGCTCCGCCCAGGGAGTTCCAAACGGATGGGCCCAACTGTTTTTCCCCGACGGCGCCCCACGCATCAATACCGATGGCGGCATCCTCCGCTTCGACACCGCCAAAGGCCAGTTCACTCCCGACCCCGACCTGCTCCGGCACTTTCCACAGCTCCAGGGTGCGCTGGGCCGTCCGGCCCGCGATGCCTTCGGTCGCCTCTGGATCACCCACAAGGACCACGTCCTCGTGGTCGACCCCTCCAAACCCGCCCCAAACCAAAGCGTCGAAAGTCTTCCCCAAGGGCTCGTGCCCATTTTCTTCACAGCCCAGGCCGACGGCGTCGTCTGGCTTCATCAACGCATGCGCCTCGCTCGATTCGACCCCTTGATGCCGGCCCCCGCTCCCGCCCCGCTCCACGCCCTCATCACCAGCGTCGTCCTCCCGTCCGGCACCCGACTCATCTCCTCCGGAGAAAATCTGGGCAATCTGCCTTCATCCGATAATTCGCTGACGGTCTATTTCGATGCCCCCGACACACCCCTGGACCAGCCGGTCTCCTTCGACGTGAAGCTGAGCGGCGCTCGCAGCGCCTGGATTTCCACCGGAAGCACGGGCTCCGCCGTGTTCGATCACGTCGACCACGGTTCCTACGTCCTTCTCGTGCGCCCACACATCGGCTCCCAGGTGGGGACGGAGGCACGCCTCCGTTTTTCCGTGCGAGCCCCGTGGTTCGAGACCCCTCTCGCTTACGCCGGGTACATCCTCGCCAGCTTGAGCCTGGTCGCACTCCTCGTCGGCACCGCCTCCTACCTCGAACGCAGGGGGAAGTCGCACCTCGAACGCATCGTGAACCTCCGCACCAACGAACTCCATGAGATGAACCGCGAGCTCGGCAGGCAGATGAAGGAGTCCAATGACCGCGCCGCCGCCCTCAAGGTCAGCGAAGACCGCTACCGCCGCCTCAGCGACAACGCCCCCGACATCATTTTCCGTCTGCGAACCGGGCCCGACACCGGCTTCGATTACATCAGCCCGGCAGTCGCCGCCATCACCGGCTACACTCCCGATGAGTTCTACGCCACCCCCCAGCTGATCGGCCGCATCGCAAGCCCCGCCGGCCCGGACAACCTTCTCGATCTGGCACGCAACTTCTCCGTTCCCACCGGAGCCCGCGAGGCGACATGGATCGCACGCGACGGCCGCCGCCTCGCAATCGAGATGCACCTGGTTCCCGTTCACTCCGGCGCCGGCAACCTCGTCGCCATCGAGGGCATCGCCCGCGACGTCACCGACCGGAAACGGGCCATCGAACAAATCCGAACTCTCTCCGAAGCCATCGAGCAAAGCCCCGTCAGCGTCTTCATCACCGACCCCGCCGGCTCCATCGTTTTCGCCAACCCCTCGCTCCAGCGCCTGATAGGCTATTCAAACTCGGAACTCACGGGCCGCAGCCTCGGCCGCCTCCGCGCCGACTTCGTGCGACCCGATCAGCTCGAGGAAATCTGGACGGCCCTCACGCGCGGCGAACGCTGGAACGGCCAGGTGGCCCTGCGACGCAAGGATGGCCGAATCCTCCACCTGCGCTCCACTTTCGCCCCCCTGCGCAACCCCGACGGTACCCTCCGCAACCACCTCGCCCTGCTCGAGGACATCTCCGAGGCGCTCGAAGAACACGACCGGCGCCACCGGCTCGAAGCCCAACTCGCCCAAGTCCAGAAACTCGAAAGCCTCGGCACACTCGCCGGCGGGATCGCCCACGATTTCAACAACATCCTCACCGGTATCCTCGGTTACTGCGAATTGGCCGATTTCGCCCTCCAGGAAGGCCGCTCCAACGCCGACGAACTCCGCGAGATCAGGGCCGGAGGCCTCCGCGCCAAAGAGCTCGTCTCCCAGATCCTCACGTTCTCACGGCGAGGCGAATCCAGGCTCGCTCCCGTCGAACTTTCCACCGTCGTCGTCGAGGCCCTCAAGCTCGTCCGCGCCTCCACCCCCGCCTCGATCGCCATCGAGGCCGAGTTCGATCCCGGTATCGTCAAGGCCGACGCTTCCCAAATCCACCAGATCGTCGTCAATCTCTGCACCAACGCCGTCCACGCCATGCGCGGCGCCGCCGACGGACGGCTCTCCGTCGCGGTGCGGTCTGTCCTCGTCGACTCCGATCTCGCCGGAGAGATCCAGGATCTGTCCCCCGGAAGCCATCTCTGCCTGTCCGTCGGCGACACGGGCTGCGGCATGGACGACGCCACGCTCGCCAGGATCTTCGATCCCTTCTTCACCACAAAACGCACCGGCGAAGGAACCGGCCTCGGCCTTTCCATCGTGCGCGGCATCGTCGCCAATCACGGAGCCGCCCTGCGAGTACGCAGCAGCCCGGGTCGCGGCACGACTTTCGATATCTATTTCCCCGTATCCACCGAAGCACTGCAAACCCCCGATTCCGCCCGCCCACCCCCGCCCGGTGGCCAGCGCGAGATCCTGGTGGTAGACGACGAACCGACCGTCGCAGGCTTCGTCGCCGCCAGTCTTCGCCACTACGCCTACCGCACCACCGTCCATCAGGACCCCCTTCGCGCGCTCGACGAGCTCAAGGCCGCCCCCGGCCGCTTCCACGCCCTCGTCACCGACCTCACGATGCCTCACCTCACGGGGCTCGACCTCATCCGCCAGGCGCGCGCCGTCCACCCGGATATCCCCGCAATCGTCATCACCGGTTTCAAGAAGGAGCTCGCACGCGATGGCCACGCGATGCCTGCCCAAACTCAGGTTCTCATCAAGCCCTTCGCCAGCGTCGATCTGGCGCGAATCCTCGGCCAACTGCTCGGCCCCCCGGCAACCTGAGCCCCCCCTCGTTCACCTCTGGCAACGCAGTCAACAGCAACAGCGAAGCCAACAAGGAAGACCGATCCGATCGATTGGACGAATTCGCCAAGGCAAAACCGACTTCCCCCACCCGCGAACGAATCAGGGCTCTCGATTCCGTGGTAAGCGGCGAGTGCTCCGCTCCCTTCACTGCTTCTGTTCCATTCAGCTTCGAAACTTGGTTTCGGCCGAACTCGCGGCTATCGAAAACGCAAAGGCCTCCCACGATGGGGAGGCCTTTGCGAAATTGGAGCGGGCGACGTGACTCGAACACGCGACGTCCACCTTGGCAAGGTGGTGCTCTACCAACTGAGCTACGCCCGCAAAACGGAGGGATAGGAGTAGGCGGACCGGCCAACGCGTCAATAGCTATTTTGAAAATCTTTCCCCCTTTCGCCAGCGCGTGAATGGCGCCGATTTGCCCTCCCCTTTTCGTCTCTCCGCGACCGAAATATGCCCCTTCGAACCACCTGCAACCGCCACCCGGATGCCCCCCTCCACAGGAATTTACTGCGTCGCGCGCCGGCCCCGGATTGACTCAGGTTGCCGGACTTCTTCACTAGGGCCCATGATCACGATCATCGGCGGAGACGGAAAACCCTACGGCCCAGTATCCGTAGACCAGGTAAGGCGCTGGATGGACGAGGGGCGCGCCACCCTCGACACGCTCGCCCGAGGCGATGGACAGGCCGATTGGCGCAAGCTCCGCGATATGCCCGAATTTTCGGCGACTTCCTCAACGCCGCCCTCGCTCCAGTCCGCCGCCGCCCCTGTCGCGAGCCCCTACGCTCAGGACTCCCAACCCGCCGTGGAGGCCTTAGCCGAGCAACGCTTCCATACCTCGTTCGAGGCCCCCGCCCCAACCTCCCTCCGCGCTCAGCCCGCACCGAAACTCGCGGGACGCGGCGTCCGGCTCCTAGCCGCGCTCATCGACGGCATTCTGTCCATGCTCTTCGCCCTCCCGGGCATGGTCATGCTCAGCACTCACCTCGTCGCCAACGGCGGCCACATGCCGACCTTCGGAACCCCCGCCTTCGAATCAACCCTGGGCTCCATCGGCGTGATCCTGGGTGGATGGGTGATCCTGATGATCATCCAGCTCTGGCTCCTCACTGCCCGCGGCCAGACCATCGGCAAAAAGCTCCTCGGCATCCGCATCGTCCGTTTTTCCGACAACTCAAAACCCGATTTTGTCCACGTCGTCCTTCTGCGCGCCGTGGTCGTCACCATCCTCGACAACATCCCCTGGATCGGACTGCTCTTCTGGGTCGTCGATAGCTGCTTCATCTTCCGCGAAGACCAGCGCTGCCTTCACGATCTCATCGCCGACACCCGCGTGATCGACGAGTAATCCGCCCGCAACCGCCCGGCCGGACCGCAGCCGGCTTCGAGTCCGCAACGCCGCAAACGCGCGTGCTGCACCCTACACGATGCGGTCCGTCATCGGCCGCCCCGCCTCGAAGGCCGCAAGGTTTTCCAGGAAATGCTCCACCAGCGCCCGGTCCTGATCGTGACGCCCGCCCGCCGTGTGCGGAGTGATGTAACAGCCCGGCGCCTCCCACAGCGGATCGCCCGGCGGCAGCGGCTCCGGCGTCGTCACATCCAGGTATGCGGCGCCCAGGCGACCCGAGGCCAGCGCCTCCGCCAGCGCACGCTGATCCACTGTCGCACCGCGGCCGATGTTGTAGAAGCGGGCTCCCGGCTTCAGGCACGCCAGCCGGCGCGCATTCACAAAACCGCGAGTCGCCTCGTTTTCCGGCAGGATGTTCACCACGTGATCCGCCAGCGGCAGCACCGCCGTGAGTTCCTCGACCCGCACCACCCTCACCCCTGCCTCGCTCCGAGCCTGGCGACGCAGCGCGTAGAGCTTGCACGAATACGGAGCCAGCAGCTCCGTCAGCCTGCGGCCGATCGCGCCGTATCCCAGCAGCAGCACCGTCGCCCCGGTCAGCCGCACCGACCGGTAGCGCCTCTCGTCATAGTGCCACGAGCGGTCCGTCAGCTGGTCGCGATGCGACGCCAGCAGCTCACGGCAGAGCGCAAGCATCATCGCCATCACGTGCTGGGCGCAGGAATCCGCAAAGACCGACGACGCATTCGTGAACGCCGTCCCCTTGCCGCGCAGCGCCTCCCTGAAATCGTCCGTGTCGTAGCGCGTGTATCCCGCCGTCGAGACCTCGATCCACCGCAGTCTACAAGCACCCCACCAGAACCCTCCTCATGGCCATCACGGCGGTGATGTTTCGATGGTCATTTGTGGTGGTGGTGGTCGCGCGCGCTGCTGGTGTGGGAGAGGAGCTGGCGCAAGCTGATCGGGCGG
>JAJXVO010000123.1 GCA_021782105.1 bacterium
ACTGCGGCACCTTCACGAGCACATGGTAGTGGTTCGCCATCACCGCATACGTGACGATTTCCAAACCGCAGTACTCCGCCAGCTTCCAGATCTGCGTCCTGAGCACCTCCTTCTCCCTCTCTCCCAACAGCCACTCCCCTCCCGCCGTCCTGCTTATGCAGTGATAGTACGCCTCCTCTTCCTTCGCATCCAGCTTCAGCCTCGGTCGACGCATTAAATCTCTTTTACTTTATTGAGCCGCGAAGTCAATGATTTTTGCCTTTTTTCCCGCCTGTCCCTGTTCTTTCTCGGTTCCCGTCCGTGGCCAGACAAGCGCCTGTGCAGTCCGAGGCGCCTGGTCGAAGTATGTGCGCCGCAACCACGAGGGCCGCGCAACCGACAGGTTAACAAACGTCTGAGTTCGATTCCACCGGAAGCGCCTTGTTCTTCGCGGGCGCCCGGGCAATGGATTTGCCGCACAATGGTTAGATTTGGACTTTGGACATTCTCTTCGAATCCTATTCCCTGACTCCCGGCCGATTCCTCTCCTTTATCCATGTCCGCCACCCCTCAGACCCGCGCCCGCTTCACCGGAAGCCCCTCCTCACCGCAGGCCGGCGATGTCGCGGAGGCCGTACGTCGCCTCGACGCCTGGTTCGCCGCAAGCCCGTCGATCGCAGTCGCATTTTCCGGAGGAGTGGATTCCGCGTTGGTCGCTTTTTGGGCACGCCGCTGTCTGGGTCGCGAGCGCCTGACGGCCTGGATCGCGGATTCCCCCAGCCTCAAGCGCGAGGATCTCGCGCGCGCCCGGGAGTTCTGCACGACCTTCGACATTCCGCTGGAGGAACTCGTCACAGACGAGCTCGATAACCCCAACTATGCCAGCAACCCAGTCGACCGCTGCTTTCACTGCAAAACCACCCTCTACACAACGCTCGCAGAGCACCTCGCCGGGCATTGCGCAGGGATCTGGATTTGCAGCGGCGCAAATCTCGACGATCAGGGTGACTATCGTCCCGGCCTGCGCGCCGCCGCGCAGGCGCACGTGCGTCACCCGCTCATGGAGTGCGGACTCGGGAAAGCGCTGATTCGCGAACTGGCGCGCACCCACGGACTGCCCGTCTGGAACAAGCCCGCCAGCCCGTGCCTAAGTTCGCGCATCCCCTACGGCCAGCCGGTGACCCGCGAAAAACTCGCCCAAATCGAAGCCGCGGAGTCCTGGCTGCTTCGCGCGGGCTTCGAAATCTGCCGCGTCCGTCATTTCGGCGGCTACGCGGTGATCGAGGTCCCTCCAGACAGGCAGGCCGAGCTCCTTCCCCGCCTCCCGGAGCTGCGCGAGGCCTTCGCGTCCATGGGTTTCAGCGGTGCGGACGTCGACCCTGAGGGGTTCGTGTCTGGAAAACTCAACCGCGGCATGGTCTCCTCCGTATCCTGACATGAACGACGTCGATCTCGATTTTTCCCGGGCAGAGCGCACAGGCATGCCTGAAATCGTCTATGGCGAATCGAAGTCTCCCGAACAATTGCACGCGATCGCCCAAAGCCACGCCGATCGCCGCGCCAGCCTGCTCGTGACGCGTTGCCGACCCGAGCAGGTCGAAGGGCTAGACGGGGAATACGATGCAGTCGCCCGCACCTTCCTGAAGCAGTACGGGGCCCCTACGCCCGCGGGAGGGCCCGTCGGCGTCGTCTACGCGGGAAGCTCAGACGCACCCGTCGCGCGCGAGGCCATCGTGACGCTGCGTTACCTCGGATGCACCGCCCTCGAGTTCGGCGACTGCGGCGTCGCAGGAATCCACCGTCTGCTGACTCATCGCGAACGCCTTGCCGCCTGCCGCGTGCTCATCTGTCTCGCAGGCTTCGAGGGCGCGCTTCCGTCCGTCCTCGGCGGCCTCATGCCCCAGCCCATCATCGCTGTCCCCACCAGCGTCGGTTACGGCGTTGCCGAGGGCGGCCGCGCCGCGCTGCACGCCATGCTCGCCAGTTGCGCGCCCGGGATCGTCGTCGTCAACATCGACAACGGCTGCGGCGCCGCCATGGCCGCCCGCCGCTGGCTCGGCTCCGCTTCATGAACAAGACCCCCGACACCCTCATCCTCGATCTCCAAAGCGGCATCAGCGGCGACATGTTCGTCGCCGCAGCCGCCCGCCTCGCCGGATGCGAGGCCGAAGTCGAAACCCTCCCGGCCAGGCTCGGGCTCGACGGCGTGTCAGTCCGCTTTTCCAACGTCGTGCGCAGCTCCCTCCAGGCCCGCCGCTTCGAGGTGATCGACCACGACGAAGCCGCAGAGCATCACGGGCACGAGCACCGCCACGGGGAACAGCACCAGGAGCACGACGAGCATCACCACGCTCATGAGCACGATTCCGACGGCCACGAGCATCACGGCCATTCCGACGAGGGACACGCTCACCACGCCCATCGTCCGCTCTCCGAGATCCGCACACTCCTGACCCGTGCCGACCTCCCGCCTCCGGTGCGCGCCCGCGCCCTGCGCATGTTCGAACGCCTCGGCGCCGTCGAGGCCGCCGCCCACGGGATTCCCGTCGAACAGGTGCACTTTCACGAGGTCGGCGCCATCGACTCGATCGTCGACATCGTCGGCGCCGCCCTATGCATCGAGCGCCTCGGCCTGCGCCAGGTGTTCGCAACCCCGGTGTGCGTCGGCTACGGCACGGTAAAGGTCGCCCACGGCGTGCTCCCCGTGCCCGCACCCGCCACCGAGCGCCTGCTCCAGGGAATGCCCACCTTCGCAGGGGAACTGTCAGGCGAATGGACCACCCCCACCGGCGCCCTCATCCTGGCGGAACTCGCCCCCACCTTTTCCGACGCAACCCTGGTCGCCACCGCCTCGTCCTTTGGCGCAGGCTCCAAGGACACCCGGAAGCGCCCGAACCTGCTCCGGCTCCGCCTCGCTCACGCCGCCGCACCTGCCATCGGTCGCACCGACGGGCTCCTCAGCGACGAACTCGTCTCGATCGCCTGCAACATCGATGACTCCACCGGCGAATTCCTGGGCGCGGACCTGCTCGACCGCCTGCTCAAGGCCGGCGCCCGCGACGCAGTCCTGCATCCGATCGTCATGAAGAAGGGCCGGCCCGCCCAGCAGCTCGAGGTGCTCGCCGAGCCCGCACTGGCCGCCGAGCTCGCCATACTCGTCCTTTCACACACCAGCACGATCGGCGTGCGCATGACGCCCGTGTCGCGACTGATGCTGAAACGCGAGTCGCTCGAGGTCGACACTCCCTACGGCGCCATCGCGGTGAAGCGGGTCGCGCTCCCAGACGGCTCAACCCGCTGCGCCCCTGAGTACGAATCTGTGAGGCAAGCCGCCGAGCGGACCGGCGTACCCGCGCCAACCGTGCACCAGGCTGCCCTCGCCGCAGCCCTCTCCCTCAGCCGCTGAGCGACCCTGCGCGTCAGCGTCCGGACCGTAACCGGACAACCGAATGCGCCATTCCCGCCTTCGCAAGGCGGCGCGTTGCTGTCTAGCCTTTCGCCGCCCCCAGCCCGCCAGCCCTCTGTCTTCTGACCTCTCCCCTCCGACCTCCGACATCCGACCTACCCCATGATTGAAGTCGTTGCCCTTCAGAAAAAATACGGCGACCACGTCGCCGTTCGCGACCTGAGCTTTCGCGTCGGTCCGGGCGAACTGCTCGGCCTCGTCGGCCCGAACGGCGCGGGCAAGACCACCACCCTGCGCTGTCTCACGGGCATCATCCCCGCCACCGAGGGGACGATCCTCATCGACGGCGTGGACCTGAAGCAGGATCCGGTCGCCGCCAAGCGCCGGTATTCATTTTTTCCGGACGAACCCCGCCTGTTCGACTACCTCACCGTCGAGCAGCACCTGGCTTTCATCTCCCGCATCTACGGCGTCCCCGACGCCGAGGCCCGGGCCCGCGAACTGCTCGAGCGCTTCGAGCTCTCCGACAAGGCGGGCGAGCTGCCCGCCGCGCTGTCCCGCGGCATGAAGCAGAAACTCGTGATCGCCTGCGGGCTCATGCACAACCCCTCGGTCCTGTTCTTCGACGAACCTCTCACCGGCCTCGACCCGCTCGGGATTCGGCGCATGAAGGACCTCATCCGCAGCCTGGCGAAGTCCGGCGCGAGCATCATCCTCAGCTCACACCTGCTTCACCTGCTCGAGGAGGTCTGCTCCCACGTGCTCATCCTGAAGCAGGGCGTCACCATCGCCTCGGGCACGCTCGCCGAGGTGACCAGCCGTTTCTCCAACGGCGAATCCAACGTGAGCCTCGAGGAAATCTTCATCCGGGCGACCGGCGGCTCCGAAACCTGAGGTCCGCCATGGTCCGCGCGCTGCTCTACCTCCGCACCCGCACGCTGCTCAACGTGGTGCGCGTGCAGCTCCGCAAACTCAGGCAGCCGAAGGCCCTGGTCGGGTTCGCCTTCGCCGCGGCCTACTTCTGGTTCTTCTTCTTCCGCCGCGGAAACGGATCGGTCGCCACGCTCTGGGCCCCCGGCGCACCCCAGGCCAGCCTGATTCCGACGATCCTGCCGCTCATCCCGACGATCCTGCTCGCGATCGCGTGGATCGCGCCCGGCGACGAACCCGCGATCCCGTTCAAGGAATCGGAAATCCTCTTCCTGTTCACCGCCCCCTGGCGTCGCCGCGCGCTGATCCTCTACAAGATCGCCGCCAGCCTGCTCAGCTCGTTTTTCTCGGCCTTCTTCTTCGCCCTGCTGTTCACCGGCCGGCTCCTCTTCAGCCCGCGCGGACTGCTGGTCCTGTTCGCGTGGGTGGTGCTCGTCGGCGCGATCGCGCTGCACCGGATGGCGTCTTCGCTCACGCTCCACCGCCTGTCGCGGGCCGGACTCGCCAAGCCCATGAGGCGCCGCCTGCTCACGGGCGCGGGTCTATGCCTGGTCGCACTCGCCATCTTCGAACTCCGGCGCCACCTCCCCGAACTCTCCGCGGCCCCCGACCCCGCCGCCTGGGTGGGCAGGGTCGTCGGTCTCTGGCCAATCTCCTGGGTGCTCGTGCCTGGGCGTATCCTCCTGTACCCCTTCTCCGCCGCCCCGCTCGCCGCGCTCGGCACCGGTGTCGCCATAATCGCGATACTCGCGGCCTGGATCCTCGCCCTCGAGTGCCCCTTCGAGGAGGCCTCGGTCAACGCCGCCGGGCGCGTCGCGGCCCGCCTCGCGACCATGCAACGCACGGGGCGGTTCTCCTTCGGCTCGCAGGAAAAACGCAGCCGCCGCGAACCGTTTCCAATCGCGAGGGCCCGCACGCCCGAACTGGCCTTTCTGTGGAAAAACCTCATCGCGAGCGGAAAGCTGTGGCTGGCGCCCCGCACCTGGGCGCTGACCGCCGCCGCGATGGTGGGCCTGTGCGCGGTGCTCACCCACCTCATGGGCAACACGTATTGGAAAGCGGGCGGCGCGATCGCCACGCTCGGCACCATCGGGATTTGGTACGGCCTGATCCAGGGCCCGCTCATCACCCGCCTCGACCTGCGTCAGGACCTGGGCAACCTCGACATCCTGCGCACCTACCCTCTCCCAGGCTGGCGTATCATGGCCGGCGAACTGCTCGCTCCGACCGCGGTGCTGACCGGCATCGTCTGGCTGGGCATCCTGGCCTGGTACCTCGGGCTGCACGGACACCAGCCTCCGGCACTGTCGATGGTCTGGTTCAGCCCGGCCATGCGAGTCGTCATCTCAGGGGCCGCGGCCTTCGTCACGCCCTTCGTTCTGCTCGTCGAGTTCATCATCCCGAATCTGGCGGCAACGCTCTTCCCCGCACTCTTCCGAATGGCGCCTGGCCGGGCCAGGGGCCTCGATCAGATGGGTCACCGCATGCTCTTCGGTTTCGGCCAGCTCGCGGGGCTGCTCCTCATCCTCGCGGCCCCGGTCGCGCTCGGCTGGCTCGTCACCTGCCTCTTCCACTTCCTGCTCGGCGCCGGTCCCGCCCTCATCACCGGCACCCTGATCGGCGTGATCGTCCTCTCCGCCGAGGCTGTCCTCGGCATCTGGTTCCTCGGCACGCGCTTCGACCGCCTCACGCCGCTGGCGGAGTGAAGTGACGTCGCCCGGGGCAAACGACAAACGCTCCTTGCAGCACCTACATCAACAAGCCCTCTCCACGCAGATTCATTACTCCCTTTCAGTCTCCACTCTACACGCAAGCCTGGCCACATGTCTCACTCAAGCGCCATCCATAAACCCTCACTCACACGAACTCTCATGCTGCTGGCACTCGGTGCAACCGCGCTGGCCTTGAGCGGCTGCATCGTAGTCGGCTTGAGCCATAGCGAACGCTCGCTCGTCGATACGTTCTCGGGCGACCCCAACGTCTCCGGCAGCTATGCGGGACACGGAGGCGAAGAGTGGTGGAATGGCCGTGCATTCGAAAAGCTCCAGGGGTCTGCTGGCGAAGCGTTCCGCACCGAGCGCCTCGCCATCTCCTGCGACACTTTCACCATCGCCAAGACGCCCGAAGGCGGGCTGGTCGTCTATTTTCATACCGATGGCACGCCAGACCGTGTCCTCCATTTTTCGCCGGGTCGTGACATGACCGTCGGCTCCAGCTACATCTCATTGAGGTTGGAGCGCATTCCAAGCCCCGGGAGCGAAGCCATTTCAGAGTCTGCAGCGTTGCTTTTGGCCAAAGATCACCAAGGCAACCTCCAGATCGTCGAAACTGCTACTATCAAGACGATGACCGGCGTAGGTATCCCCCTGGTACCGGCGGAGGGCAAATCAGCCACGCAATACACCTTTGCGCCGGTAGGAACCAATTGAATCCGACCTCACCGCCACTTGGCCAACGAAGAACGCCAACTAACTCGACCTTTACCGTGGATTGCCTCGGTCCCGCATGATTTCCGCTGTAGGCGAGTCGCCTGCCACGCAACTTCGCTGAAATCCTTTCAGCCTCCAGCCGCCGCGAAACGTTTACGGTACTCCGCGGGCGTGACGCCGAGATCGTGCATGAAGACCCGCCAGAGCGTGCTCTGGTCGCCGAGTCCCGCGCGCGCGGCCACCTCCTTGAGCGGCCGGCTCGTCTCCTCGAGCTGCCGGCGCGCCTCGTCGAGCCGCAGCCGCCGCACCAACTGGGCCGGCGACTCGCCGAGGTTCTTCCGACACCAGCGACTCAGCGTCCGCGGGCTCATGCCGATCCGCCCCGCCAAATCCTCCACGGAAATCACCTCGTCGAGATGCCCGAGGACGTACGCCGACAACTTCGTCAGCGGCGAATCCTTCGGGTCCTCCGCGCCCAGCGGCGTGCTGAACTGCGCCTGCTGCCCCGTCCGCCGCAGGAACAACACCATCCGCTTGGCGACGCGCGCCGCCAGCGCATGACCATGGTGCTGTTCGACCAGCGCCAGCGCGAGATCGATGCCGGCGGTCACGCCCGCCGAGGTCCACACGCCGCGGTCGTGAACGTAAACCCCTTCGTCCACCACCTTCACCCCGGGATACCGCGCCCGCAGCGCGTCGAGGTACATCCAGTGGGTCGTCGCCCGACGCCCTTCCAGCACACCCGCCGCCGCGAGCGTGAACGCACCCGTGCAGATCGAGACGATCGTCCTGATCCGCCCGCGGTGCCGCCGGAGCCAGGGCACCAGCGGTGCGTGGTCATCCGGAAGCGGATCCAGCGGCGAGGCTCCCGCCACGATCACGAGGTCGGGCGGAGAACTCACGCGCGCCGGCAGTGGCCGCAGGCCCGCAAGGCACAGGCCAAACCGGGTCGAGATCGTCGGCGCGGAAGGGCCAAACGCCTCCAACCGATACGCCTCGCGCCCCAACAGGTCGTTGGCATGGCCAAACACCTCCCAGGGCCCCGCGATGTTGGTCATCGAGGTCCGCGGAACGACCAGAAACCACACGCGCCTGTCGACGGATTTCATGCCCTTGTCCCAACAGGCTGTGGCCGATATTGCAACAACATTGACCTTTGGGCCACCGGCGCCCGGGTGTAGGATGTCGTCGCTCCGGTCGGGGGAGGGTCCTCCGGCGGGCGCCTTCTCTTCCAACCGAGGAACCATCCATGTCAGTCAACGTAGCGATCAATGGGTTTGGCCGGATCGGCCGTCTCGTCTTCAGGGCCATCGTCGAACAGGGTCTCCTGGACGACCTCAACGTCGTCGCCGTCGGCGACATCGTGCCGGCCGACAATCTCGCCTACCTCCTGAAGTACGACTCCACGCAGGGCCGGTTCTCGGGCACCGTCGCGTCCGCGAAATCCTCGCCCGACCGCGCGGAGGACGACGTGCTGATCGTCAATGGTCGGGAGATTCGAGTGGTCAGCGCGAGGACGCCCGCGGAGCTCCCCTGGAGGCAGCTCGGGGTGCAGCTCGTCATCGAATCCACCGGCCTGTTCACCGCCGCCGACAAGACCCGCGGCCACCTCGAGGCGGGAGCGCGCAAGGTGATCATTTCCGCGCCGGCCAAGGGCGAGGACATCACGCTGGCGATGGGCATCAACGACGACCGCTACGACCCGGCGCGGCACCACATCATTTCGAACGCCTCCTGCACGACCAACTGCCTCGCCGCGGTCGTGCACGTCCTCCTCAAGGAGGGCATCGGCCTCACCGAGGGACTCATGACCGCGGTCCATGCCTACACCGCGAGCCAGAAGACGGTCGACGGACCCTCGCGGAAGGACTGGAAGGGCGGACGTTCGGCCGCGATCAACGTCATCCCATCGACCACAGGCGCGGCGAAGGCGGTCGGACTCGTCCTGCCGGAGGTCAAGGGCCGGCTCACCGGCATGTCCTTCCGCGTGCCCGTGCCCACCGTCTCGGTGGTCGACCTCACCTTCAAGACCGCGCGGGCGACGTCGCTGGCGGAGATCAAGGCGGCGCTCAAGCGTGCGTCCGAGACCTACCTCCGCGGCATCCTGGCCTACACCGACGACGAGGTGGCCTCGACCGACTTCATCCACGACCGCCACTCCTCGATCTTCGACGCAGGATCGTCGATCGAACTCAACCCGACCTTTTTCAAGCTGGTAGCGTGGTACGACAACGAATGGGGCTACAGCAACCGCGTCGCCGAACTCACGCGGAAGGTCGGGGCTGGGCTGTAGTGCGACGCATTCTGAACGTCTTTGCGGCATGACTTGCCCCCTCGTTGGAAACCCGTCACAGCGGGGGGCGGGTTTCCTAATCCTTCACAGCCGCCTCGGGCGTCAGACAGGAGAGGTCCGGGAATTCCCTAAAATCCCGGTCGTAGCTGAGCACGGCGACACCCCGGGCTTGGGCGCTCGCGGCGACGTAGCCGTCGGCAAAATCGACGCTTTGTTCGCCAAAGTGGCGGAGGGCCAACAGGCAGACATCGCACTCGGGGCATTCGACGCCGTCGTGAAGCAAGAACCCGCACAACAACACGCTGATTCGCTTCCGGTCGACCTCGTAATACGAATCGAGCACCCAGACGACTTCTGCGAGCGTCACCGCGCCCAGGATCAAGGTCAGGCGTCCCTGGGCGGCCGCCAAAAAGAGTTCGCGTGACGCAGGGGACTGAGTCGGATGGTCCGCGAGCAGGAAGCGCAGGACGACGTTTGCGTCCAGCACGTACGGTTTCATTTCCTCTCCTTTGCGGTGTAGCGCGCTTTGCGCAGGGCCCGGAGGTTCTCCTTGGTCGGTGCCTTCTTGGTCGTCTTGAGCGCGCCGTACAAGGCCTCCGTCGACGAAGCGACCGCCTCCATGACGACATGGTTGCCCTCGAAACGATAGATCACCTTGTCGGACGGCCCCACGTTCAGGAACTCGCGCACTTTCGCGGGGATGGTCGTCTGCCCGTTGGATGAGATGGTCGATGTGTTCATGGCGTCCTGAGTGTATTCTTTAGGACTACAGCTATTCCTTAGTTTTCCGCTCATTTCAAGCTATTGAGGTTGGACCCAGGATCTGACGGATTTTGAGACGCGAGTACCTTCCGCGCTCCTCACTCCGCCACTCACGCCCGCCTTGCCCGAATTTGGCAGGCGGTGTTGCGCACGGGGGCGGCGGCCTCCTCCCCTCCCGCGATGCGCTCGAGGGAAGACTCCAAGCGGCTCAAATCCGCGGCATCGAAGGTCGCGCGCGCGAAGGCGTCGTCCGTCCAGCTGCGCAGGTTCGCGAGGTGCAGCTCGGCCATCGCTGCGGCGGGCTTCTCCACGAGCGGACGCGTCCGCTCCTCGATCGCCCACCCGGTGCCCTCGAATGCGGCCCCGAGCGCTTCGCCGACGTGCAGGAGCTGGCCGTAGTGACGCTGGAGCTGTCCGACGAGTTCGTAATAGCGTCGCAGCGCCGGATGGTCCGCCTCGAGTCAATCGGTCTCGTGAACCAGTAGCTGCGCCCCGGGGGCGGCCGCCGCAGCCCAGGTGGCCAGCACGCGGGGCAGGTCCCGCAGATGGGTCAGGAGGAAACGGCAGAAAAAGACCTCCACGTTTTCAACTGGCAGCGGCGGGCGGGTCACGTCGCAGACGATGACGTCCCCCTCGGGGACATTTTTCCGCGCCTCCTCCGCGTAGCGCTCCGAGGCCTCAAGTCCAACCGTACGAACCGGAGCCAGCACCGACCGGAGTAGCCGGGTCGACCACCCCGGGCCGCAGCCCAGATCCACGGCCAACGCGGGCGCGTGGACACCGCAGCGCTCCAGCAGCGCGCGCGTCTCGGGCTCGTACACCTCCGCCAGCCGCCGCAACCGCGCGCTCGCCCGGGTGTTGTCTCCAAAGGTATAGCGATTCTCAGCCATGTTTCTGGAAACGGAACAAAGGCGGAGCGAGGGGCGGGCGGATTTTGGGTCTGGAGCTTCTGATCAGGAGAGTGCGGCTGGCTTCCCTCAATTTCGAGAGGCGCTACAACCCGATCTTCACACCGAGCATCAGAGCCAGCATTCTCGGCTTCGGATAGGCTGCCAGCTGCTTAAGGTAGAGTTGCTCCACCGAAAAACGCAGGTCCACACGCTCCGTTGCTTTCACGTCGAGTCCGGCCATCCACTTCGCCTGCCGCAGGGTGTCGGTCTGCACCCACAACGTCTGAGGAATGGGTGCAAACATCCAAGCGTACCCCGACGTGGTGACTTTGTCCCTGATGAATCCATAACCGCCCCCCAGATACGCCGACCACCGCTTCGTTAGCGCAAAGGTCGCGAACGCGTTCAGGCTTCCACCACTCTCGCAGTGTCGGTTCACGATGTCCGAGTGATACATGGGTGCGGCGACAGCGTCGCCCTGCTGGCGCTGACTCCAGGATCCCACTCGGACCACATCGGCCTCCACAGACCAGATTCGAAGGAAACGGTATCCGAATCCCAGTGACTGAAGGTCGGTCGCCTGCGAACACGTGGTGAGCACCGCCGGGTTGATTCCCACGATGCCGATCATCGGTTCGTCGTGTTCGGGCACATAACTCGAGCCTCCGCTCAGGATCAGAACGCCGGCCGAGGGCTCCACGTAAAAGCCCCGGTCCGGCGACGTTGCCGCGCAGGCGCGCGAATAGGCGATAAGAAC